>NZ_JBSFBX010000005.1:0-9564 GCF_053593175.1 Streptomyces sp. NPDC002386
CCCTACACGCCCCCCCGTCCCCCCCCCCCCCCCCGCCCCACCGGGCCCCGCCCCCCCCCCGGGGCGCGGGGGGGCCCCCCCCCCGCCGGGGGGGGGCCCCCCCCGGCGCCTCCCCGTTGGTGTCCTGCCTGTTTCCCGGACCGCCCTGTCAGGGCAGCAGCTTCTCGATGGCCGACGGACCCTCGGTCTCCAGCTTGCGGCGCGCCCAGTCGAGAGTCGCCGGGGTGACGTCCCTGCCCGTCGCCATCACCAGGTCCTCCGGGGTCAGACCCCGTGAAGGAGCGGAGTGGAGCAGGGCGTCCGGGGTGCAGTGGTCGTCGGACGACCGGGACCCTTCGGGTGTGGATGTCGACATGATGCCTCCTCCTCGGTCCGGATGACCGCATCCGTGCCGGTGCCGCCGAACGGGGCACACTCTCACCATTCACCGCCGCGGCGGACCCTGCATCCGGAAGGGGCCGCAGAGCGGGGTGAGGACCGCCTGCCCAGCCCGCGCCGAAGCACTCGCCCGTAAGCTGGAAATCCGCCCATACCCTGGAAAACCGCACCGACCCGCACCGGGGAGGCCTCACGATGGCCGAGATGCCCTTCCAGCAGGAGTCGTCCCGAAGCCCCCGCTACCTGCCGATCGCCGAGCACGGACTCATCGGCGACCTGCGCAGTGTCGCGCTGGTCGGCACCAACGGCACGATCGACTGGTACTGCTCACCGTCCTTCGACGCCCCCAGCGTCTTCGCGTCGATCCTGGACGCCGAGCGCGGCGGCAGCTTCGAACTGGCCGCCGCCGTACCGGGCCGTACCAAGCAGTTCTACTTCCCCGACACCAACGTGCTGATCACCCGCTTCTTCACCGAGGACGGCGTCGGCGAGGTGCAGGACTTCATGCCGGTCACCGGGGACGGGCAGGCCGCCGAGTCGGGCCGGCACCGGCTGATCCGGCGCGTGGTGTGCGTGCGCGGCACCGTGCCCTTCCGCGCCAGGGTCGCGCCCCGCTTCAACTACGGCGCCGACCCGCACACGGTGCGCCCGCTGAACGGCCTGCTCCTCTTCGAGTCCCCCGAGCGGTCCCTGGCCCTCACCTCCACCGTCGTCATGGAGTGCGACGGGCGGGACGCGTGGGCCGACTTCAAGCTCGGCGAGGGCGAGACCGCGGTGTTCGCGCTGGACCTGGCCGGGGAGGAGGTGCCACCGCGCGGCTGCCCGCACATGGAGGCCGAGCACGAGTTCAACGCCACCGTCACCTACTGGCGGCGCTGGCTGCACCAGTCCCGCTACCGGGGCCGCTGGCGCGAGATGGTCCACCGCTCCGCGCTCACCCTCAAGCTCCTCACCTACGCGCCCACCGGCGCCATCGTCGCCGCGCCCACCACCAGCCTGCCCGAGCAGCTCGGCGGCGAGCGCAACTGGGACTACCGCTACGTGTGGGTGCGCGACGCCGCCTTCGCCGTCTACGCGCTGCTGCGGCTCGGCTTCACCGGCGAGGCCGAGGCGTTCATGCGGTTCCTGACCACGCACATCAGCCCCGGCTGCGGCGACCACTCCGGCCCCCTGCAGATCATGTACGGCATCGACGGCCGCACCGAACTGCCCGAACGCGAACTGACCTACCTGGAGGGCCATCTCGGCTCCGCCCCGGTCCGGGTCGGCAACGCCGCCGCCGACCAGCTCCAGCTCGACATCTACGGCGCCCTGATCGACTCCATCTACCTCTACGACAAGTGGGCCCAGCCCATCTCCAGCGGCCAGTGGGACGACGTGTGCCACCTCGTGGCGTGGGTGTGCGACCACTGGGACCAGCCCGACGAGGGCGTGTGGGAGACCCGGGGCGGCCGCCGGAACTTCCTGTACTCGCGGCTGATGTGCTGGGTGGCCGTGGAGCGGGCCATCCGCCTGGCCAACCGGCGCGGACTCCCCGCCGACCTGCCCCGCTGGCGCCAGTCCCGCGACGCCATCTACCGGTGGATCATGGACCGCGGCTGGTCCGACCGGCGCGGCGCCTTCGTCCAGCACGAGGACAGTGAGGTGCTCGACGCGGCCGTGCTCATGATGCCGCTCGCCAAGTTCATCGCCCCCACCGACCCCAAGTGGCTGTCCACCCTGGACGCCCTCACCGAGGACCTGGTCTCCGACTCCCTCGTCTACCGCTACGACCCGCAGGCCAGCCCCGACGGACTCCGCGGCGACGAGGGCACCTTCTCGATCTGCTCGTTCTGGTACGTCGAGGCCATGGTCCGGGCCGGGCGGGTGGACGAGGCCCGGCTGGCCTTCGAGAAGATGCTCACCTACGCCAACCACCTCGGCCTGTACGCCGAGGAGATCGGCCGCACCGGCGAGCAGCAGGGCAACTTCCCGCAGGCCTTCACCCACCTGTCCCTGATCAGCGCCGCCTTCAACCTCGACCGCGCCCTCGGCTGAGCCGCCACCGGCACCGGGCACCGGGCCCGCCGCGGCGGGCCCCGGCCGTCAGGGCAGTGGCTGCTCCGCCCAGATGATCTTCCCGTTGGGGGTGTACCGGGTGCCCCAGCGCTCGGCGAGCTGCGCGACCAGGAAGAGACCCCGGCCGCCCTCGTCGGTGCTCGCCGCGTACCGCAGGTGCGGGGAGGTGGTGCTGCCGTCGGAGACCTCGCAGATCAGCGTCCGCTCGCGCAGCAGCCGTACCCCGATCGGGCCGCGCCCGTAGCGGATCGCGTTGGTCACCAGCTCGCTGAGGATCAGCTCCGTGGTGAACGACAGCTCCTCCAGGCCCCAGTCGTCGAGCCGCCGGGCCACCGAGGCCCGCACCTCGGCGACGGCCGCCGGATCGGACGGCACCCGCCACTCGGCGATCCGGTCCGCGCCGAGCACCCTGGTGCGCGCCACGATCAGCGCGACGTCGTCGCTGGGCCGGGCCGGGAGGCGGTCCAGGACGGTCCGGCAGGTCTCCTCCGGCGAGGCGCCTCGCGCCCGGCGCAGCGCGTCGCGCAGCAGCTCGAGGCCGACGTCGATGTCCCGGTCCCGGTCCTCCACCAGACCGTCGGTGTAGAGGACCAGACTGCTGCCCTCCGCCAGCTCCAGGTCCACCGTCTCGAACGGCAGCCCGCCCAGGCCCAGCGGGGGACCCGCGGGCACCTCGGGGAACTCCACCTCGCCGTCCGGGCGCACCAGCACCGGCGGCGGATGCCCGGCCCGGGCGACGGTGCAGCGCCGGGACACCGGGTCGTACACCGCGTACAGACAGGTCGCGCCGGTGACCGCGGCGCCGTCGGCCGGGGTCTCGTCCTGGTCGATCCGGCCCACCAGCTCGTCCAGCAGGCCGAGCAGTTCGTCGGGCGGCAGGTCGAGCGCGGAGAAGTTGTGCACCGCCGTGCGCAGCCGGCCCATCGTCGCCGCCGCGTGCAGCCCGTGCCCGACGACGTCCCCCACCACCAGGGCCACCCGCGCACCGGACAGCGGCAGTACGTCGAACCAGTCGCCGCCCACCCCGGCCTGCGCCGGCAGATAGCGGTAGGCGATGTCCAGGGCCCCCTGCTCGGGCAGGGAGCGCGGCAGCAGGCTGCGCTGGAGGGCCACCGCCATGCTGTGCTCACGGGTGTAGCGGCGGGCGTTGTCGATGGACACGGCGGCCCGCGCCACCAGCTCCTCGGCGAGGGCCAGCTCCTCGGCGTCGAACGGCTGCGGCTTCTCCGACCGCCAGAAATTGGCCAGGCCCAGGACCAGGCTGCCCGCCCGCAGCGGCACGGTGATCAGCGAGTGGATGCCGTAGTCCACCACCTGTCCGGTGCGCCGCGCGTCCTGCGCCAGCCAGCCGGGCGCCGCACGGAGCACCGGCTCCACGACGGACTGCCCCGTGGTCAGGCTCCGGGCCTGCGGCGACGTCGACACGAAGCGGATGCGCTCACCCAGCGGGTACAGCGGGGCGTCCTTGCGGATGCCGCTGAACGCCGCCCGGCGCAGCGCGGTGCCCGGCTTCGGCTCCTCGCCCTTCAGCACCGCGTCGAACAGGTCCACGGTGACGAAGTCCGCGAACCGGGGCACGGCCAGCTCGGCCAGCTCCTCCGCCGTACGGGACACGTCCAGGCTGGTACCGATGCCCACCCCGGCGTCGTACAGCATGTTCAGCCGCTCGCGCGCCACCTCCGCGCGGCCGGACAGGGCGCGCAGCTCGGTGGAGTCGCGGAGCGTGGTGACGCTGCCCGGCGGCCCGCCGCGCAGGTCGGTGGGGCGCTGGTTGATGGCCAGCAGCCGGTCCTTGACCAGATGCACCTCGTCCGTGGCGACCCGCCCGGAGGCGAGCAGCCCGGCCGTCTCGTCGTCCAGCCCCAGCTCCAGCACATGCCGCTGCTCGGCGTCCTCGGGCAGGTCCAGCAGCCGCTGCGCCTCGTCGTTGGCGAGCAGCAGCCTGCCGCCGCCCCCGACGATGAGGACACCCTCCCGGACGGCGTGCAGCACCGCGTCGTGGTGTTCGTACATCCGGGTCATCTCGAACGGCCCGAGGCCGTGCGTCTGGCGCAGCAGCCGTCTGCTGACCAGGGCCGTGCCCGCGGTGGCCAGGGCCATCGCCGCCGCGGCCGCGGCGAGCAGCAGGGGAAGCTGCTGGTCGGCGGTCCCGCCCACGTGCGCCGTGGTGATCCCGGACGACACGAGGCCCACGACCTTGCCGGACTTGTCCTTGACCGGCACCACGACCTGCACGAGCGGGCCGATCGTCCCGTTGACCTCCTCGACGACCGTGCCCCCGGCGACGGCCGGGGCGATCGTCCCGACGAACTTCTTGCCGATCCGGTCGGGCTTGGGATGGGTGTACCGGGTGCCGTCGGTCGACATGACGACGACGAAGTCCACGCCCGTCGCCTTGCGGGTGGCCTCGGCACGCGGCTGCAGGACGGCCGTCGGGTCCGGTGCGCGCAGCGCGGCTGCCGTGCCGGGCGCGTTGGCGAACGACTCGGCGACGGCGAGCGAGCGGTTGCGGGCCTCCTGGTCACTGTCGTGCCGCACCTGGAGCACCTGCGCCACCACGGCCGACACGACCAGCAGCAGCACGATCACCACCTGCAGCAGGAACACCTGCCCGGCGACGCTGCGTCCGGTCACCGCCGACCGCAGCACGCCCGGCGGTGCGCCGTTCGCACCGGGTGCCTGCTGCCTCGGTGCGTGCGGATGCCCGAACGAACGGGGCGGCCGTGTCTCGGGCCGGCCGGGCAGTCGGACCATGAGCCCATGTCTACACTGCGCGGCTCCGGGTGGCGAGGGCGTGTACCGAGGAGGCTTCCGGCGGTGCCGGCCGTACGTCCCGGTCACCGCGTCCGCGCCGGACGTCCGGGGACGGGCGGGGGCGCGGCCCGCGCACGCGGCGGGACGCCGCCGGCGCCCGGCCGCGTCGCGGCCAGGTGCGCCGGGCGGGCAGGGCGGGCACGGGACGCGCGGCCGCGCGGCGGACCGGTGTGGCCGGTCACACGGGGCCGGTTCACGACTCCTTGGTCGTCGGCGGCAGGACGCGGCCGGCCCGCGGCTCGGTACTCTCCGGCAGGACGCGGCCGGCCCGCAGGCTGCGCAGAGCGAGGAGCAGGACGGCGATGTCGTCCAGGTAGACCGGGTCCGGCAGCAGATCGGTGGGCAGTACCAGGTACGCGACCGCACCCCAGAACACCCACCGCGGTCCGGTCGGGAGCCCGGCGCGCCGCAACGTGCGCCGGGCGCGCACCAGGCGCACCAGCAGGACGACGGCGACGGCGAGCAGCACCGCCGCGACGACGGCGCCTGTCACCAGCCAGAACGCGGTGGAATCCATGCGGCCTCCAGTCCCTCGTGACGGACGGGGCGGGCCGGTGCGGCCCCGTTCGGTTCCCCTTCCTCTCCCTCTGCCCGGTCCCGGCCGCCGTACCGCCTCGCGCGGGGCTCCACTACCGCCGTTCCGCCGCGCCCGCGCTGCCGGAGCTCCCGACGCCGGGGGCTTCGGGAACCTCGGGGGCTTCGGGGACGCCGGGAAGCCCGGGGACGCCCGGGGCGTCCGCGGTTTCGGAGGGCCCATCCGCGGCCGGGCGCGGGCCCTTGGCGGTGAAGCGCAGCCGTTCGAAGGTCCGGGTCAGCTGCTGGAGCGCGGCGGGCGTGCGGGCGGCGGTCCGCTGCTGCTGCGGCAGGGCGGCGGGGGCGGGCGCGTCACGGAGGGCGGCCAGCGCCTGGTGGGCCTGCTCGGCGGCCTCCCGGTACAGGTCCCGGGACCTGGTCATCGACTCCAGCGCGTCGGCGTACATGGCGACCAGCTCCCGCTGCCGCTCCAGTTCCTCCTGGAGCGTCGTCAGGGTCCAGTTCTCGCGCAGGTCCGTCAGCGCCTCCAGCGCGCCACGCGGCAGGGGCCGGGGGAGAGCCGTGAAGTGGCGCAGCGCCGCCACGAGCCCGGCCGGCTCGGAGCCGTCCAGGAACACGGTGCGCACGGTGTGCTCACGGCTGTCGTAGTCCTCGGGCGCCGGGTCCGGCGGCAGCAGCACGGCACCGCCGCGGGGCAGCTCGACGCCGAGGTCCTTCAGCGCCCAGTTGACGCCGCGATGCTGCTGCGGCGCGGCCCGGTGCTCCATGACGCGGTGCCGGAGCCCCGGCGGCAGCAGCCGGGCCAGGGGCAGCCTGCCCTGTTCGTCGGGGGTCATGGCCTCGTGCACGACGAGGTGCGCGCACCAGGAGTCGCGGGCCGCGTCCTTCAGCCGGCGCCGTGTCTCCTTGTCGTCGTCGGGCAGCGGGTTGACCTGACGGAGACGCAGGCCGGCGACGGTGGGGTGGTGGTCCCAGTCGCCGTCCGCGCCGTCCGCCGGTCCGGCCTCGGGCCAGAACAGGGTCGCGGGGGAGGGCCATGTCTCGTCCCACGGCCGCTCCGCCTCGGCGACGAGCGTCCACTCCTGCCCCTCGGGGCGGGCGGCCCGCGGTACGAGGGTGAGCCGGGCCCGCACGGTCACGGTCCCGCCGGCCCGCCAGCGGGCCTCGAAGATCCGTACGGGGGAGTCGTCGGGCACGGGCGGCTCGGCGAAGTCGTCGATGTCCCCGCTCTCCTTGTGCCGTCCCAGGGTGCGGCGGACGACGTCCTCGGCGGCGGGGCCGGGGTGGCGGCCACGGGCCGCCCAGAGGGTCTGCGGGATGGTGGCGTGGTCGGCGGCGGAGTTCGACATGGGCCAATCTGCTGATGGGGGCAGGTGCGCTACCCAGTATCACCGCCAGGGGGCCGAACCCGTCGACGGGGCCCCGAGCGGCGCGCCGCGCCGCCGGTGACACAGGCGCGGGCCGTGTCGCGGACGCCCCCGGCGGTGGTGTGCCCACGCGCCCGGCGCGCGGGCGGCGCTCCCGCGCACGGGCCGCGCGCCGGGTGCCCGTGACGCGCGCGGCTCACACGAGGCACGCGCGGTTCACCCGGGGCGCGGGCCGCACGCGTCACGCGACCGCCGTGCACACGTCCCGCGGCTCTGCCCGGACGTCCAGAATGGTCCGTCGGACGGGGCCCGCCCACCCATCCGCTTGGGGCGGGCCCCGTCCACCGGCAGGTGTTACGCGCCGCTCTCCCGCAGCATGTCCTCACGCTCGACGAGCTTCACGCGCTCACGGCCCTGCGGCTCGCCCAGCGCGCGCTCGGCGGCGTCCAGCCGGTACCAGCCCTCCCACGTGGTGAAGCGGACCTCGCGCTCGGCGAGGAAGGCGTCCACGGCCTCCGGCGCCGGCGCGGCGGGGGTGTGCAGGCGGCCGTTCGCGTGGTCGTCCAGCAGGTTGGCCACGGTCTCGTTGGCGTCGCCCTTGGTGTGGCCGATGAGGCCGATGGGCCCGCGCCGGATCCAGCCGGTGACGTACGTCGACTGCAGGTGGCCGCCGCTCTCCTCCAGGACCCGGCCGCCCCGGTCCGGGACCGTGCCGGAGTCCAGGTCCCAGGGCAGCTTGGGCAGCTTGTCGGAGAGGTAGCCGACGGCGCGGTACACGGCGCTGACGTCCCAGTCCTTGAACTCGCCGGTGCCCTTCACGTTCCCGGTGCCGTCGAGCGCGGTGCGCTCGGTGCGCAGGCCGACGACCCTGCCGTCCTCACCGAGGATCTCCGCCGGGGACTCGAAGAAGTGCAGGAACAGCTTGTGCGGCCGGTCGCCGGTGTCGCGGATCGCCCACTTCTCCAGCGTCTTGGCGACCATGTCGGCCTGCTTGTTGCCGCGCCGGGTCTCGATGGACCCCGCGTCGTAGTCGATGTCCTCGGGGTCGACGATGACCTCGATGTTGGGGGAGTGGTCCAGCTCGCGCAGCTCCATGGGGCTGAACTTCGCCTGGGCGGGACCGCGGCGGCCGAAGACGTGGATCTCCTTGGCCCGGTTCGCCTTCAGCCCGTCGTACACGTTCGGCGGGATCTCCGTGGGCAGCAGTTCGTCCGCCGTCTTGGCGAGTACGCGGGCCACGTCGAGGGCCACGTTGCCGACGCCGAGCACGGCGACCTTCTCGGCCTCCAGCGGCCAGGTGCGCGGCACGTCCGGGTGGCCGTCGTACCAGGACACGAAGTCCGCGGCGCCGTACGAGCCGTCCAGTTCGACACCGGGTACGGACAGCTCGCGGTCGGCCGTGGCGCCGGTGGAGAAGATCACCGCGTCGTAGAACGCCCGGAGGTCGTCCAGGCTGATGTCGGTGGGGTAGTCGACGTTGCCGAAGAGCCGGATCTGCGGCTTGTCGAGCACCTGGTGCAGGGCGGTGATGATGCCCTTGATGCGCGGGTGGTCGGGCGCCACGCCGTAGCGGATCAGGCCGAACGGGGCGGGCATCCGCTCGAAGAGGTCGATGGAGACACCGGGCTCGGCGGCCACCTCGGACTTGAGCAGGGCGTCGGCGGCGTAGATCCCGGCCGGGCCGGCTCCGACGATGGCTACCCGCAGGGGGCGCGGCATGATCAGTTCCCTTCGAGCGTGAACATTCGAGCCTGAAAAAGGAGACTCGCTCGATCGGGAAGCCTAAGCTAAGGCAGCCCTAAGTTAGTACGCGGGTCCGGTCTATGACCTCATAAGCTGATCTTATGGGGGTTCAAGGAGCCGCTTATGCCCCGGTCCGGGGTCCGGACCGGGGCGCGGTCGGACCGGGTCAGGCGGGCCGGATCACCCGGTGGATCGCGGACTCGCCGGCGCCGTAGACCGACTCCTCGCGGATGGTGGATCCCGGGCCCGGCGCATGGATCATCATGCCGCCTCCGGTGTGCAGGCCCACGTGCCGGTCGTCGTCGAAGAACAGGACGAGGTCGCCCGGTTCGAGCGCGGCGAGAGTGACCGGAGTGCCGGACAGTGCCTGTTCGTGCGCGGCGCGCGGCAGTGTGACCCCGGCGGCCTGCCACGCGGCCCGGGTGAGGCTGGAGCAGTCGTAGGAGTCCGGTCCGGTGGCCCCCCACACACAGGGCTTGCCGATCTGCGCGCGGGCGAACGCGATGGCCCTGTCCGCCCGCGTGTCGAGGGTGAACGGGGCAGGGACCGGAGCGAAGGAGCCGGTGTCGGTGACGGTGAACCCCGGGAAAGCGCCGGTGTCCGTGCCGGCGTCGCCCAGGGGGTGCGTGAAGTAGCCGGTGCCGACGGTGTCGGTGACGGCGAACCCCGG
>NZ_JBSFBX010000005.1:9660-420134 GCF_053593175.1 Streptomyces sp. NPDC002386
CCGGGAAAGCGCCGGTGTCCGTGCCGGCGTCGCCCAGGGGGTGCGTGAAGGAGCCGGTGCCGACGGTGTCGGTGACGGCGAACCCCGGGAAAGCGCCGGTGTCCGTGCCGGCGTCGCCCAGGGGGTGCGTGAAGGAGCCGGTGCCGACGGTGTCGGTGACGGCGAACCCCGGGAAAGCGCCCGTGTCCGTGCCGGCGTCGCCGAGAGGCCGCATGAAGGAGCCCGTGCCGCCGAGGGGGTCGGCGAGGTCATGGGTCGCTGCCGGGGCGGGCGCGCCTGCCGTGGCCGTCGTACCGGGTGCCGTCCACGCGGGCTGCTCCCACTCGGCGGTGAGGGGCTGCGACGTCGTCGCGGGGGCCGTGAGCCGGGCGGCATGCCGGGCCAGCAGGTCGCGGGCCGCGGTCAGTCTGCGGCGGTGGCCCGCCTTGGACTCGGCGGGGGAGGGGCGCCGGGAGGCGGGGCCGGGGGCGGATGGGTCCCTCGGTATCGGCGCCGGGGCGGTCCGCGGCACGGGAAGGGTGCCGACGGGCAGCACGGCCGTCCCCGCCGGGCCTGGGAGACTCGTCTCCGAGGCGCCGGGGCGAGCCGGTTCCGCCGTGCCCCAGCCGCTCGCCTCGATGGGTATCGGAGCGGACAACTCGTCCTGCTTCGGCGTAAGTTCGGCGGGGCGGGCGACCGCGAGCCCGGCCGGACCCGCGACCGCGAGTTCCGCGGGACGAGCGGCCGGGAGTTCCGGACGGCCCCCCGGCGCGCCGGACGGGGCGGCCTCCAGAGCGGCCCGGGGACGGCCGTCCGGTGCCGCCGAGGGCCCGCCCGTCAGCTCGGCCACCGCGCGATCGGAGGCCCGGCCGGCGGAGCCGGGAGCGAGTTCGGGCAGCGCGACGCTGAACGCGTCCCGGTCCCCGCCGTTCGCGCGGTTCCACGACCGCGCCGGGCCGACCGGGGTTTCGGGCAGGCGGTCGGCCGGCAGCACGGCCGCAACCGTCGGGCCACGCATGGCGCGCGCCCCGTCGAACCACTGCCGGGCCACCGCGTCGAGGTCCGCGTCCGCACGCGGCCCGGACCTCTTGGACAGCGCGACCCCGCGGTTCCTCCCGGCCGCCGACATGGCCCGGGTGGCGTTGTAGTTCCCCGTCGCGTTCTCGGCCTGTTCGTAGAGGAAGTCGATCCGCTGCCGAACCTCGTCGCGGCCCTCCGGCACCATGGAAGACGTGCTCCTTCCTTGCCCCGCGGGGCAGTTGGGCCGATCCCGGGGTCGGTCGAGCCCCGGCCCCGGACGCCACGGCGAGTTCGTCGGCGCGGTCCGGCGGCCTGGCGGTCAACCTAGCCAACTTGTGTGCTCGGTGTGAAGGTTGCAGGGCGGAATGTCCGATACGTATTTGTGATGTTCGCGGTGCTGTCCGAGTGGGAAAGCTCTTCGGTCTTTTCATGGCCCTGCCACCCGCCTCGCGTTGCCGTACGCTGCCGCCGCCGGTGTGACCACGGTTTCCTGTGAGATCCCGGTGAATCACCGATTCGGCTGAACGCCGCGGGCCCGCCCTGCGTATGGGACGCGGGAACTCCATGCCCGACCGACCGCTCCACACAAGGGGACCACCGTGGTAAGCAACAGGCGCAGACGCCCGACCGGCGCACGACGCGCGACCTTCGCAGCAGTCGCCCTGATGCTGGGCGGAGGTGGCCTCGTCGCCGCGAACGTCTACGCCTCGGCCACGGAGGGCGGTTGGGGCGGCGGCTCCGGCCAGGACGCCACCGGACAGGTCAGGTCCGCCGGTATGGCCACGATCGACTGCCCGGACGTGGGGAGCCGTCTGACCTCGGTCCCGGACGACGCCCGCGCCGACGTCGACCGTGAACTCGCCGACCTGGACCAGCAGACGGCTGCCGCCTACCGGCAACTCCAGGCGTCCGCCCAGGAGATCCGCCAGGACCCGAACGCCGCCGACGGCGCCATCATGGACCCGCTGAAGGAGAAGCGGACGGCGACGATCGAGCGCATCGCGGTCGCCATCGACCGGGTCGGGGACCGGCCGGAGGGGCTGGAGTCCCTGGCGGCCTGCACTCTGCGCCCCGGCCAGGACGGCGCGGACGGCGGCGCGGACGGCACCGGCCAGGCCACCGCCTCGCCGAGCGGCGCCGGACAGCAGGGCGGCGGCCAGGGGCAGAACGGGGCCGGACAGGCGGGCACCGGCCAGGGCGGCAACGGGCCCGTCGCCTCGGACTACACGGACATCACCGCAGTGCAGCCCAACGCGCCGAAGCCGCCCCAGGGGGACGGCGCCTCGCGCGGCACCTTCACCACCGAGTGCGGCGTCAACGCGAACGGCCTGTTCAACTCCGACAACGTCATCGTGGCCCCCGGCGTCTCCAACGGCGCCCACCACTTCCACGACTACGTCGGCAACCAGTCCAACACCGCGTTCGCCAGCGACGACGACCTGGCCAAGGCCGACACGAGCTGCGTGGACAAGGGTGACAGGTCGACGTACTACTGGCCGGTGGTGCGCCTGCAGAACGGCAAGCAGGAGCGGGACGCCGGTGCGCCCGGCGGCGGCACCGAAGGCAACGCGGGTCAGATCGTCACGCCGAAGGACGTCACGCTGACCTTCGTCGGCAGCCCCCAGGGCAAGGTGACCGCCATGCCGCGCCTGCTGCGCATCATCACCGGTGACGCCAAGGCCTTCGTCAACGGCCCCACGAACGCCAACGCCTCCTGGAGCTGCACCGGATTCGAGGACCGGCAGCTCAAGGACAAGTACCCGCTGTGTCCGTCCGGCAGTGACGTGGTGCGTACCTTCCGCTTCCAGAGCTGCTGGGACGGCCGCAACATCGACAGCGCCAACCACCGTACGCACGTGGCGTTCGCGGCGCCCGACGGCGCGTGCCCCGCGGGCTTCCAGGCGATCCCGCAACTGGTGCAGCGCATCGTCTACGACGTCAAGGCGCCGAGCCTGAACGACGGCGGGCGCACGGTACCGCTGTTCGCGGTGGACTCCTTCCCGGAGCAGCTGCACAAGCCGGTCACCGACCACGGCGACTTCATCAACGTCTTCGACGAGGGCCTGATGCGCGAGATGGTCGACTGCATCAACTCCGGCCGCACCTGCGGTGCGGGCGGCGACGACTCCGGTGCCACCGCGGCCCCGAGCGGGAGCCCCGGCGACGGCGCGTCGGACGCCCCCGGCGACGGTGCGACGGACGCCCCCGGCGGCGGGGCCTCGGGCGATCCCGGCACGGGTGCCACGGCCACGGCCGAACCGAGTTCCTCCGCCCCGGCCGAGGAGCCCAGGACCGACGCGACGACCGAACCGGCGAACACCACCAAGCACGGCAAGCCGGCCAAGGACGGCAAGCGGACCGAGCCCGCCGCTGACGGCAACCGCACCGAGGCGGCCGAGGACGGCGGGAAGACCGAGGGCGACACGGTGACGTCGGACGGTTCGGACGGCAAGGGAGAGGTCGGCCGGGCCACCCGGACGGCGCCCGCGCCGGCGGCCGACGGCGGCAGCGGCACCCAGACCCCGGCCGCCCAGGCCGCGGACGCGCAGTCCCAGGCACCGGTCGCCCAGACGGAACCGCAGGCCGCCGGACAGGGCGGACTCGCCGAGACCGGGGCCGACCTGTGGCCCGCGGGCATCGGGATCCTGCTGGCGCTGGCGGGCCTGTTCATGCTGATCAAGGGCAAGCGCATGACCCACTGACCATCCCGCCCGGTCCCCGGCCCGGGCCCGGTCCACGAACGGCGGCCCACCCCCTGCGGGTGCGGCCGCCGTTGCGCCGTCCGGACCGGGCGCACATCCTGTGGGAGCGCTCCCATGGGCGTGAGGATGTCCCCATGCCGACCGATGCCCCCAGCCCCTTCGTCCGTCCCTATCGCCCCGCCGACCGTGACGCGGTCGGCGACGTCTGCGTCCGCACCGCCCACAACGGCGGCGATTCCCGGGAGCTGTATCCCGACCTTCGCCTCATGCCGGCGATCTTCGCCGAGCCCTACTGCCACTTCGACCCGGACCTCGCCTTCGTCCTGGACGACGGCAAGGGCCGGGCCGAGGGCTATGTGATCGGCACGGCGGACACCGAGCGTTTCGTCGAGGACTTCCGGCGGACCTGGATCCCCCGTCTGATCGACCGCTACCCGGCCCCGGCGGCACCTCCGTGTACGCCGGGTGAGGAGATGATCGGTCTCCTGCACCGTCCCGAGCGCATGCTGGTCCCCGAACTCGCCGCCTATCCGGCCCACCTGCACATCGACCTGCTGCCCGCGCGGCAGCGCCGCGGACACGGCCGTCAGTTGATGGGCGCGCTGCTCGACGCCCTCCACCAGAAGGGTGTTCCGGCCGTCCACCTCGGCATGGTCACCGCCAACACGGCCGCCCGCGCCTTCTACGACCGTCTCGGCTTCCACGAGATCCCGGTTCGCGACCCGGGCCCGCTCACCTATCTGGGCCGGGTCACGGCGAACGGCTGAACCGGGCCGCCGGCCGAACCCGGCCGTCAGTGGACGCGCAGGGTCCGCTTGGCGAGTTCGTAGGCGGGCCGCATCTCCTCGTGCTCCTCGGTGTCCATGCCGCCGAGGTGCAGCACGACCGGTCCGTCGGGCGTGCCGACCGCGAGCGCGGTCTCCTTCTTGGTCTCGTCGAGGAGCTTGCTCGTGTAGAGGTACTCGACCTCCACGCCGGCCACCCCGCCGGACGTCCTGAAGGAGTGGTACTTCTCCTCGCTGACGCCGTCCTCGGCCGCCACGAACTCCCGCAGCGCGCCGCGCGCGCCGGGGCCGCCGGGCCTGCCGGTCCACACGCGCAGGAAGCCGATGTTGCCCGCGGGCTTGGCGTCGATCTCGCAGGCGGTGGTGACCGGTCCCTGGCGCAGGAAGGCGTCGGCGAGGTCGCCCGACAGGCCGCCGCCCGAGTCCTTCGACGTCTTCGACAGCTCCGCCTCGGCGTCGATACCCTTCGCCTTCCAGTGCTTGGCCATGTCGAAGCTGACGGGAAGTTCGCAGGCCGAACCGGCGGCGCCGATCGTCCCTCCGCTCGCCGCCGTTCGGGCCGCCGCCGCCGCCGTCGCCGTCGAAGCCGGCCGGCCCTCGCCGCCCGTGCCGGACGACCCGGCGCACCCGCTCGACACCGCCGCGAGAAGAGCCGTCCCGGCCGCCAGGCCCACTGCTCCGCCGCGCACAATCCCCACCTTGACCTGCACCGTCTTCTCCCCAATGGTCCGGCCGGACACTGTATCCGAGAGGTCGGCGGCACCGCGGGGCATATCCGCGCGGGACGCTTGCTGACGGTGCGTCTCATTGCCCAACCGTGACCTACCGCGGGCTACCGCGAGTAACTTACTCAAAAGTAAGGTCCGTGCCACCCACTTCGGTACCCCCTGCCCCACCACTCGGGAGGTCCGCCATGCCCGCACACACCCGTACTCCCGGTGCTCGCCGTCGCCGTCGCCGCCTGCCTGGGCGCACAGACCGCCGCCGCACTCCCCGCCACGGCCTCGGAGACCGTCGTGTCCCGGGGCGTCACCATCCCCGCCTTCTACGATCCGCCCGCCACCCTGCCCGCCGCCGACGGCTCCCTGGTCCGCAGCGAGCACCTCCCGCTCGCCCTGAGTCTGCCCGGCCTCGACAGCCCCCTGCCGGGCCGGGCCACCCGCCTGATGTACAAGTCGACCGACTCGACCGGGAGTCCGGTCGCCGTGACCGGCGCCTACATCGAGCCGGCCGCCGCCTGGAGACACGGCGGGCCGCGCCCTCTCGTCGCCGTCGCGCCCGGCACCATGGGGCAGGGTGACCAGTGCGCCGCATCACTCGGCCTGGAACACCCGCTCAGCCTCAACGGCCGGACCGTGTCGGTCGGTTACGAGGACCTGGCGATCTACCGGATGCTCGCCAGGGGCGTCGCCGTCGTCGTCACCGACTACGCGGGTCTGGGCACCATCGACCGGCTGCACACCTACGTCAACCGCCTCGACGGCGGGCACGCCGTGCTGGACGCCGTACGCGCCGCCCGGAACCTGGCGGGTACGTCCGTGACGGCCGCCTCGCCCGTCGGGCTGTACGGCTACAGCCAGGGCGGCGGCGCCACGGCCGCCGCCGCCGAACTCCAGCCCGCCTACGCCCCCGACATCACCCTCGCCGGCACCTACTCGGGCGCGCCGCCCGCCGATCTGACCGCCGTCACCAGGGCCATCGACGGCAGCGACCTGGCCGGTGCCCTCGGCTGGGCGGTCAACGGCTTCCTGCAGGCCGACCCGGCCCTGCGGCCGATCGCCGACAAGCGTCTCAACGCGGCGGGCAAGGCCGCACTGGCCGACCTGTCGACGATGTGCGTCGGGGACGCGCTCCTCTCCTACAACTCCGCCCACAGCACCGCCTGGACGGCGGACGGCTCCTCCATCAGCGACGTCATCGGGGCGGAGCCGGCCCTGCGGGACTTCCTCGACCGGCAGCGCATTGGCCGGACGAAGCCGACGGGCCCGGTCAGGGTGGCGACCGGCGTCAACGACGACCTCGTCCCGCACGCGCAGGCCCGCGCGCTCGCCGCCGACTGGTGCCGCGAGGGCGCCGACGTCACCTATGTGCCGGTCATGGTGCCGCCGTTGGGCCGCTCCCTGATCAACCACTTCACCCCGCTGATCGCCGACCAGGGCGACGCCATCGACTGGCTGGCCGACCGCCTCGCCGGCAAGCCCGCCGGCTCCGCCTGCCGGGCGTTGCCCGTCCAGCCCTGACCGCGGCCGGCGCCCTCAGCCGGAGGCGTGCCGGCAGTGCAGGAACAGGTGCGGCTCGGGGACGGCGCCGGGATGGGCCGGGGCGAACACGGCGTGCTCCTCCGCCAGGACCGTCAGACCCGCCCCGGTCACCAGCGCCGTGAAGTCACCGGCCGCGAAGCTGGTCACCCGTACCGGCTGCCCCATGAACTGCCCCTCGACGGCCTCCAGGTCGAGGGGCACGGTGGCCAGCACGGCGTACCCGCCCGGCCGCAGTGCCCGCGCCAGCCGGGCCACCACGGCCGACTGCTCGGCGCGGGACATCTGCAGCAGTGAGAAGTACACGCACACCGCGTCGAACGAGGCCTCTTCGAGGGGCAGTTCGCGGATGTCGCCGAGGCGGAAGACGGCGCCGGGGACCTGCCGGGAGGCGACGTCGACCATGACGGGGGAGACATCGACGCCGAGCACCTCGTGCCCCGCGTCGCTGAGCGTCCCCGCGGTCGGCCGCCCCGTACCGCTGCCCACGTCCAGCACCCTGCTGCCCGGCTCCAGCCGTTCCAGCAGCCACCGCAGGGAGTCGCGGTGCGCCTCGGAGGCGGCGAACGCCTTCTCGTAGTCGAGACCCAGCGCGTCGAACAGGACCGCTGCCGGCGCCCGGTGATCGTCCTCGGCCAAGACGGCCCCTTCCGTCGTCCCCTGCGGGTGCCCGGCATCGTCGCACTCCCGGCGTGTGCCCCACAACGCCGCGCGCCGGGCGCGGTTTGCGGGGCACGGCACCCACAGGGCAGGGTTCGGGACGTGCCCACCCTGCTGATCGTGCATCACACCCCCTCACCCCACTGCCAGGCGCTGTTCGAGGCCGTCGTCTCCGGCGCGACCACACCGGAGATCGAGGGCGTGCGCGTCGTGCGCCGGGCCGCGCTGTCCGCGACCGCCACCGACGTCCTCCAGGCCGACGGCTACCTCCTCGGCACCCCGGCCAACCTCGGCTACATGTCGGGCGCCCTGAAGCATTTCTTCGACCAGATCTACTACCCGTGCCTGGACGAGACCCGGGGCCGGCCCTTCGGCTACTACGTGCACGGCGGCAACGACGTCACGGGCGCCGTCCGCGCCGTCGAGTCCGTCACCACCGGCCTCGGCTGGCGCCGTACGGCCGACGCGGTGACCGTCACCGGCGCACCCGGCAAGGCCGACGTCGAGGCCTGCTGGGAACTGGGTGCCACGCTCGCCGCCGGGCTCATGGACGACGCCTGAACGACGCCGCCGCACCGGCGTGGCCGCCCCGCCCGCCGATGGGCCGTTCGGGTGCCCGACCGACCGGGCCGAATTCCGTTCCGCCTGGTCAGGACGGGGCCGCCCGGCAGGTGGAGGTGCGGGCGCGATGTCCCTCGCCCACGATGGGACCGCGGCCGGCCTTCGCGGATCCGGTCGCGCACGCACGTCATCGAGCCGAGGGAGCGTCGGATGCGAGCGGACGGCCACGCTCCCGGACAGCCGGACGGGCAGGACGCCGGGGAACTCCTCCGCCGGTGCGCACAGGACGTCCTGGACGTCGCCGAGGGCATCCGCGCGGTCTCCGCGCGGACCGGCGCCGCGCTGCTCGACCCGGGGCTCACCGGCTCCGCACCCCGCCGGCCCCGCACCGCCCTCGCCGCCCGCTGGGCGCTGCTGCGCGCCCTGACCGGCGGGCAGGGCCTCGGCAGCCCGGCGGTCACGCCCCCCAGGGGTCCGGCCCGGCTGCCCGGCCGTGCGGGCCTGCCCGCGTGGGTGGCGGTCACCGCGCTGCGGCTGAGGGCCGCCGCCGTGCTGGCCGGTCACCCCGGGTTCGCCCGGGACCCAGGCATGCGACGGCTGACGGACGCCCTCGCGCCCGGCCGCGACCCCGCCGCCGTACGCGCCCTGCGCGCCCTCTTCCAGGACCCGGGAGCGCAGCGCGCCCTGTCCGGCCTCACCCCCCTGATGGCCGAACTCAGCGCCGTACGCGAGCTCCTGGAGGGGAGAGCACAGGGTGACAGGCCCGGCTGGGCGCTCGTACCCGGACCGCCGGACGGGCAGCCGTCCGCCCGTCACGTCCCCCCGCCCGGGGCCCGGGACGGGGGTGAGGCCGCCGCCGACGCCGTCGGCCTCACCGACCAGGAGCGACAGGCCATCGCCACCGAGGGGTCCTTCCTCGGCTTCCTGCGCAACATCAGGGCACTGTCCACCGACGGGCGGATCCTGGTGCAGAACGTGCGCGGGCCCGACGGCGTCGGCCGCTACGTGGTCCAGGTCCCCGGCACCTCACCCGGCCGGCCCCGCGACGACGGCCCCCGTGACTTCGCCGACGCCTGGCACGACCTCTTCGCGACCGACTCCCCCTCCACCCGCTCGATCCGGCTCGCTCTCGCGGAGTACGGCATGCCGCGCGGCGCCGACCTCGCCCTGATCGGGCACGGCGAGGGCGGCACCGCGCTGCTGAACCTCGCCCGGGACCCGGAATTCTGCCGGACCTACCGGGTCACCCACGTCATAACCGTCGGCTCCCCGGCGGCCGGCCGCCGGACCGCCGACCCGCGCACCTGGGTCGCCGCCATCACCGACCAGCACGACATGGTGCCCGACCCCGGCGGCCCGGACGCCGGCCCCGACCCGGACCCGCACCCCAACCGGTACGTGCTGCACTACCCCGGCCCCGCCGGCCCGGACGCGGTGCGCCGCACGGTGCGCGACTACATCGAGCATCTTCGGTCCGTCGTCCCGCAGGCCCGCGAGATCGTCGACGACGCGCTCACGCCCTACCGGGGTCCGGTCGTGCGCACCCGGGCCTACCGGATCCGCGACCGTGCCCACCCGCCCGAGGGGCACCCCTTCCTCACCCTGCCGACCGCGTCCGTCCCCACCGCGACCGGCGCGGTGGACGTGCCGGTGCGCTACTACGACTCCTCCGCCGTCCACCTGTGCTACCTCGTCGACGCCGGCGCGGCGCACGCGCTGCTGCCCGCCGGGACCCGGACGGTGCCGGGCAGGCCGGGCGGCCGGGCGCTGGCGGTGCTGTCGCTGTACGAGCACCGCTGCTCCACCATCGGCCCCTACACGGAGGTCGCCCTGTCGGTGCCGGTGGCCGACCTGTGGCGGCCGCGCCCCTACGACGTCGCCGCCGATCTGCTGCGCCGCGCCGACCTGCGCCGTACCGGCCGGCACGTCCTCTCGCTCGCCGTCAGCAGCGAGGAGGCGCGGTCCGTCGCCCGGGAGATCTGGGGCCAGCCCGCCACCCTCGGCTCGGCCGTGGCCGACCTGATGGGCCGCCATTTACGGTTCGCCACCATGGAGACCGGCCTCGTCGTGGCGGGCCGCCTCGGTCCCGGCGTCCGCTGCCCGGAGGCGGACTGGGTGCTGTACGGCCGGCGCGACGAGAGTACGGTCCGCACCCTGGTCCGCGCGCACGGTGCGCCACGGCTGCACTCCGGCGCCCGGGTGCGGCTGCGTCTGGACACCGCGGCGGCCGAACCCATGGCCGGACAGCTGCGCCGGCTCGGCATCGACGCGGCCCGGCCCCTCTTCGTGCTGCACAACCCGCGGTTCACGGCACACCGCAGCGCCGGCGCCGTCCTTCCGCGCTGAACCGAACGCACCGATCGACGAGTTGGGAGCTTTCGTGACCGAGCTGCTGTCCCGCACCGTGCCGTCGCCCGCCGGCCTCCTCGACCGGGCGATCGCCCTGCGCACCGACGCCGACCTGCTGGACGGGTACGCCCGGCGACTGCTCGCCACCGCCGCGGCACTGACCGGTACCGCGGCACCGGAGGGGAGCCGCGACGCCCTCGAACGCCAGGCGGCCGCGTGCCGCGCGTCGGCCCGGCGGCTGCGCACCGCCGCCGGGGCGCTGCTCGCCCACCGGCGCCCCAGCGGGACCGTTCGGGACGGAGCACCGGCCCGCACCGGCCGGGACGTGACCTGGACGGGGCCGGGCGAGGACGGGGGCGCCCGGGGATGACGGTCCGGCAGCACGTGCGCGTCAGCGGCCGCGTCCAGGGGGTCTTCTACCGGGACACCTGCCGCCGGCTCGCGCAGGAGCGGGGCGTGGCTGGGTGGGTGCGCAACCTGCACGACGGAGACGTGGAGGCCGTGTTCGAGGGGCCGCCGGACGACGTCGCCCACCTCGCGCGCTGGGCGGCGCAGGGCCCGCCGGCGGCCACCGTGACGCGCTGCACGGGCGCCGCCGAGGACCCCGAAGGACTGTCCGGCTTCCGCGTACTGCCCGACGCCGCGCCCGGCGACCGGTCCGACTGAAGGGCGGGCCGGCGGGAAAGAAGGGGAAAGAGACGGAAAAGAGAGGCGGGGGAGAGGGAACCGGCGGAAGGTAATCGGGGTCTTACGGTCCGTCGGCGTCCGGGATCGGCCCGGTCGCGAATAAAACGGGGGAATGAGAAAGATGCCCGTCCGCAGTCGCAGGACTCTTCTGACCGCCGTCACCGTCACGGCCGGCCTCACCCTGGCCGCCGTCACGCCCGCCCTCGCCGGTACCGGCGCGGACCACGCCCGCCCCGGCGCCGTGACCTCGGCCCACGGCGACCCGCGCGACGCCACCCAGCGCGTGGCCGACTTCTACGGCGCGTACATCGACTCCGTCTGGGCCGCCGACGACCCGGCGGCCGCCGCCAACGCCAAGGCGCTGCGCGCCTTCTACCTGTCCGCCGCCGCCCAGAAGAAGGCCGGCGCCTACGAGAAGAAGAACCACGCCGACGGCATCCTCTTCGCGCAGAACGTGCCGGTGAGGTGGAAGGTCGCCTACACCGGCTCCGGCATGGGCCACTCCACCAGCAGGGTCACGCTGACCTGGAGCGACGGCGGCAACGCCCAGGTCACCAGGATCGACGTCCAGTCCGACCTGAAGACCCTGAAGATCACCGGTCTGAAGCCGGCGGACTGACCCCGTGAGCGGGCCCGCGGTCCCGCCCCGCCCCACCCGGGGCGGGGCCGCGCGGTCGTCGGCGCCGGCCCGGGGCCGAGCCGTATCGGCCCGGGTGCCCCGCGCGGCGTACCAGCGGCCGACGGGACCGCCCTAGCGGTTGACCGACCGCATCCCGGCCTCGTCGTAGCGCTCGCCCGACGCCTGCGGCAGCTCGGCGTCGATGCGGGCGAGGTCCTCCTTGGTCAGCTCGATGTCCGCCGCGGCCGCGTTCTGCTCCAGATAGGTACGGCGCTTGGTGCCCGGGATCGGGACCAGGTCCTCGCCCTGCGCCAGTACCCAGGCGATCGCGAGCTGGGCCGGGGTCACGTCCTTCTCCGCGGCGATCTCCTTGACCTTCGCCGCCAGCCGCTGGTTCGCCTCGATGTGGGCGTCGGTGAAACGGGGGCTGCTGCGGCGCCAGTCGTTCTCGTCCAGCTCGTCCGGGGAGGAGAAGCGGCCGGCGAGGAAACCGCGGCCGAGCGGCGAGTACGGCACGAAGCCGATGCCGAGCTCCCGGCAGGCCGGCAGCACCTCGGCCTCCACGTCCCTGCTCCACAGCGAGTACTCGCTCTGCACGGCGGTGACGGGGTGCACGGCGTTCGCCCGCCGGATGGTCTCCGCGCTCGCCTCGCTCAGCCCGATGTACCGGACCTTGCCCTCGGCGACCAGTTCTCCGAGGGCACCCACCGTCTCCTCGATCGGCACCTGGGGATCGACCCGGTGCTGGTAGTACAGGTCGATGTGGTCCGTGCCGAGGCGCTCCAGCGAGCCGTGCACCGAGCTGCGCACATGCTCGGCGGAGCCGTCCTGCCGGCCCACCGTGCTGATGTCGCCCGGCACCGCGTCGTCCATCCGGTAGTTGAACTTCGTGGCGATCACGTACTCGTCCCGGTGCCCCCTGATCGCCTCGCCGACCAGTGACTCGTTGGTCAGCGGCCCGTACATCTGTGCGGTGTCGAGGAAGTCGATGCCCAGTTCGAGGGCGCGGCGGATGGTCGCGATGCCCTCGTCCTGGTCGGCGGTGCCGTAGAAGGCGGACATTCCCATGCAGCCGAGGCCGATGGCCGATACCTGGAGATCCCGCAGACTGCGCTGTCGCATGTGCTGTCCCAGCCTTTCCGTGCCCACTCGATCGTGATGCGTCTCCGTACGCCCGGGGGCCCTCGTCCATCCAAAGACGGATCCGGCCGCCCGGCATCCCGTGCGGCGGACCCGGCGGCGCGGGCCCGGTGTCACGAGACGCCGGTGACGCTACGAGCTGGAGCGCGCTCGAAGTCAACCCGGCCCCGAGGGACCCGGGCCGGAGGTCCGCAAGCGTCAATGTGACGCTTTTCGCACTTCGACATGTACGGGTACCCCCTAATGTTGCCGCGACGTACGGCAGGGCATGGCTGACACCATGGTGTTTGTCGCCGCCAGGCAGCTGAAGGGAATCCAGGATGTTCCGCAAGGTGCTGGTCGCCAACCGTGGGGAGATCGCGATTCGCGCGTTCCGCGCGGGCTACGAACTCGGTGCGCGCACGGTCGCCGTGTTCCCGCACGAGGACCGCAACTCACTGCACCGGCTGAAAGCCGACGAGGCGTACGAGATCGGGGAACCGGGGCACCCCGTGCGGGCCTACCTCTCCGTCGAGGAGATCGTGGGCGCGGCCCGCCGGGCGGGCGCGGACGCCGTCTACCCCGGGTACGGATTCCTCTCCGAGAACCCCGAACTGGCCCGCGCCTGCGAGGAGGCGGGCATCACCTTCGTCGGCCCGGACGCGCAGACGCTGGAGCTGACCGGCAACAAGGCCCGCGCGGTCGCCGCCGCGCGCGCCGCCGGCGTACCCGTGCTCGGCTCCTCCGCGCCCTCCAACGACGTGGACGAACTGGTGCGGGCCGCCGAGGAGATCGGCTTCCCGGTCTTCGTCAAGGCGGTCGCCGGCGGTGGCGGTCGCGGTATGCGCCGGGTGGAGGAGCCCGCCCAGCTGCGCGAGTCCATCGAGGCCGCCTCCCGCGAGGCCGCGTCCGCGTTCGGCGACCCGACCGTCTTTCTGGAGAAGGCCGTCGTGGACCCGCGCCACATCGAGGTGCAGATCCTCGCCGACGGCGAGGGCAACGTCATCCACCTCTTCGAACGCGACTGCTCGCTCCAGCGCCGCCACCAGAAGGTCATCGAACTGGCGCCCGCGCCCAACCTCGACCCCGGGCTGCGGGAGCGGATCTGCGACGACGCGGTGCGCTTCGCGCGCGAGATCGGCTACCGCAACGCGGGCACCGTGGAGTTCCTGCTCGACCGCGACGGCAACCACGTCTTCATCGAGATGAACCCGCGCATCCAGGTCGAGCACACGGTCACCGAGGAGGTCACCGACGTCGACCTCGTCCAGGCCCAGCTGCGCATCGCCTCCGGCCAGACCCTCGCCGACCTCGGGCTGTCCCAGGACACCGTCACCCTGCGCGGTGCCGCCCTGCAGTGCCGCATCACCACCGAGGACCCGGCCAACGGCTTCCGCCCGGACACCGGCCGGATCAGCGCCTACCGCTCCCCGGGCGGCTCCGGCATCCGACTGGACGGCGGAACCACCCACGCGGGTACGGAGATCAGCGCCCACTTCGACTCCATGCTGGTCAAACTGACCTGCCGGGGCCGGGACTTCCAGGCGGCCGTCGGACGGGCCCGGCGCGCCGTGGCCGAGTTCCGCATCCGCGGCGTGGCCACCAACATCCCGTTCCTGCAGGCGGTCCTGGACGACCCCGACTTCCAGGCGGGCCGGGTCACCACCTCCTTCATCGAGCAGCGCCCGCACCTGCTGACCTCCCGGCACTCCGCCGACCGCGGCACCAAGCTGCTCACCTACCTGGCCGACGTCACCGTCAACAAGCCGCACGGCGAACGGCCCGAGCTGCTCGACCCGGTCAGCAAGCTGCCCTCGCTCCCGGCCGGGGAGCCCGCGGCCGGCTCCCGGCAGCGGCTGGTCGAACTCGGTCCCGAGGGATTCGCCCGGCAGCTGCGCGAGTCGCCGACCATCGGGGTCACCGACACCACCTTCCGCGACGCCCACCAGTCGCTGCTGGCCACCCGGGTGCGCACCAAGGACCTCCTCGCCGTCGCCCCGGTGGTGGCCCGCACCCTGCCGCAGCTGCTGTCCCTGGAGTGCTGGGGCGGCGCCACGTACGACGTCGCGCTGCGCTTCCTGGCCGAGGACCCCTGGGAGCGGCTGGCCGCCCTGCGCGAGGCCGTGCCCAACATCTGCCTGCAGATGCTGCTGCGCGGCCGCAACACCGTCGGCTACACCCCGTACCCGACCGAGGTGACCGACGCCTTCGTGCAGGAGGCGGCCGCCACCGGCATCGACATCTTCCGCATCTTCGACGCCCTGAACGACGTGGGCCAGATGCGGCCGGCCATCGAGGCCGTGCGGGAGACCGGCACCGCGATCGCCGAGGTCGCCCTCTGCTACACCGCCGACCTCAACGATCCGGCCGAGCGGCTCTACACCCTCGACTACTACCTGCGACTCGCCGAGAGAATCGTCGAGGCCGGCGCCCACGTCCTGGCGATCAAGGACATGGCGGGACTGCTCCGCGCCCCGGCCGCCGCCAAGCTCGTCACCGCGCTGCGCCGCGAGTTCGACCTGCCCGTGCACCTGCACACGCACGACACCGCGGGCGGCCAGCTCGCGACCTACCTCGCCGCGATCCAGGCGGGCGCCGACGCGGTCGACGGCGCGGTGGCCTCGATGGCCGGTACGACCTCGCAGCCCTCTCTGTCGGCGCTCGTGGCCGCCACCGACCACTCGGACCGGCCCACCGGCCTCGACCTGGGCGCCGTCGGCGACCTGGAGCCCTACTGGGAGGGCGTGCGCAGGATCTACGCCCCGTTCGAGGCGGGTCTCGCCTCCCCGACCGGGCGGGTCTACCACCACGAGATCCCCGGCGGGCAGCTCTCCAACCTGCGCACCCAGGCCGTCGCCCTCGGCCTCGGCGACCGCTTCGAGGACATCGAGGCGATGTACGCCGCCGCCGACCGGATCCTCGGCCGGCTGGTCAAGGTGACCCCGTCGTCCAAGGTGGTCGGCGACCTCGCGCTGCACCTGGTCGGCGCCGGGGTCTCGCCGGAGGACTTCGAGGCGACCCCGGACCGGTTCGACATCCCGGACTCGGTGATCGGCTTCCTGCGCGGCGAGCTGGGCACCCCGCCCGGCGGCTGGCCCGAGCCCTTCCGCACCAAGGCCCTGCAGGGCCGGTCGGCTGCCAGGCCGGCGCCCGAGCTGTCCGCCGAGGACCGCGACGGGCTGGCCAAGGACCGCCGCGCGACCCTCAACCGGCTGCTGTTCCCCGGCCCGACCCGCGAGTTCGACACGCACCGCCAGAGCTTCGGCGACACCAGCGTGCTGGACAGCAAGGCCTTCTTCTACGGCCTGCGCCCGGCCAAGGAGTACGCCGTCGACCTGGAGCCCGGTGTCCGGCTGCTGATCGAGCTGCAGGCGGTCGGCGAGGCCGACGAGCGCGGTATGCGCACCGTGATGTCCTCGCTCAACGGCCAGATCCGGCCCATCCAGGTGCGGGACCGGGCGGCGGCCTCGGACGTGCCGGTGACGGAGAAGGCGGACCGGGGCAACCCGGGCCACGTGGCGGCGCCGTTCGCCGGCGTGGTGACGCTCGCCGTGACCGAGGGTGACGAGGTGGCTGCCGGCGCCACCGTGGCCACCATCGAGGCGATGAAGATGGAGGCGACGATCACCGCGCCGAAGGCGGGCCGGGTGTCCCGGCTGGCCATCAACCGGATCCAGCAGGTGGAGGGCGGAGACCTGCTGGTGGAGATCGCCTGACGGCGGCGCCCGCGCGCCGCGGCCGGATGTCACCGGCCGCGGCGCGCGGGCGTACGGACCGGCTCGGTGCCGGTCGGGAGGTGCCGGTCAGCTCGGCAGCGGGTAGCTCACGACCTGGTCGAAGCCCGCGGGCCGGGCGCCCTCGTAGGTGAGGGTGATCCGGCTGAACCGCTGGACGCCGGGATGCTTCTGCCACGGGGCCGGGCTGTCCAGCCGCACCGTCACCCGGTACGAGTGGAACTTGCCGGCCGCGCAGTACGGCTTGCAGTCGTTGACCGCGTTCAGGCCCTCGGCCACGGCCGCCCGGGAGCCCCACTTGGTCCAGTGCAGCCCCAGCAGGCGGCTGTTGCCGTCGCCGCAGGCCAGGATGTAGTCGGCCGGGCGGACGGTGCGCTGGAAGGAGCAGTCGACCAGCACCGGCTGCGTCCGCCGGGCCTGCGCGGCCGACGTGCCCGGCGGAGTCGCGGAGGCCGTCGTCATGGCCGCCGTGAGCATGGCTCCCGCCGCGAGCGTGACTGCCGTTCCCACCAATGATCCGCGCATGGCCGCTCCCACTGCCGTTCCGTGTCCGACCGCGTGCACATCGACGCTACGACCGTACGCCCGGATGTACCAATCGCGCAGGTCGCGCCGTGTGTCCGCGGTAGGGACAGCTGTTCGGCGCCAGGTTTGGTCCGAGCACGTCAAGCGGCTCAGCAGGCGCCCTCGTCCTGCCAGGGACCCCACTCCGAGGCGCCGGGCACCTCGTTCTGGGTCCACCACTTGGCCTTCCAGTTGTGCTTGCCGTACGAGACCTCGTTGTCCTTCGTGTACACCGCGGCCGAGCTCCAGGCGGTCTTGCAGGAGGTGCCCGGAGACGGGGTCGGGGTCGGGGTGGGAGTGGGTGTCGTGGTGGGCGGGGTGACGCCCGCGAACTTCACGGAGTACTTGGCGAAGTCCCAGGAGCTCTGCGCCACGCTCGAGCAAGTGCCGGACGTGCGGCCTCCGTTGTCGGCCGGCGTGCACTGGCGGTCGCGGTTCAGGGACCAGAACGTGAACCGGTCCATGTGGTGACCGGTGGCGTAGTCCAGCACGGTCTGGAAGTCGGCCTGGGAGAAGTACTCACCGGTGTCGCTGCGGCCGTTCATGCCGGAGAAGCCCTCGTGGGCGTAGGCGGTCGCCTGGTCCCAGCCGAAGGTCGACCGGAGGATCGAGTTGAAGTCGGTCAGCGCCGCGGTCTGGCTCGCCGCCCCGCTGAAGCCGCCGTCGAACGGCATGATGGAGAAGTTGTTCGGGGTGAACCCCTGGGACTTGGCCTCCAGCAGCATCTGCTTGCCGAACCAGCCGGTGCCGTCCGCCGTGCCGGCGGTGGTCACGGAGACGTACAGGCCCGGATTGTTCTGCTGGAGGATCTTCGCGGCGCCGATCTCGTTCCTGATCGCGGCGCTGTTCTCGTACTCCGGCTCCTCGAGGTCGAAGTCGATGGCGTGCAGGCCGTACTTGGTGATCACCTGCTGATAGGCCGCGGCCGTGGCGGCCGGGTCGGCGCACGCCTGGCCGAGCTTGGTGCCGCCGTAGCCGCCGATGGAGACGGAGACGTCACCGCCCTTGGCGCGGATGGTGTTGATGACCGACTGGACGGCGGTGTCGGAGGAGACGGGGGAGGTGCCGCCCCAGGTGGGGGAGCAGCCGCCGCCGTTCGGGGCGAGGACGAAGGCGAGCTGGAACGCCTTGAGGCCGGTGGCGTCCATGATGGCGGCCGCGTCCGGCGGGTCGTTGTCCGTCGGCATCAGGTAGGGGGCCGCGGCGTACCACCGGTCGCTCAGCGCGTTGGTGGCGCCGGAGGCGCTGGTGGTGACGAGGGCGGTGGTGCCCGCGGCGGCCAGTGCGACGGCGGCCGCCGCACCCAGACATGCGCGAAGAGGTCTCACTGCGTGCCTCCAGGGGGTGGGGGTGGGGGTTGCCCAGCGGGGAGTCGCCCCAGCGTCCGGGAGCTGTTGCGGTCACGTCAATGAGTTGGTCTAGTCCAAAGAGGTCCTTGGACTAGACCATACGTTTTCTTTACTCCATTGCCCGCTCGCGGCGCGGGGAGTGCGAGGGGCGGGGCGGTGTCAGCCCGGGATCAGGACCCGCTCTTCCGCAGCACGATCTGGGTCTGCGTGGTCAGGCCGACCAGCCGGTCCCGGTCGTCCCGCAGCTCGGTCTGCACCACCACGAGGGTGCCGCCGACGTGCAGCGGGCGGGCCGTGGCGCGGACGTGCCCGGCGGTGACCGCCCGCAGGAAGTTGGTCTTGGACTCCACCGTCGAGGTGCCGGTGGCCCCCGCCGGCAGGTTGAGGTGGGCGCACACGGCGCCGACGCTGTCCGCCAGCGCCATCAGCGCGCCGCCGTGCAGCGCGCCACCCGCCGTGCAGATCTCCGGGGACCAGGCGAGAACGCCGACCGTGCGCTCGGCGCCGGCCTCGGGCAGCTCGATGCCCAGGCCCGCCGCGAAGGGCATGGCGGCCAGCAGATCGGCGGGCCGCGGAGCGGCCGGCTCGGACAGGGACATGGTGTACCGCCTCTCGTGGACGCCGTGCTGCTCCGCACGTCGATCAGGCAGTGTGCCAGCGGTGCCCGGCACGGGCCGGGATCATGGTCGTCATCGCGCCAGTCGCCGCCCGGTCTCCCGAACGGCCCGGGGCCCGGTCCCTGTGGCCGCCCGTCCCTTGCGGAGGCGACCGGATGTGGGCGTGCCGGTTTGCCCGCCCGGCCGTCGATGGCGTAGCTCTGCCACCCGTCGGGGCACGCGAACGGAACGGTGGGTGGTACCGATGGCACGCATTCTGGTGATCGGCGGCGGTATCGCGGGCACGGCGGCCGCGCTGGGCCTGCGCAAGGCCGGGCACGACGTCGCCGTCTTCGAGGCGCACCCCGGCACCGCCGAGGACCTCGGCGCCTTTCTGACCCTCGCGGCCAACGGCATGCGTGCCCTGGCGCAGATCGACGCCACGGACGCCGTCACCGCCATCGGTTTTCCGCTGACTTCCCTGCGCCTGCTTGACAGCGGCGGCGGCGAGGTGGCGCGCGCGCCGCTCGCCGGTGCCGACGACCCCGCGCTGCGCTACCGCTGCCTGCGCCGCGGCGATCTCAACGCGGCCCTGCAGGCCGAGGCGGTCCGGCGGGGCACGCCCCTGCGCCACGGAGCCCGCCTGGTCTCCGTGGACGAAGCCACCGACGGCGTGACCGCGCGATTCTCCGACGGCAGCAGCGCCACCGGAGACCTGCTGATCGGCGCCGACGGCCTGAACTCGGCCGTACGCCGGCTGGTCGTGGCGCCCGCCGCCCGGCCCCGGTACGCGGGCCAGCGCGTCTACTACGGCTACACCGGCGCGGCACCCGCGCCGGGCGCGACCGGCGTCATCACCATGGTGCGCGGCAGCCGGGCCGCGTTCGGGTACGCGGTCTCTCCGGCGGGGGAGACGTACTGGTTCGCCCGGGTCGACGGCGACCCCATGCCCGCGGGCGGCGCCGCGAGCCCCGCACCCGCGCAACTGCGCGGCGAACTGCTCCCGCTGCTGCGCGAGGACGCCACGCCCGCCGGAGACATCGTCGAGGCCTGCGGCGAGACCCTCATGGCCACCGACGCCACCGAGATGCCGCTGGGCATCCCGTGGCACACCGCCCGCGTCCTCCTCCTCGGCGACGCGGCGCACGCGGCCTCGCCGGCCACCGGCCAGGGCGCCTCCATGGCCCTGGAGGACGCCGTCGTCCTCGCCAAGGCCCTGCGCGACCTCCCGGACCCGCGGACCGCCTTCACCGCGTACGAGCGCCACCGCCGACCGCGCGCCGAGCGCAACATCACCGTCAGCGGCGCCATCTCGCGCGGTACCCACAGTCCGGCGCGGGACGGTTCCGCGGCCCCCGGCGCGCCCCGCGAGGACGACATGCCGAACCGCCGGCTGGACTGGGAGACCCCGCTCGACGAGGTCTCCCCGACGGAGTGCTGAACGGGTCAACTCGACCGGGAGGAGGTGAAGTTCGGCGGAAGGGGGAGACGGCTATCCTGCCCGCATGCAGATGACCGACTCGGGGTCCGACGCCCACCTCGCCCGTACGGCGGCGCGGGCGGGAGCCGCGGTGGTCCGCGAGATGTACGGCAGGCGCCTGGACCGCTTCGAGAAGTCGGCCGGTGACTTCGCGACGGCGGCGGACCTCGCGGCCGAGAAGGCCATCCTCGACGTCCTGCGCACCGCGCGGCCCGGCGACGCCGTCACGGCCGAGGAGAGCGGCAGCAGCGGTGCCGCGGGCAGCCGGCGCCGCTGGCTGGTCGACCCGCTGTGCGGCACCCTCAACTACGCCGTGCGGAACATGCTGGTGGGGGTGAACGTGGCGCTGCGGGAGGGCGACGGGATCACCGCGGCCGCGACGGCCGACCCGTTCGGCGACGAGGTGTTCTGGACCGACGGCCACCGCGCCCTGGTCCACCGCGACGGCCGGGACGAGAAGCCGGCGCCCTCGCCGGAGTCCCGGCTGGTGGACGTCAACCTCGACCCGCCGTTCCCCAACGCTCCCGGTTTCCAGGCGGTCCGGCTGCTGGCCGACCCCGGCTTCGGCCGGCGGTTCCGCCCCCGAGTGGTGTCCACCACCCTCGCGGTCGCCTGGGTCGCCGCGGGCCGCAGGGCCGCGTACGTCACCGACGGCGACCTGCGCGACAGCGTGCACTTCGCCGCCGGGATCGCGCTGTGCCAGGCCGCCGGCTGCACGGTGACCGGCATCGACGGCCGGCCCCCGCACAGCGGCGCGGGCGGACTGATCGCGGCCGCCGACGACGAAACCCACGCCGCGCTGCTGGAAATGGTCAAGAACCAGACGCGGTAGCGGAGTTGGCGCACGGGCACGCCAGGTCGCGCGTATTTCAGGTTTTGACTTCCGAAGGCTTGCCGCCCGCTTGGCTCATCACTTAAATCAAAACATGAACTAAGCCATGGGGTCAGCTTCCTGACCTCCGCAGCCGCATGGAGCCACCACATGAGACTGAGATCCCTGGGCATCGCGCTGGCCGCCACGGCGGCACTGATCGCCCTGCCCACCACCCATCCACCCGCCGCCGCGGCCGAAACCCCGCTGTCGCAGGGGAAGACGGCCACCGCGTCCTCCGAGGAGAACGCCGGCACCTCCGCCGCCAAGGGCGTCGACGGCGACACCGGCACCCGCTGGTCCTCGGCCGCCACCGACGACCAGTGGTACCAGGTCGACCTGGGCGCCACCGCCACGGTCAGCCAGGTCGTCCTCACCTGGGAGGCCGCCTACGGCAAGGACTACAAGGTCCAGCTGTCCAAGGACGGCAGCACCTGGACCGACCTGAAGTCCGTCACCGGCTCCGACGGCGGCGTCGACACCCTCGACGTCTCCGGACAGGGCCGCTACGTGCGCATGCTCGGCATGCACCGCGCCACCCAATGGGGCTACTCCCTCTGGGAGTTCCAGGTCTACGGCACGACGGGCGGCGGCCGGACCGGCTGCGGTACCGCCAACGCCGCGCAGGGCCGGCCCGCCACCGCGTCCTCCACCGAGAACGCCGGCACCCCCGCCTCCGCCGCCTTCGACGGCGACACCGGCACCCGCTGGTCCAGCCAGGCCACCGACCCGCAGTGGCTCCGGGTGGACCTCGGCGCGGTCAAGGACCTCTGCCGGATCGACCTCAGCTGGGAAGCGGCGTACGGCAAGGACTTCCAGCTCCAGGCGTCCTCCGACGGCCAGACGTGGAACACCCTGAAGAGCGTCACCGGCGCGGCCGGCGGCACCGCCTCCTACGACGTCAGCGGCACCGGCCGCTACGTCCGGGTCTACGGCACCGCCCGCGGCACCGGCTACGGCTATTCCCTGTGGGAGGCCGCCGTGCACACCGGCTCCGGCGACGAACCGCCCGTCCAGGGCGGCGGCGACCTCGGCCCCAACGTCATCGTGGTCGACCCCTCCACGCCGAACCTGCAGCAGAAGTTCGACGACGTCTTCAAGCAGCAGGAGTCGAACCAGTTCGGCACCGGCCGCTACCAGTTCCTGCTGAAGCCGGGCACCTACAACGGCATCAACGCCCAGATCGGCTTCTACACCTCGATCTCCGGCCTCGGCATGAACCCCGACGACACCCAGATCAACGGCGACGCCACCGTGGACGCGGGCTGGTTCAACGGCAACGCCACCCAGAACTTCTGGCGTTCGGCGGAGAACCTCGCCATCAGGCCGTCCAACGGGACCGACCGCTGGGCGGTCGCCCAGGCCGCCCCGTTCCGCCGCATCCACGTCCAGGGCGGCCTCAACCTCGCCCCCAACGGCTACGGCTGGGCCTCCGGCGGCTACATCGCCGACTCGAAGATCGACGGCACCGTCGGCCCCTACTCCCAGCAGCAGTGGTACACCCGCGAGAGCTCCGTCGGCGGCTGGACCAACGGCGTCTGGAACATGACCTTCTCCGGCGTGCAGGGCGCGCCCGCGACCAACTTCGACAACGGCCCCTACACCACCCTCGACACCACACCGGTCTCGCGCGAGAAGCCGTTCCTCTACCTGGACGGCACCGCCTACAAGGTGTTCGTCCCGGCCAAGCGCACCAACGCCCGCGGCGTCTCCTGGCCGGCCGACGCGGGCACCTCCCTGCCGCTCGACCAGTTCTACGTGGTCAAGCCGGGCGCGACCGCCGCCACCATCAACGCGGCCCTCGCCCAGAGCCTCAACCTCCTCTTCACCCCCGGCGTCTACCACCTCGACCGGACGATCGACGTCACCCGCGCCAACACCGTGGTCCTCGGGCTCGGTCTCGCCACCCTGGTCCCGGACAACGGCGTCGACGCCATGCACGTCGCCGACGTCGACGGTGTGAAGCTCGCCGGTTTCCTCATCGACGCGGGCCCCGTCAACTCCGACACCCTGCTGCGGATCGGCGAACCCGGTGCCACCGCCGACCACTCGGCCAACCCCACCACCATGCAGGACGTGTTCGTCCGGATCGGCGGCGCCGGACCCGGCCTCGCCACCAACTCCGTCGTCGTCAACAGCGACGACGTCATCGTCGACCACACCTGGATCTGGCGCGCCGACCACGGCAGCGGCACCGGCTGGGACACCAACCGCGCCGACTACGGCCTGCGCGTCAACGGTGACGACGTCCTCGCCACCGGTCTGTTCGTCGAGCACTTCAACAAGTACGACGTGTACTGGAGCGGAGAACGCGGCCGCACGATCTTCTTCCAGAACGAGAAGGCGTACGACGCCCCGAACGCCGCCGCCATCACCCACGACGGCATCGTCGGCTACGCGGCCTACAAGGTCGCCGACTCGGTCACCACGCACGAGGCGTGGGGCCTCGGCAGCTACTGCAACTACACGTCCGATCCCACGATCGTGCAGGCGCACGGCTTCCAGGTCCCGGTCACCACGGGGGTCAGGATGCACGACCTCCAGGTGATCTCCCTCGGCGGCAAGGGCCAGTACGCCCATGTCGTCAACAGCACGGGCGCGCCCACCTCGGGGACGGACACCGTTCCCTCCAAGGTGACCTCGTTCCCGTGACGCACGCCCCGCTCCCGCGCGTCCGCCCGGCGCGCGGGAGCGGGCTCGGTCGTCGGCCGGCGCCGGCCGAACTGCGCGGTCCGCGCGCAGCACCTAGGGTGGCGAATGCGGGCGGCCGTGTGCCGGTCCGCTCGCGGGTCAAGCAACGGCCCTCCTCCGAACCCGTTTTCGGCTGGGGGCGGTTGACCCCGCCGACGGTACCCGGGTCCGGGTGCGTGTCCGAAGGGCCGGAAGCGCGGACGACACTCCGCGTTCCCGACCCGACTTCACCCCACGGGACAGGCCGCACGGCTCCCCGGTTTCGGACGCCCCGGCCCGGGGCCCTCGGTGCGCCGGCCTCCGCCGGCCCCGACGGGTCCCGGGACCGTTCCCCCACGTGAAAGGCCGGCGCCCCTCCCCGGCCGAGGACGGCGAGAGCGCGCCGAAGACGGCGGGCGTCCCGCTCGACGCCACCGGGCGCGGCCCGCGGCGACGGCGCCCCGCCGTGGAGCGGCGACGTGGCCAACTGCGGGCGACGACCCGCTCCGGAAACGCTTCCTCCGCCTCCTGAACCGCCCCTGACCTGCGCCGGTCACCCAACGGCGTATTCCAACAGGCGGCCGCCGCGCCCAGCCGGTGTGATGAGAGGGTCCCTACGTCAACCAGTGAGGCAACACACATGCGTATGCGTAGCTTTGCCACGGCGGCGGTTCTCGCGGGCTCCCTCGCGCTGGCCGGCACGACGGCCGCCCACGCGGCCGACCCGGACCCCACGACCGGTACCGCCAGCAACAGCCCGGGCGTCCTCTCGGGCAACGTCACCCAGATTCCGGTCGACCTCGGCCTGAACCTGTGCGGCGACAGCATCGACGTCATCGGGCTGCTGAACCCGGCCGGTGGGAGCACCTGCTCCACGCAGTGACGTCGTCGCGTGCGCCGGCCCCCTCGCGCGGGGGCCGGCGCACGGCTGTTCAGGACTCCGAGGTGCGGCAGAGCAGCAGACAGACGTCGTCGTCGTGCTCGGAGTCGTGCAGCATCGGCTTCAGCAGCGACTCGGCCGCCGCGTCCAGGTCGTCCAACTCCGCGGCCCCGAGGGCCTCCAGGGCCCGGGCGAGCCGGTCGATGCCCGCGTCGATCCCGGCCGACCGCCGCTCCACGAGACCGTCCGTGTAGAGCGCCAGCGTGGAGCCGGCCGGCAGTCGCACCGAGTGTTCCTCGTACTCGTACGCCAGGGGCACACCCAGCATGATCCCCGGCTTGAGGTCCAGGACACCGACCCTGCCGTCGGGATCCCGGGTGACGGCCGGCGGATGCCCGGCGGCGGCCCACACCACCGTCGGGTCGCCCGGGGTGAAACGGGCGACGGCGCAGGTCGCGTACAGCTCCGGCTGCTGGTGGCGGAGCATCCGGTGCAGCAGGGTGAGGATGCGGGCGGGGCCGTTGCCCTCGACGGCGTACGCGCGCAGGGCGGTGCGCAGCTGACCCATGATCACCGCCGCGCGCAGCCCGTGCCCCGTGACGTCCCCTATCACCGCGAGGACGCTGCCGTCGGGCTGCGGGAACGCGTCGTACCAGTCGCCGCCGATGTTCAGGCCGCGGGTCGCGGGCAGATAGCGCGCGGCCAGTGACACCCCCCGGACCTCGGGCAGTTCGGTGAGCTGCGCGCGCTGCAGCGCCTCGGCGACGTCCCGGTGCTGCTCGTACTGGCGGGCGTTGTCCAGCGCGATCCCCGCCCGCCGGCCCAGCTCCAGCAGCATCACGGTGGAGTCCGGGTCGAATCGCTCGCCCGGCGCGGTCAGCGTCAGCACCCCCTGCACCGTGCGCGCGCCGAGCGGGATGCACAGCAGCGGCCGTTCGGGGGAGAGGGGGGAGGGCGGCAGGTCGTCCACGCCGGGCAGTTCGCCGGGGTGCCGGGCCGCGTGCTGCGGGCGGCCCGTGCGGGCCGCGGTGAGCGTGGCGACCGCCCGGGTGTCCGTCGGCGTGCGCCCGTCGTCGGCGAGCCAGATGTCGACGTCGGCGGCGTACTCCGGGACGAGCAGGTCGGGCAGCCTGCGCAGGATGTCGTCGTGTTCGAGGGAGGCGTTCAGGGCGGCGCTCGCGTTCGCCAGGAACGTCAGCAGCCGCCGGGCGTTCTCCGCCGCGGTGCGTGCCGCCCGTTCCGCGTCCAGCAGTTCGTCCTGCGCCAGCGCCGCCGCCTCCAGCTCGGCGTGCAGCGCCAGCACCCCCTGGTTGGTCTGGTGGAGTTCGTCCCGGTGGAAGGCGACCATCTCCTCCGTCTCGGTCAGGCTCTCCAGTACCGCGTCCGCGTCCGCGTCGGCGTCCAGCAGCGCCTCGGCGAGCCGCGTGCCGTCCAGCTCGGCGGGCGTGGGCAGCGGTGTGGCCACCGGGCGGGGACAGGTCAGGGTGTGCCGCCACGCCCCGGGCCGGCCGGGTCGCCGTACCGCGACGTGCAACTGCCCGGAGGCGTCGGCGCGGACGGTGACCTCGGCGCCGCCCTCGCCGATACAGCGGCGCAGCCGCGCGGTGAACGCGGTCAGGAACCGGGCACGGTCGAGCGCGGGCAGGCCGGCGTCCGCCGTCAGCCGCGCGAGCACGGCACGGGCGCGGGCCGCGTCGGCGGTCGAGTCGATGGTCCAGAGGTCACGGGCGGCTGTCATGGGAGCTGGTCCGGCGGTCGGGGGCCAGTACGGCCACACTGGTGTCGTCGCGTACGGGGCGGGCGGGGCTGCTCGCGTCGCGGAGGATCGTCGCGGCGACCACCGTCGGGTCGCGGGCGAGCAGCCCGGGGTCGTCGGGCGGCGCCCAGCGGCCCGGCAGCCCGTCGCTGTGCACGACGAGCAGGCTGTCCGCGTGCCACGGCATCCTGCGCAGCGGAACCTGTGCCGGGAAGTAGGCCCCGACGATGCCCGGATGGGAGATCAGGGACGTCCAGGTGTCTCCCGTGCGCAGCCGGGCGCCGGCGTTGCCCACCCCCGCGAAGCGCAGTTCCCGCCGCTCGGTGTCCACCTGCGCCACCACGGCGGCCGCGCCCCGGGTGCGCCGCAGGGCGGTGTGCAGACGGCGCAGTATCTCGACCGGTGGCAGATGCGCGGTACCGCGCAGCTCCTCGACCGCGGCGGTGGAGGCGTGGGCCGCCTTGGCGCCGTGCCCGAGACCGTCGGCCAGCAGCAGCGTGAGCAGGGGACCGGAGCGCGCCCAGCTCCAGGAGTCCCCGGAGTGCTCCGCATGGTCGAGCGCGACGGTGATTCCGCCCACCGGTACCTCCCGCGCCGAGGCGCCGCCGGCCCGGGCGGCGGCCACCTGGTCGACGCGGGCCGTCGCCACCGTTCCGCTGCCGGGGACGCTGTGCAGGTGGAAGGCGTTCGCGAGCCGATGGCAACTGCCCAGGCCCGCCCCGAGGGATCCGTCGGCGGTGCTGAACCCGTCCCGCAGGGCCGTGCCGACGTCCGCGATGCCCGGCCCCTGGTCGAGCGAGCACAGCTGCACCGACGGCGCGTCGCCGTCCGGCCCGTCCACCAGGTTCAGCACCATGCGGCCCCCGTCGGCGTGCTTGAGCAGATTGGTCGCCAGCTCGGTGGCGACCAGCGCGGCCGCCGCGGTGCGCTCCTGACCGAGACCCGCGACGGCGCTCGCGGCCTCGGCCGCGACCCGGACGTCCCGGACCCGTGTCGAGTCGTGCACCGGGATCTCCCACACCCGGCCCATCACACCGCCGTCCTGGCCGGCGGCACCGGAGTGACCCAGGCGACGGCCGTCACCGTGGTGCCCCGGCCGGGCGCGGTGTCCACGGCGAACTCCTGTACGAGCCGCTTGGCACCGCTCAGTCCCAGACCCAGACCGCCGCCGGAGGTGTAGCCCTCGGTCATCGCCAGGTCCAGGTCCCGGATGCCCGGGCCCTCGTCGGTGAAGCGCATCCGCAGCCCCGGAACGCCGCCGTGCTCCAAGGGGGTGATCTCCGCACGCCCGCCGCCGCCGTGCACCAGCGTGTTGCGGGCCAGTTCACTGGCCGCGGTCACCAGTTTGGTCTGCTGCACCAGGCCGAAGCCGAGCGCCGCCGCGGACTGCCGCACCTGCTGCCGGACGTAGGCCAGATCCCCGTCCGAGCCGATGGGCAGACGGGTCGAGCAGGCCTGGCCGGACGACGCCGGCATCACTTCTCCTCCGGTGAGAGCAGTTCCATGGCGCGGTCGACATCGAGAGCGGTGGTCAGACCGGGCAGGGTCAGCCCCAGCTCGACCAGGGTGATCGCGACCGCCGGCCGCATACCGGCCAGCACCGTACGGGCGGCGAGCAGCCGCGCCGTCGACGCGATCTCCGCGAGCACCCGGCCGAGGAAGGAGTCCACGATCTCGACGCCGGAGATGTCGATCACCACACCGGTCACCCTGCTGGCGGCGACACGGCTGGAGATGTCGTGCTGGAGCTGTTCGGCCATGCCGTCGTGCAACTCGCCCTGCAGCGAGACGAGCAGTATGTCGCCCAGCGCCAGGACGGGCACCTGAACCTGACCGGAGAAGGGCTGGATCACCGCGTGCCCGCCCCGGCGCCCGTGCGGGCGGAGACCTCGATGCCCTGCCGGCCGAGCGCGTAGGCGAGCGCGTCGGCCAGCGAGGACCGGGTGACGACCGTCCCGAGGTCGATGCCGAGCTGCACGATGGTCTGCGCGATCGCCGGCCTGATGCCCGAGACGATGCACTCCGCGCCCATCAGCCGCGCGGCGGCCACCGTCTTCATCAGGTGCTGCGCGACCAGCGAGTCCACGGTGGGCACACCGGTGATGTCCAGGATCGCGTACCGGGCCCGCTGTTCGACGATCGCCTCCAGCAGGGACTCCATGACCACCTGGCTGCGCGCGCTGTCCAGGGTGCCGATCAGCGGCACGGCGACGGTGCCCTCCCACAACTGGATGACGGGCGTGGCCACTTCGAGCAGCTGCTGCCGCTGCCGGTGGATCAGGTCCTCACCCGCGTGCAGCGCCGTCTCCATCACCACCAGACGCAGGGTGCCCATGATCAGGGTCAGGGCGAGCTGACCCTCCTGCGCCTCGGGTCCCGACGGATCGGAGAACTCCTCGCGCAGCAGATCGACCGCCGGGCCGCGCAGCGAGGCCACCTCGTCGGAGATCTGCCCCGGGCTGGAACCCGTACGGGCCCGGGTCGCGGCCATACGGCCGAGCTGCTCACGCACCGTGCCGAAACCGGGGGCGTCGATGTCCTCGAACCGGCCGCTCATCGCCACGTCCGCGAGCGCGTCCAGCACGGCCTTGCACGCCTCGACCGCTTCGTCGCGGGAGACGGTGAACACCGAGCGGAACAAGGGAGCGTCCGCCCAGCGCTGCGCGATCTGCTCCTGACGCCGCTCCAGAAACGTGCTCACCACACGAGACGCCGACGCGGCCGCATCCTGCTCCGGCACGTGAATCCTCTCCCTTCCGCGCGGCCCGGCTCCGCTCCCGTCCGGCCGGTTGCGGGCCGATGGCCTCCGTACGACAGACAGCAGGGGCCCACGCCGCGAGCGGCGGAACCCCGGACGGCCCGGCGGCCGAGGCCGCCGGGCCGGTGTCGGAGGCCGTCTACCCAGGATCAGGAAGACCTCTCCGTACTGTTAGACACATCACTCGGGCGCGCGACGGATCAGATCGTCCCGCCGCCGCCCGGACCGGCCGTCGGGCTGCCGCCCGGACCGGCCGTCCCGCCGCGCCACGCCCCGGTCTCCCGGCCGCCGCGCTGCTCGATGAAGTCCTTGAACCGGTGCAGATCCCCGGAGACCCGCCGCTTGACGACACCGAGCTTGTCGCCGACCGTCTCGGCCAGCCCCTCGGGCTCGAACTCCATCTGCAGCATGACCTTCGTGGTGGAGTCGTCGATGCGGTGGAAGGTGACGACACCGGCCTGCTTCGCCTCGCCGTCCACGGTGGTCCAGGCGACCCGCTCGTCCGGCCGCTGCTCCGTGATCGCCGCGTCGAACTCCCGCCGTACACCGGCGACGTTGGTCACCCAGTGGGTGAGGGTGTCGGTGCGCTGCTCGATGCGCTCCACCCCCTCCATGAACTCCGGGAACGTCTCGAACTGGGTCCACTGGTTGTAGGCGGTGCGCACCGGGACGCCGACCCGCACGGACTCCTCGACCTGCGACATACAGGAACACCTCTCGTTCTCGTCGGCTGTACGAAGAGCGGGTTCCTGTTCGGCGCCAGGTCATGCACGCGATCCCGCGAACGGGTGACGCGGGGCAGGTGCCGAAGTCGCGGGCGGCGCCCGTCAGTCCCGGGCGGGCGCCGGGGCCTCCCGCGTTCCGGCGACCGGCTCGCGCGGCTCTCGTGACTCGCCGCCGGTCCGCCGGCGGCGCAGCAGCAGGCGCCTCGCGGGCCGCTCCACCGCCTCGTACAGCACCCAGGACAGCGCCAGCGACACGGAGAAGGCGACCGCCGTCACCGTCAGGCCCGCGAGCAGACCGAAGTGCGGTTTCGTGCCAAGCAGTTGGGTGCCCGCGCGCAGGACCAGCAGGTGGATCATGTAGAAGGCGAAGGACAGCTCCCCGAGCCGCACCAGCCGCCGGCGCCGCCACAGCGACGGCAGGCCACGCAGGTCAGCGTCGGCCGCGGCCGGGATGAGCAGGGCGAACCCGGCGATGGTGCAGACGGTGGCCGAGTAGCCGGGTGTCACCTGGGGCACCAGGAAGTAGCCGATGACCGCCAGCGCCAGCGAGGCCTCCAGGCCGGGTCCGCGCCACCGGCCGAGCAGTACCAGCCGGGCCGCGACGGCGCCGAGCACGAACTCCGGGAGCCGGGCGGCGGGCATCGAGTACAGGGCCTGCTCCGTCCAGTGGTGGGCGTCCGCCCGGGCCAGGACGAGCACGGCCACCACCGACAGCACGCCGAGCACCGTCGCGCCCCGGGCGCCCAGTCGGCGCAGCAGCAGGAACAGCAGCGGGAAGGCCGCGTAGAAGAACGCCTCGCAGGCCAGCGACCAGCTCACCGGGTTCAGCGTCTGCCACCAGGGACGCCACCACGAGTGCACCAGCAGCAGGTTGGACAGTGCCTGTCCGGAGGTGGGTCTCGGCTGGTGGGGCAGTGCGTACGCCATGAGCAGGGCGATGCCCAGGGTGACCAGGTGCACCGGGTAGACGCGCGCGATGCGCCGTCGCCAGAAGGCGGGTGCGCGGTCGTGGGGGCGCGCGGACCACGTCAGTACGAAACCGGACAGCACGAAGAAGAACGACACCCCCGTGGCGCCCGCCCCGAAACCCCACAGGACGATGCGGCCGGCCTCGCCGCCGAAGTAGCCGAAGTTGTTCACGTGCAGTCCGAAGACCAGCAGTGCCGCTACCCAGCGCAGCCCCGTGAGGGACGGCAGGGCGGGCCGGGCGGCTGGCGGGGCGGAACCGGCCCTGGTATCGCCGGTTCGTGTGGGCGGCGTCCGGGTGGTCCGGGTCGTCGCCGTGGTCATCACATCACCTGCCGCGGGAGGGTTGCGTGGGGCATAAAGGGGAACGTTGCCCGTTCGCGCCTTTGCATTCACGTCGCGTTGCAGACATCACACTGCTGCCGAACGAATCGGCCCGGTGCATGCCACGGACGGCGCCACCCTGGCATCCATACGAGTGAAAGGCCCGTGTCCCCGCAACGCTGCCCCGTTGCCCGACGGCGGTGCCGTGGCCGGTGCGCCCGGCGTGTCGCGGCCGACCGTGACGGCAGTGGGCGACGGTGGGAGCGGGTCGACCGCCTCGCCGGTTCCGCCGGCTGCGGATGCCGGCGCAGGAGCGGGCAGGGCCGGCGTTCGTTCCGCCGGTGGGGGAGCGGCGGGCGAGCGGGTGCGGTGGGTGGGCCGGTGGCCCAGGCGTCGACGCGCGACGGCCGGGACGCGGCGGTCGGTACGCGGCGGTCGGCACCCGACGACGGCGACGCACCGGTGCCCGGGGCTCACGGCGGCGGAGAGGGCAGGATTCGAACCTGCGTGGACCCCTCGCGGGGTCCGACCTCGAGCGTGCTCTCGGTCCCCGATCAACCACTCCGGGCACCTCTCCCTGTTCCCGGCCCGGTCTCCCGCGCCGTTCACACGCATCACTGTGGCAGCGGTCGCTGACCGGGCCCTGACATCGCGCTGACGTCGATCTCCCCGCGCTCACCCGTTCGGAGGACCCGTCGGCTCGGCGCGCCGTCCGGTGAGCGGTACGGCCACATGATGCGTTCACACGACGCCTCCGGCGATGCCGGGCAGAGCCACGCGCAGGCGAACGCCGGGTGTCGGCAGGAATCCAGAATTGGATGCTTCGTTTCATTGAACCCTTCGTGTTTACAGGGGTAGGTTCGGCCCATGACCGCATCCGGTGCTCCGACCACCGCCGAGGAGCTGCGCGGTGCCGGCCTGCGCGTGACGGCGGCCCGTGTCGCGCTGCTGGAGACAGTCCGGAACGGTGACCACCTCGGTGTCGAGGCGATCGCCTCCGGGGTCCGCGACCGCGTGGGCCACATTTCCCTGCAAGCCGTCTACGAGGCACTGCACGCGCTGACCGCGGCCGGCCTCGTGCGGCGGATCGAGCCGGCGGGCAGCGCCGCCCGGTTCGAAGGCCGCGTCGGCGACAACCACCACCACCTCGTGTGCCGGTCGTGCGGTGCCCTCGCCGACGTCGACTGCGCGGTCGGCGACGCGCCCTGCCTGACCGCGTCCGACGACCGCGGCTTCTCGATCGACGAGGCCGAGGTCGTCTACTGGGGCACCTGCCCCGACTGTTCCACCGGCCGTATTTCCTGAGTTCCCGAGTTCCCGAGTTCCCGAGTTCCTGAGTTCCTGAGCACAGAGTTCCGTTCCGTTCGGAAGGATTGCCATGACTGAGAACCACGAAGCGATCGTCACAGACGCGAAGTCGGAGGAGCCGAGCGGCGGCTGCCCCGTCGCGCACGGGCGAGCCCTGCACCCCACCCAGGGTGGTGGCAACCGTCAGTGGTGGCCGGAGCGGCTCAACCTGAAGATCCTTGCCAAGAACCCGGCCGTCGCCAACCCGCTGGGTGCCGACTTCGACTACGCCGCGGCGTTCAAGTCGCTGGACCTGCCCGCCGTGAAGCAGGACATCGCCGAGGTGCTCACCACCTCCCAGGACTGGTGGCCGGCCGACTTCGGCCACTACGGCCCCTTCATCATCCGGATGGCCTGGCACAGCGCGGGCACCTACCGCATCAGCGACGGCCGCGGCGGCGCCGGCGCCGGCCAGCAGCGCTTCGCCCCGCTGAACAGCTGGCCCGACAACGCCAACCTGGACAAGGCCCGCCGGCTGCTGTGGCCGGTCAAGAAGAAGTACGGGCAGAGCCTGTCCTGGGCCGACCTCCTGGTCCTCGCCGGCAACGTCGCCCTGGAGTCCATGGGCTTCGAGACCTTCGGCTTCGCCGGCGGCCGCGAGGACGTGTGGGAGCCGGAGGAGGACGTCTACTGGGGTCCCGAGACCACCTGGCTCGACGACAAGCGCTACACCGGTGACCGCGAGCTGGAGAACCCGCTCGGCGCCGTCCAGATGGGCCTGATCTACGTCAACCCGGAGGGCCCCAACGGCAACCCGGACCCGATCGCCGCGGCCCGCGACATCCGTGAGACGTTCCGCCGCATGGCGATGAACGACGAGGAGACCGTCGCGCTGATCGCCGGCGGCCACACCTTCGGCAAGACCCACGGCGCCGGCCCCGCCGACCACGTCGGCCCCGACCCGGAGGCCGCGGGCTTCGAGGAGCAGGGCCTGGGCTGGCGGAGCACGTACGGCACCGGCAAGGGCGCCGACGCGATCACCTCGGGCCTCGAGGTCACCTGGACCACCACGCCCACCCGGTGGAGCAACGGCTTCTTCGACAACCTCTTCGGCTACGAGTGGGAGCTGACCGAGTCCCCGGCCGGCGCCAAGCAGTGGAAGCCGAAGGACGGCGCGGGCGAGGGCACCGTCCCGCACGCCCACGACTCCTCGAAGAAGATCGCCCCGTCGATGCTCACCACCGACCTGGCGCTGCGCCTCGACCCGATCTACGAGCCGATCTCCCGCCGCTTCCACGAGAACCCCCAGGAGTTCGCGGACGCCTTCGCCCGCGCCTGGTACAAGCTGACCCACCGCGACATGGGCCCGAAGTCGCTCTACCTCGGCCCGGAGGTTCCGGAGGAGACCCTGCTCTGGCAGGACCCGCTGCCGGAGCGCGAGGGCGAGCTGATCGACGACGCCGACATCGCGGCCCTCAAGACCAAGCTGCTCGACTCGGGTCTGACCGTCACCCAGCTCGTCACCACCGCCTGGGCGTCCGCCTCCACCTTCCGCGGCAGCGACAAGCGCGGCGGTGCCAACGGCGCCCGCATCCGCCTCGAGCCGCAGCGCGGCTGGGAGGTCAACCAGCCCGACCAGCTCGCGCTGGTGCTGCGCACCCTGGAGAGCGTCCAGCAGGAGTTCAACGCCTCCTCCGGCGCCAAGCGGGTCTCCCTCGCCGACCTCATCGTCCTCGGCGGTGCCGCCGCGGTGGAGAAGGCCGCGAAGGAGGGCGGCTTCCAGATCGAGGTGCCCTTCACGCCGGGCCGGGTCGACGCCGGTGAGGAGCACACCGACGCCGAGTCCTTCGAGGCGCTGGAGCCGACCGCCGACGGCTTCCGCAACTACCTCGGCAAGGGCAACCGCCTGCCGGCCGAGTTCCTGCTGCTGGACCGGGCCAACCTGCTGACGCTGAGCGCTCCGGAGACGACCGTCCTGGTCGGCGGTCTGCGGGTGCTGGGCGTCGGCCCCGAGGGTTCCCAGCTCGGTGTCCTCACCACGACCCCCGGCTCGCTGACGAACGACTTCTTCGTCAACCTGCTCGACCTGGGCACGACGTGGTCGGCGACCTCCGAGGACCAGACCGCGTTCGAGGGCCGGGACGCCGCCACGGGTGAGGTGAAGTGGGCCGGCAGCCGCGCCGACCTGGTCTTCGGCTCGAACTCCGAGCTGCGCGCGCTGGCCGAGGTCTACGCGGGCGACGACGCGAAGGAGAAGTTCGTGAAGGACTTCGTCGCCGCCTGGGACAAGGTCATGAACCTCGACCGGTTCGACCTGGCCTGACCGGCCGACCGAGGGCGTCCGGCCCGGCCCGCACGGGCCTGGCCGGGCGCCCTCGGCGTGCCCGGGTGCGGTGGGAACCGGCCACGGGACCGCCGCCGGTACTGCGGTCGCGGCGGTCGGGGTGCACGATGGTGGGGTGGCGATCCGGATCCCGGTCCGGATCCTCCGGACGCCGAGCGGGCCCGCGCGCTCCGGCACGTGGCCGCCGGCATGCGAGAGGAGGCGGCGGCCGATGACTCGGACACCTCCCACGACGGTGACTCGGGACCGGCTGTGGCGCTGGCGGCGCAACCCACTGCGCCGGCACAGCGACGTCGTCGAGGGCTGGGTCGTGCTCGCCACCTGGATCCTCGCTCTGCTGGGCGCCGTCATCGGCGGCTGGGCGGCGGCGCACTCCGTGGACTCGACACTGACCGCACGGCGGGCCGAGGTGCACGCCGTCTCCGCGGTCCTCACCGACGGCGCGGTGAAGACCCCGGCCACCGGCAGCGGCTACGACGACGGCCGGGTCTGGGCCACGGCCCGCTGGACGGGCCCGGACGGCAAGGTGCACATGGGCCGGACGAAGGTCCTGCCCGGCGCTCCGGCCGGAACCCAGGTCACGGTGTGGACGGACCGCACGGGCCGGTCTGTGCCCGCACCGGCCTCCTCGGCCGAGGCCATGCTGCAGACGGTCCTCACCGGCGCCCTGGTCGCCCAGGTCACCGGCACGACGGTCTGGGCCGGCGGCTGGCTGGTCCGCAACGCGCAGGTGCGGCGCAGGCTGGCCGAATGGGACGAGGAGTGGAAGCGCGTCGGCCCCGAGTGGCGGAACTACAGCGGCGGCCGAGGCTGAGAGCCCGCCGCCGGTCCGCGAGCCTCACCCGTACTCGCCCCATCCGCCTGACCGCCACCCACCTGCCCGCCACCCACCTGCCCGCCGCTCGCCCGCGCCTCACCGCCGCAGCGCCTCGAACGCCTGCCGGGCGCCGATTCCGATCGCCAGGTCGATGTCCGGTGCCTGGGCCGCCCGCCGGTCCGCACGGGTGAGCGCGGCCAGGGCCACCCGGGTCCCGGAGTCCGCTTCGACCACGCCGATCTCGTGCCGCAGATGCAGGAACGTGCCCGTCTTGCCGCTCAGCCGCAGGCTGTCGGCGCGCAGTTCGCTCGCCAGTCGCTGGGTGAAGACCTGGTGTCCCATCAGCCGCCGCAGTTCGGCCGTGGCCCCGGGCCGCGCCACCTCGTCGCGCCACACCCGCCCGAGCAGGCCGACCAGCGCCGAGGCGGTGCCGAGGTTGGCGTGTGCGGGGTCGAGCGTCTCGATGGTGTGCCGTCCCGCCCGCTCGTCGCGCACGGCCAGTTCCAGAGCGAGGGAGAAGTCGTTGCCCGCGGCACCCGCCGCGCACTCGTACATGTGGTTCATCCGGTGCCGTACCCGGATGCCGGAGCACCCCCAGGCTCGCAGCCGGGCGTCCACCTCGGCGACCGGCACCAGGTCGAACAGCGCGTCGGCGGCGGCGTTGTCGCTGACCGAGAGCATCAGGAGGAGCAGGTCGGCGACGGCCACCGTGACCGGGTGGCGGAACGCCGCGATGCCGGTGGGGCCGACACTGGCGACGGCCGGGTCGACCGTCACCTGCTGGGCCGGATCCAGGTCGCCGCTCGCGATCAGGTCCAGCACGACCAGCGCGAACGGCACCTTCACCACGGACGCGAGGGGAACCGGCTCCTCGGTGTCGAAGCCGAGCTGCTCGCCGCTGTCGATGTCGCGGGCGAGGAACGAGCCGCGGACGCCGAGTGCCGCCCAGTCCCGGGCGATCTCCTCGGCGACGTCCAGAAGGGCGCCGTCACCGCGGAGCTGAGCCGGACGGTACGCCGTGTCCCCCGTCATCCGCGCGCCGCCAGCCGCGACGTGGCATCCGTGGGCTCCGGCCCCCCGGCGGCGCGTACGGCGGCCTCGGCACCGGCCGCCGCCGCCAGCACCGCGCACAGCCACTCCGGCACGTCGCCGCGGTGCCGACGCCGGGCGCCCAGCACGTCGTACCCCCGGTGCAGGGAGGCGTTGGCGAGCGGCGTCCAGCCGGCGCCGTGCCGCCGTGCGAAGGGTTCGTCGCACAGCAGCATCGCCCGCCCGGCCAGGGTCTCGGCCAGCGCCGTGGCCGCCGGCCCGGCCGGCCGCACCAGCCGCTCGGGCAGCCCGGCGCGGGCCGCGGCGCGGACCAGCCTGTCCCGCGCGTAGGGCACTTCGTCCTCCGTCGGAGTCAGCACCGGCAGGGGAACGGTCCGTTCCCCGGTGGCGGCGGCGCGGCGCGGCCGCAGGTCCTCGAGATGGACCGGACGCCCCCGCGGGGCGCGCGGCGGCCGCTCCGTGCCGAGGGGCGGCGCGCCCGCCAGGCCGAGCGGCACCCGGTACGCGGCGTGTTCGGGCGGGACGCGCAGCAGCGCGTACGCGAGCGAGCCGTCCGCCAGCCGGACCGCCCGCTCCTGGGGCGGCAGTTCGCGCACCGCGAGGGTGATGCCGCGTTCCGCCGCCGCGCGGATCACCCGTGCCAGTGCCGCCGGCGCACGGTCGGCGGGCACCCCGACGGCCTGTGCCTGGGCCCGGCGGGCGGTCCTGGCGGCCTGTTCGAGGCGCTGGGCGCGGTCCAGGACGTCCTGCGCGTACGGGAGCAGCAGCAGGCCCAGTTCCGTCGTCGCGACCTGCCGCCGGGAACGGTCGAACAGCAGGCCGCCGAAGTGGGCCTCCAGCGTCTTGATACGGCGGCTGAGAAGCGGCTGGGCGATCCCGAGCCGGTCGGCGGCGCGCGAGAAGCTCGCCTCGTCCGCGGTGGCGACATACGCCTCGAGGTGTGCGAGCAGATCCATCCAGCAGTCATATCAATTGGGTATGGGACCTTCAAAGTTCACTCTTGGACATGGGTGGAGTCCTGCTGTTTCGCTGTCCCGGTCGACGAAGATCCACCGAGCCGACGCCCGATCACCGACGACCCGGGAGAACTCCGCACATGACCAGTGCCAGCCCGATGCCGCGCCGCCGCCTGTTCAAGGCCGGTGTCGCCCTCACCACCGCCGCCGCGATGGCCCCAGCCCTGACCTCCACTCCCGCCACGGCGGCTCCGGACGCCCGGCCGGACGAACTCCGGGCCCGTTTCGCCGATCTGGAGCGGCGCTACGGCGCGCGAATCGGCGTTCACGCCCGGAACGCGCGCACCGGCCGCACCGTGGCGTACCGGGCGGGGGAGACGTTCGCGATGTGCTCCACCTTCAAGGCCTTCGCCGCCGCGGCCGTGCTGCGCGACCACGGGGACTGCGCGCCGCTGGACAAGGTGATCCACTACCCGCCGCACGACATCCTCGCCAACTCCCCGCGGACGGAGGCCCATGTGGCCACGGGGATGACGGTGGGCGACCTGTGTGCCGCCGCGATCCAGTACAGCGACAACACCGCCGGGAACCTGCTGCTGCGTCAGCTCGGCGGTCCGGAGGGGCTCACCCGGTTCTTCCGGTCGCTCGGTGACCCGGTGAGCCGCCTCGACCGCTGGGAGACCGACCTGAACACCGCCGTCCCCGGCGATCCGCGCGACACCACCACGCCCGAAGCCCTCGGTGCCGCCTTCCAGCGGCTGACCCTGGGGCGGGCCCTCGCCCGTGCCGACCGCGAGCGGCTCATCACCTGGCTGAAGGGCAACACCACCAGTGGCGAGCGGTTCGGCGCCGGACTGCCACAGGAATGGGTCCTCGCGGACAAGACGGGTACCGGCGACTACGCGACCGCCAACGACATCGGCGTCGCCTGGACCACCCGGGGGACGCCCCTGCTGCTCACCGTGCTGTCCACGAAGGACACCAGGGACGCGCCCGTCGACAACCGGCTGATCCGCGACGCGGCCGCCGTGCTGGCCGAGGCCCTCGCGCCCGGCGAGTAGGGCCGGCCGTGCCGCTCTGCTCTCCGGGCGGACCTACGGCAGCACCTCGTACTCCGGGGCCCTCGGCTGGTCCCTCGCCCCGGACAGGAGCCTCGTAGGCAGCGGGGCGCCGTGACCCGGCGTCCCGCTCCGGCCGGGGAAACCGCGATTTTCCACTACCGCAAGTAACGTGATGATCTTCTCCGCAGTTGTACCAGTCAGTCAATTTGCACGTCCGAGGGGCGTGCTCTGCCCGGAGAAGTCCATGTCCTCTGAAGCCTTCGAGAACGCGCGCCTCACGTACGAGCACCACATGCGGACCTGCCGCCAGTGCCATGTGGACACCGTGCCCTGCGCGGTGTCCAAGCACCTGCTGCGGATCTGCAACAACGCCCGCCGGGAGCTGCTGCGCACGGGCGGGCGGGCCGCCCAGGCCTGAACCCGCCGCCCGGCTACAGCGGGGGCTCCTCGGCGAGTTCCAGCAGCGAGCGGGCGCTCTCGGCCGTCAGGGGGGAGGACTCGGCCGCGGCCGGGAACAGGCCGCCCCAGGCGCGGGCCCGCCCCAGGGCGCTCAGCCGCCAGGCGAGACGTGCCGCGCGCCGGAGCTCCGCGGCCGTGCGGCCGGCTCCCGTCCACGGCTCCAGATAGGCGTCGAGCAGGCGCGGCAGTACGTCCGGCCCGTACCGTTCGCAGGCCTTGCGAGCCGGTACCCGCAGGCTGCAGAACGGGTGCGAAACGGCCGCGTCACCCCAGTCGAAGAAGGTGAACCGGCCCGGCTCCGGGTTGAACAACTGCCCGTCGTGCAGGTCCACATGGTCCAGCGAGTCGGGCACGCCGAGGGCCGCGAGCTCGGCGCACCACTCCACCACCCGGGGTCTCAGTCCCGCCAGCCGGGCGCGTTCGTCCGGCCCCAGCGCCGGACTGTCGGCGACCAGCTCGTCGTAGGCGTGCGGCAGTTCGGTGGTGCGGACGCTCGGTACACCCAGGAGTTCGAGTTCCCGCGTGTGCGGGACCAGCGCGCACTGCATGGCCGCGTACTGGCGCAGCAGCGCCTCCCACGCCTCCGGCCCGACGGGCTCCCGGTCGAGCACGTCCCGGAAGAGGGCGCCCCCGTCGGGCAGCAGCGACCAGCCGCGGCCGGGGTCGACCGCCAGCGGCGCCAGGACGTCCCGCGGCACCCAAACGGCGAGCGCGGCGGTGAGCGCGCCCTCGAAGCCGCTGGCCGGCGGATTCGCCTTGAACCAGACCGTCCTCCGCTCCGCGGCGGCCTGCCGGTCCGTCACGGGCACCCGCGCCAGCACGGACCACGGGCGGAGCCGCACCCGCAGCCCGCCGGCCATCCGCAGCCCGTTGGCGGTGAGTCCGTCCTCCAGCCAGCGGAGGGCCGCGGACCGCCAGCTCTCCTGCTCCCAGGGGGTCACCGCGTCCGGGTAGGCTCCCCGGTCCACGGTCGGTGACGCAAGATCTCGCATCCGGCCATCCCAGCACGGAGCATGCCGTCCGGCCAGCGGTTTTCCATGTCACGAGCGGCGGAGAGGGCAGGATTCGAACCTGCGTGGACCCCTCGCGGGGTCCGACCTCGAGCGTGCTCTCGGTCCCCGATCAACCACTCCGGGCACCTCTCCCTGTTCCCGGCCCGGTCTCCCGCGCCGTTCACACGCATCACTGTGGCAGCGGCCGCTGACCGCGCTCCGACGCCCCGCTGACACCCGCGTCGGATGCGCGCCCCTGCCCACCGCTTCCGGACCGCTGCGGGGCGGCCACCGGGCAACTCCGGCGCCCCGCCCACGTCCCGCTCAGCGCACCGGGAAGCCGAAGGAGTAGCCCTGCTGCTTCAGCCACGGCAGTACGGTCCGCAGGGCGGCCACCGTCTGCGAGCGGTCACCGCCGGCGTCGTGGAAGAGCAGGGTGGGACCGTTGGGGAGTTCCCGCTGGACGGTCGCGACGATGGCCTCGGTGCCGGGCCGCTCGAAGTCCTTGGAGTCGACGTTCCAGCCGAGCGGCCGCATGCCGTGGGAGGCCGCGAGATGCCGGCTGTAGGGGGTGAAGGCGCCGCCGGGGGCGCGGTAGTACATGGGGCGCACCCCGCCGGACGCCTTGGTGATCTGGCGTTCTGCGGTGAGGATCTGCTCCGACTGGTAGGACTGCGGCTTCTTGTCCATGGTGGTGTCGTGCGACACCGTGTGGTCGCACAGCCGGTGCCCGGCCGCCACCACCCGCTTGACGAGGTCGGGGTGGGCCTCGGCCTGGGGCCCGACCATGCAGAAGGTCGCCTTCACACCGTTGTCCCGCAGCACCTGGAGCACCTGCGGGGTCCAGGCGGGGTCCGGGCCGTCGTCGATGGTGATGTTGACGGCGTGGTCGCCGCCGTCGGAGGCGTGCACGATACCGGCGGACACGGGGGCCGCCTTCGGGGCGGCGGGCTTCGCGGCCTGGTTCCCGCCCGCGGGACCCGCCTGCGCGGTCCACACCGAGGTCGCGGCCGCCACCGCCGTCACCCCGACCGCCGCCGCGACCACCCGGCCGTACCATCCCCGCCCGCCGTGCCGTGCCATGTCCCGCCCCGTTCCTGCCGTGTTGGTGTCCCCGTGCACCTGACAGGACGGGCGGGAACGGTCCGGGGATCCCGCTGTTACCGATCAAGGACAATTCCGGGGTGCTTCCGGGACAACGAAGCGAGCCCCGGGACGGGAACGGCCCTCCGCCGCCCGGGTCACCCGGTTGGTCCGCCGCCCGGGTCACCCGGCCGGTCCGGTCCCGCAGCCGGGTCCGTGACTCCGTCAGACCGTGGCCGGGCGGCGCGCGTACACCTCGATCTCGATCTTCATGCGGGGGTCTGCGAGACCGCACACGAGCATCGTCGCGGCCGGCCTGATCTCGCCGAAGCGGCGGCGCAGCACCGGCCAGCAGGGCTCGAAGTCGGCGCGCTCGGGCAGGAGATAGCGCACCCGCACCACGTCGGGGAAGCCGCAGCCGGCCTCGGCGAGCGCGGCCCCGATGTTCCGCAGGCACTGCTCGGCCTGCTCCACCACGTCGTCGGAGATGGTCATCGTGGCGTAGTCGAACCCGGTCGTCCCGGACACATGCACCTGGTCGCCGTCCACCACGGCGCGGGCGTACCCGATCTGCTCCTCGAAGGCGGAACCACCGAGGATCGCGCGTCGCATCGTCATGCGCCGCACGCTAGGCGGCCCGCACGGATCCGTCCAACACCGGCCCCCGGGCGCCGGGATCGCGGTCAGCGGCCGTAGCGGCGGTCCCGGGCGGCGTACGAACGCAGGGCGCGCAGCAGGTCGATCTGACGGAAGGCTGGCCACAGGACGTCGACGAAGTGCACCTCCGCGTAGGCGGACTGCCACAGCAGGAAGCCGGACAGCCGCTGTTCGCCCGAGGTCCGGATGATGAAGTCGGTGTCGTCACCGGCCGGCGAGTACAGGTTGTCGCTGATGTGCTCCAGGTCGAACTCCGCCGCCAGGTCCCGCGGATCGCCACCCGCCCCGATGTGCTTGTCGAAGGCCGCCCTCACGGCGTCGACGATCTCCCGGCGGCCGCCGTAGCCCACGGCGACGTCGACCTTGAGCCCGCCCCGGCCGGCGGTGCCCGCCGCGGCCTCCTTCAGGACACGGGCGGTGTTCCCGGGCAGCAGGTCCAGCGCGCCGATGATCTCGATCTCGCCGGGCTCCCCGGGAGCGCAGACCCGCTGGACGGTCTCCTCGATTATGGCGAGCAGGGGACCGAGTTCGTCGGCCGGCCGGTGGAGGTTGTCGTCGGACAGCATCCACAGCGTGACGTGCCTGATCCCGGCGTCGGTGCACCAGTGCAGGAAGTCCGTGACCTTGGCGCCGCCGACGCGGTAGCCCTCGCGGACGTCGCTGTGGCCCGCGCCCCGGGCCCAGCGCCGGTTGCCGTCCAGCATGATCGCCACGTGCCGCGGCCGCGGCAGGCCCTCCAGCTTGCGGTTCAGACGCCGTACGTAGACCGCTTCCAACGCCGCACGCAAGGCCTTCATCGCCACACCGACATCCTTTCTCCGAGCCGTGTTAGAGGGCGCAACGATAGTCCCACGTCCGCCGCGGGGACATGCGGAGCCCCGTCGTCCGCGGTGCCGGTAGCCGCTACGCTGCGGGCGTGACCGGTCGACCGATGAGCCGCCGCGGGCTGCTGCGGGCCGCGGGCCTCGGTCCGGCCGCCGTCGCCGCGGCCGGCTGCTCCGGGGACACCGGGCCCGGGCCGCGGCTCAGGCTCGCGACGGGAGCGCCGGGCGGGCCGTACCACGCCTTCGGCCGGGCACTCGCCGCCGAGGCCGCCCGCGGCGACACCCCGTTGCGCATCAGCGCGCTCAGCACCTCGGCGAGCGTCGACAACCTGCGCATGCTGGCGGACGGTTCCGCCGACCTCGGCCTCGCCATGGCCGACGCGGCCGAGGACGCCGTCCGCGGCCGGGCACCGTTCGCGCGCCCGACGGGGGTGACCGCCCTCGCCCGTGTCTACGTCAACTACGCCCACCTCGTCGTGCCGGCCGGCGGCCCCGTACGGTCGGTGCGTGACCTGGCCGGGCGTGCCGTGGCCACCGGCGCGGCGGGGTCCGGCGGACAGGTGCTGGCCGGCCGGCTGCTGCGGGTCGCGGGACTGACCGGCGCGCGGTCGGTGCGGCAGCGGCGGTTCGGACTCACCGCCTCGCTGGAGGCCCTGCGCACGGGCACGGTCGACGCCCTGGTCTGGGCCGGCGGTGTCCCGACCCCGGCCCTGGCCGTCCTGGCCCGCGAACTGCCCCTGCGTTTCCTGCCGCTGGAGTCCGCCGCCGGGACCCTGCGCGACACCTACGGCCCTGTCTACACCACCGTCACCCTCCCGGCGGGCGTGTACGGGCTCACCGCACCGGTCGCCACCATCGGCGTGGGCAACTACCTGCTGGCGCGCCCCCAGGTGCCCCGACGGGCCGCCGAGGACGTGCTCCGGGTGGTGTTCGACCGGTGGCGGGTGCTGCTGCGGGAGGTGACCGCGGGAGCCCGGCTCGAACCCCGGTTCGCCGTCGCCACGGGTGACGTGCCCCTGCATCCGGGGGCGGTGGCCTACTACCGGTCGGTCTACGGCTGATGCGGGAGCGCGGGCCGCCGGGTTCAGACGGCCGGCAGCCGCAACTCCACCACCAGGCCGTGTGGATGGTTCCGGGCCGTACCGAGCCGGCCGCCGCTGAGCCGGGCGATCTCGTCCGCGATGGCCAGTCCGAGGCCGCTGCCGGGCACGTTCTGGTGCTCGGGAGCCCGCGCGAAGCGCCGGGTGAGCACGGGAAGCCGGTCGTCCGGTACGCCCGGCCCGTCGTCGGTGACGCGGACCACCGTCTCGCCGTCCGCGACCGTGGCCGCCACCACGACGGCCCCGCCGGACGGGACGAACTTCACCGCGTTGTCCAGCGCGGCGTCCAGGATCCGGCCCACCGCGTCCGCCACCGCGCGCGCCCGCGGCCCCTCCGGTGCGCACGTGGCGCTCAGCGTCAGCCCCGAGGCCTCGAAGACCGGCTGCCACGCGGCCACCCGCTCGCGCACCGCTCGCGACACGTCCTGCTCCGTCCGCCGCGCCGCACCGGACTCCACCCGCGCCAACGCGAGCAGCCCGTCAAGGAGTTCCTCCAGGCGCTCCGCCTCGTCCAGGGCACGCGCGTGCTCCTTCCGGCCGGGGCCCGGCACCAGATGCGGCTCGACGTTCTCCAGTTGCAGGACCAGCGTCGCCAGCGGATTGCGCAGCTGGTGCGAGGCGTCCGCGACGAAGGCACGCTGCCGCCCCAGGGAGTCGGCGACCGCCTCCGCCATGGCGTTGAAGTGCTCCCGCAGACTGCGCAGTTCGGGCGGGCCGGTGTGGGAGCCGGCCCGCGTCTGCAGACTGCCGGAGGCGAACCCCGCGACGGCCCGGTCGAGATCACGCACCGGGCGCATCAGCCAGCGCGTGATTCCGGCCGCGACCAGCGCGGCGGCCGCGAAGGCGGTGAGCGCACCGCAGGCGATGAGAGCCCAGCGCACGGTCACGTCCCGCCGGGCGGCCGCCGTCGGCACGGCCAGCAGCACCGCCCCGCTGACCCGCTCGTCCCGCCCCACCGGCTCGGCCAGCACCGCCCGGTGCGGGCCCCAGGGCCGCACGGTGGGCAGCCGCTCGGTGGACCGGCCGGTCAGCGCCCGGTCCAGGACCTCCTGCGCCGAGGACGCCGGGACTCCCGTCCCCACCCGCGCCAGGGTCCGCCCCGCGGAGTCCACCACGGTCACCGAGGCGCCGTACAGGCCGGCGTACCGGCGGATCTCGGTGGACAGCTCGGCGCGGTCGGCCGCGGTCCGCGCCCGGTCGGCGAGGTCGGCGAACCGTGCCGCGTCGGAGCGCCGTTGCAGCAGCAGATGCTCCGTGCGCCCGCTCGCGTAGGAGCCGGCCAGCGGCACCGACAGCAGCAGCGTGGCGGCCCCCATGAGGACCATCAGGACGGCGAGCAGCCGGCGCCTCACCGGCCCTCCGGCCCCGCCGCCGGGCCGTCCGGCGCCCCCAGCCGGTACCCGAAACCCCGCACCGTGCGCACCAGCGCGGCCCGGCCCGTCTTCGCGCGGATGCCCGCCACATGGACGTCCAGCGAGCGGGAGGCGGCGAGGAAGGCGTCGCCCCAGACCCGGTCCAGGATCTCCTCCCGCGAGTGCGCCTCCTCGGGCCGCGCCGCGAGGACGGCGAGCACGTCGAACTCCCGCCGGGTGAGCCGTACTTCCGCGCCCTCGACGGTGACCGTACGGCCCGCGACGTCGATCTCCACGTCCCCGGCCCGCACGGGACGCCCCCCGGTGCCGGCGCGGGACGGCGCCGCCCCGGTACGGCGGCGCACGGTGTCGATCCGGGCCATCAGCTCGTTCATCCGGAACGGCTTGACCACGTAGTCGTCGGCGCCGGCCCGCAGCCCCTGCACGATGTCGCGTTCCTCGCAGCGGGCCGTCACCACGATCAGCGGGGCGTCGCAGACCGTGCGCAGCCGGCGCAGCAGTTCCAGCCCGTCCAGGTCGGGCAGCCCGAGGTCGAGCAGGACGAACTGGGCCTCGTGGACGTGCCGCAGGGCGTCCAGGGCGCGGGCGGCCCGGCGCACGGTGTGCCCGCGCTGGGTGAGGGCCGTGGCCAGCGCCTGGGCCATCCGGTCGTCGTCCTCGACGAGCAGCGCGTGCATGGGGAGTCCTCGTGCCGTGGTGACCTGGGCGGCAGCTTACGCAGACGGCGCGGCCCAGGTCACCACCCCGGTCAGCGGACGGCCCGCGCCCGGGCCGGACCGGGGCCGGTGTCAGCCTCCGTGGCCGCCTCGGCCCGGCTGAGCGCGGCGTCCCGGGTGTCCGGCATCAGGACGTAGGTGACCAGCGAGACCAGCGCACAGCCCGACACGTACCAGAAGAACAGCTTCTCGTGACCGGCGTCCTTGAACCACAGGGCCACGTACTCGGCCGTGCCGCCGAACAGCGCGTTGGCGATCGCGTACGGCAGCGCCACGCCGAGGGCCCGTACCCGGGTGGGGAACAGCTCCGCCTTCACCGCCGCGTTGATCGAGGTGTAGCCGGTGACGATCACCAGGGCCAGCAGGGACAGACCCAGCGCCGGCCAGTAGGACGACGCCGTACCCAGCGCGGTCATGATGGGGTACGTGCCCACCGTGCAGCCCACCGCGAAGGTGATCAGCAGCGGTCGCCGCCCGATCCGGTCGGACAGCGCCCCGGCGAGCGGCTGGAGCAGCGCGAAGACGGTGAGCGCGGTGAAACTCACCAGCGTGGCCGTGGACTTGGCCATGCCGGCGCTGCCGATCAGGTACTTGGTGAGATACGTGGTGTACGTGTAGTACGCCACCGTGCCGCCCAGCGTGAGCGCCATGACGAGCCCGGCCTGGCGGCGGTGCTGCCACAGCGCGGCGAGCGTGCCGCGCGCGCTGTCCGGGCCCGCGTCCGCGCCGGACTCCTCGGTGAAGGCCTCCGTCTCCGTCAGCCGCCGCCGCAGCCAGTACACCACCACGGAGAACAGCGCACCGAGCACGAACGGGACGCGCCAGCCCCAGCTCTCCAGCTGACCGGTGGTCAGCGTGTGCTGCAGCGTGATCAGCACGGCCAGCCCGAGGAGCTGACCGCAGGTCATCGACACGTACTGGAAGGAGGAACCGAGGCCGCGCCGGTTCCGGGCCGACACCTCGGTCAGATACGTGGCGCTGGCGGCGTACTCGCCGCCGATGCTCAGCCCCTGCAGCAGCCGCGCCAGCAGCAGCACCAGGGCGCCGAGATAGCCCGACCGGCCGTAGGTGGGCGCGAGGGCGATGAGCAGGGCGGCCACCGACATCAGGGTGACGGTGAGGGTGAGCGCGCTCTTGCGGCCGTGCCGGTCCGCCGCCCGCCCGAGGATCCACCCGCCGACCGGGCGCATCAGGAAGCCGACGGCGAAGATGCCGGCCGTGTTCAGCAGTTTGGTGGTCTGGTTGTCGCCGGGGAAGAACGAGTCGGCGAAGTAGATCGCGAAGCTCGCGTAGACGAACCAGTCGTACCACTCCACGAGGTTGCCCAGGGACCCGCCGACGAGGGCGAGGCGGCGGCTGCCGGGGGAGTGGCCCGGTGGCGTCGCGGGCGGGGCGGCGGAGGATGACATGGCGGCTCCAGGTGGGGAATTCCGGTGGGAACCGGGGAACGGGGCGGCTGCCCCCGGGACCTGAACGCGCCCGAGCATGCGGGTGCCCGCCGCCACCGGACAAGCACCGGCGCGCAGATCTAACGTGCCGCTAAGAAAGCCGCACGGGCTCGGACCGGGAGCGCCGGCCGGCCGGGACCGGGCGCCGCCCGGCCCCCGCCGGCCGGCGGATCACAGGGTCAGGTAGAGCCGCGTGCCCCGGGGCCGGAAGCCGACCCGTTCGTACACGCGGCGGGAGCCCTCGCCCGAGTACTCCAGCCACACGGACGACGTGCCGCGGCTGAACGCGGCCTCGGCCAGGGCGGCGGTGACGGCGGCCGCGACGCCCCGGCCCCGGTACGCGGGACGGGTGCCGACGCCCGCCAGTTCCGCGGTGTCCTCGGCGGGCGCGGAGCACAGGGCACCGCCGGCGCAGGTCCCGTCGGGCGCGCGCACGAAGCGGACGGCGCCGCCCTGCTCCTCGGTCCGCCGCAGCCGGGCCGCGCCCGCCTCGGAGGGGCCGAACTCGCCCGCGAACGCCTCGGACAGCGCGGTGTCGATCGCCCGGTAGTCCTCGCCGGAGCGCGGTGCCCGCACGGCGGGGCCGCCGTCGCCGCCCGGCACCGCCAGGGTCACGGGGGTGCAGACCAGGTACTCGTGGACCGCCTCGGTACGGAAGCCCGCCCGGCGCAGCGCGGGTTCGACGGCGGGTGCGGCGTCCGGGGCGAACTCCAGCCGAGGCCGCAGACCGCGTTCGCGGAACGCCCGGATCAGGGCGGTGACGTCCCGGTCGGCCGGCTCGGCGCCGGGGAACGGGGTGGCGTAGTTGACGTACGGGCTGTCCGTCGCGGGATCGAAACCCGCGACGAAGCCTCCGGTCTCGACCGGCGCCGGACGGCGGAGCAGATGGGCGACGGCGAAGTTCTGCACATGGTCGTGCACGATGATGTCGGACCTCACGGTGAAGGGCAGCCGTCAGGGCTGCGGAACCGGCCTCGGCCGGGGAGACGGGACGCGCGTGGGGCCGCCGTGAGGAGACGCGAGGGCACCGGGCGCCGCCGTGGTGGCGGGCTTCGTCAGTGCCGACGGCGGCCGCTGGGGGACGCCGCGATCAATGGCTTCAGTCCTTCGCCGTGCATGAATCCGCGTGGATCGGTCGATCGACTCGGCGGATGCTGCCACACGTCGGTTCGCACGCACAAGCCCCCGGCCGCCGGTCCGGGGCTGCTCACAGCCGGACCACGACCAGGGCGATGTCGTCGCGGCCGCCGCTGGCCACCCCGAGTTTGGTCAGCAGCGTGTCGGCGAGCCGCTCGGCGCCCAGGCTGCCGCACTCCGCCAGGGCGCGCGTCAGCCGGTCGAGACCGACATCGATGTCCTCCTTGCGGCGTTCGATGAGCCCGTCGGTGTACAGCACCAGGGTGTCGCCCGGCGCGTACGGGATGCTGGCCTGGGGCCGCGGCACATGCATGGGACGGGCGCCCAGAGGCGGGTCGGTGGCCCGGTCCAGCAGGTCCATGCGGCCGTCCGGGTGGGCCAGCACCGGCGGCGGGTGGCCGGCGCAGCTGTAGGTGATGAGGTGGCTGCGCCGGTCGACGATCGCCTTGACCGCCGTGGTGCCCAGGGCTCCCTCGATCGAGCGGGCGTACAGCCCCAGGACCTCCAGCGCCTGCGCGGGCCGCTCCAGAGCCCGGATGGCAGCCGACAGGGCGCTGCGCAGCATGCCCATCACCGCGGCGGCCTCCAGACCGTGCCCGATGACGTCGCCGACCGCCAGGGCGAGCTGGTCGGGCGGGATGTCGACCACGTCGTACCAGTCGCCGCACACGTTCAGCGAGCCGATCGCGGGCAGGTAGCGCACCGCCACGTCGTGCGGATGGTGGGCCAGGTCGGGGGCGTGCAGCATGGCCTCCTGCAGCGTGACCGCGACCTCCCGTTCCCTGGTGTTGGCCTGCCGCAGCTCCTCGTTCAGCCGTTGCAGCTCCCGCGCCCGGGCGTACAGCTCCGCCTCCAGCGTCTGGGCTGCTCCCAGACGCTTGCCGACCCGGACCCCGGTGGGGTTGCCGGCCTGGTGGGCCTTGACGAACGCGGTCACGTCCTCGACCCGGTGGATGATCCACGCGACCTGCCCGTCCGCCCCCATGACCGGCGTGTTCACCGGGGACCACCAGCGCTCCTCGAACTCTCCGGGCCGGAGCACGACGGGGATGTCGTACTTCTGCAGCGCCATCGTGTCCTGCTTGCGGGTGGACAGGACCCGGTGCAGGGAGGCGTTGAGGTTCCGCGTCCCGTCCGCCTCCGGGTCGTTCGGGTTGTCCGGGAACGCCTGGAAGACGTGCTGCCCGATCAGGTCGTCGCGGGTCCGCCCGGTCGCCTCCAGATAGGCCCGGTTGACGTCCACGATCACCAGGTCCGGCCTCAGGACGAGGTACGGGCTAGGGGTGGCGGCGAACAGCGCCGCGTGATCGACCTCCGCCGGCATCCTCCGCTCCCTGTTCCACTGGTGGCCTGCACACCCAGGCTGCACCAGGCGGACGCGTCCCGCTCTCCCAGCGGTCCCCGGGACACGTCGGCAGGCCGGCGTACGACCGAGGCACGGACCGGGTCCGGTCCGTGCCTCGGTCGTACGGTGCGGGAGCCCTCGTCCCGAAAGCGTCAGACGGCGGGCCGGACGGCCTCCGCCTCGGTAGGTGCTTCGGTGTGCGCCCGGCCCGGCAGGGTGAGCACGGCCAGGAAGCCGAGGACGGCCACGGCGGCGAAGAAGTAGAAGCCCCACGGGTGACCGACCCCGGAGGCGACCAGGGCGCCGGTGATCGACGGGCCGACGATCGACCCGATGCGGCCGATGCCGGAGGCCGAGCCGAGCGCGGTGCCGCGCACGGCGGCCGGGTAGAAGTTGGTCACGTAGGCGTAGACGAGCACCTGCGCCGAGAAGACGAACACACCCGTCAGGAAGACCACGGTGTCGAGCAGCAGGTCGCTGTCCATCCGGATGCTCAGGCAGGCCAGCATCACCACCGAGACCGCGAACCACCCCAGCGTGACCGGCTTGATGCCCCGCCGGTCGGCGACGAGGCCGCCCAGCACCAGCCCGGCCACACCGCCGGCGTTGAGGATCAGGAGCTGGGTGACGGCCGTGGGGACGGGGTAGCCGGCCTCGTTCATCAGCTTGGGCAGCCAGGTGTTGAGGCCGTAGACCAGCAGCAGGCCCATGAAGGAGGCGACCCAGATGCCGATGCCCGCCCGCAGGTGGGCCGGCTTGAGCAACTCGGTGAACGGCACGCGCTGGACCCCGGTCTCCTTCCGGGCGCGTACGAACGCCTCCGACTCCGGCAGCCGGAACCACTGGACGGCCGCGACGACGAGCCCGGCCGCGCCGAGGACGTAGAAGAGCACCTCCCAGTCGTCGGTCACCTGCAGGGCCAGCAGCGAGGTGATCACGGCACCGGTGTGGTAGCCGGTCATCGTCAGCGTGCTGGCGCGTGCCCGGCGCCTGGCGGGCATGTGCTCGGCCATCATGGTGAGCGACACGGGCATGCAGGCGCCGAGGCCGACACCGGCGATCAGCCGCAGCACGGCGAACATCGCCACGGACGAGGCGAGCGGCACCAGCAGGGTGAAGACGGAGAACAGCACCACCGACCCGATGAGCAGCAGGCGCCGCCCGAGCCGGTCGGCGAGCGGACCGACCAGGACCGCGCCGATGGCCACACCGACCAGCGAGAGCGTGGCGATGGTGGTGGCGTCCCCGGCGGTGATGCCGAGGTGCTTGGTCTTGATCAGGGTCGGGATGATCGCGCCGAGGACGACGAGGTCGTACCCCTCGAGCATGACGGTGATCCAGCACAGGACCACCGTCCAGAGGCTGCGGCCGGCGGCGCCGGTGCCCGCGGAGGTGTGGGACGCGTCGGACGCGTCGGAAGAGACGACGGATGCCATGGTGACATTCCCCCCAGAGCGGCTACGGGAGACGGAGGTGGGTGAGCGCAGGAGGCCGGAGCGGCCGCGCGGCGAGCCGGAGGGGTCGCGCGCGGGTCCGGCGGAACGGGAACGCGGGGATCAGAACGGGTAGTCGGCGATGTCCGGCCGGACGGTGACCCACTGGGTCTCGGTGAAGGCCTCGACGTTGGCGGCGGCTCCGCCGAACCGGGACCCGGTGCCGGACGCCTTGACCCCGCCGAACGGGGCGTGTGGCTCGTCGGCGACGGTCTGCTCGTTGATGTGGATCTTGCCGGAGTCGATCCGGTCGGCCAGCTTCATCGCGGCGCCGACGTCCCCGAGGATGCCGACGGACAGCCCGTACTCGCAGTCGTTGACGAGCCGCGCGGCCTCCTCCGGCGTGGAGAAGCCGATGACGGGCGCCACGGGACCGAAGATCTCCTCCCGCCAGGCCGGCATGTCGGGTGTGAGGCCGGTGAGCACGGTGGCCCGGTACCCGGCGCCCACGATCTCGCCGCCCGCGGCCAGCTTGGCGCCCGCCGCGACGCTGTCGGTGACGATGCCGTGCACCCGTGCGAGCTGCCGCCGGTCGATGATCGGGCCCAGCGCCACGTCCTCCCGGGCCGGGTCGCCCACCGGCAGTGCCTCCGCCTTCGCGGCGAGCACCGCCGAGTACTCCTCGAGCAGCGACTCGTGCACGATGTGGCGGCCGGTCGTCATACAGATCTGCCCCTGGTGCAGATACGAGCCGAACGCGCCGGCGGAGGCCGCCTTGCGCACGTCGGCGCCGGGCAGCACCACCAGGGCGTTGTTCCCGCCGAGTTCGAGGTGGGCCCGCTTGAGCAGCCGGCCCGCCCGTTCGCCGATCGCCCGGCCGACCCGGGTGGAGCCGGTGAAGGAGACGACCCGCACCTCGGGCGCCTCGACGACCGCCTCGCCGACCGGTCCGTCGCCGGGCAGCAGGTGCAGCAGACCGGAGGGCAGCCCGGCCTCCTCGAAGACACGGGCTATGACGACGCCGCCGCTGACCGCGGTGCGCGGGTCCGGCTTCAGCAGTACCGCGTTGCCCAGCGCCAGCGCGGGCGCCACCGAGCGCAGGCCGAGGACGAGCGGGAAGTTGAACGGCGAGATCACACTGACCACCCCGGCCGGGCGGCGCCGGGCGAACGACCAGCGGGCCTCCTCCGAGGCCAGCACCTCGCCCTGCGGATGCGTCGGCAGCGCCGCGCACTCGAAGCACTCGCCCTGGGCGAGCCCCACCTCGAAGGCCGCCTTGGACCGCACCGAGCCGGCCTCCCGCACCAGCCAGTCCTCGATCTCGGCGGCGTGCTCGGTGAACAGCTCGCCCGCGCGGCGCAGCACGGCCGCCCGTTCCGCCGCGGGCGTCGCCGCCCAGGTCCGCTGGGCCTCGGCGGCGCGGCCCGCGGCCCGGCCGGCGTCCTCGGCCGTGGCCAGGCCCACGGTGCCGAGCCGGTCGCCGGTCGCCGGCTCGGTCACCGGCTGGTCGAGTGAGGCGTCCCGCCAGCCGTCGCTGAGGAACTTCCCGCCCCAGACGGCGCTGTCCAGGAGTGTCATCGGTTTCCCTTCCGCCCCCGTCGGGGGCGAGTTGTCTGAGAGGGGCTCGGGCGGGAAGGGCGGTCAGGACGGCGTGGTGAGCTCCGTGTCGACCTGGACCAGCCGGGGGCCGTCAGGACGCTCGGCCAGCACGGCCCGCAGTTCGTCCACCCCGCCGACGTGGCGGGCGGGCACCCCGTAGCCCTCCGCGATACGGGTGAAGTCCAGGCCCGGGATGTCCAGGCCCGGCGCGTCCGGCACGCCGAGGAGCCCGCTGAACCAGCGCAGCGCCCCGTACGTCCCGTTGCGCAGCAGCACCACGGTGAGCGGGACCCGGTGCCGCGCGGCGGTCCACAGCGCGGTGATGCCGTAGTTGGCCGAGCCGTCCCCGATCACACCGACGACCGGCCGGCCGGGCTGGGCCATGGCGACGCCGACGGCGCCGGGCAGTCCGAAGCCGAGGCCGCCGGCCGCCGGGAAGTAGTAGGAGCCCGGCTCGCGCAGATCCATCTGGCGCCACCACGCGGAGTTCGTCGAGGTCGACTCCACGACGTAGGCGGTGTCGCCGGGCTGCTCGTCCCGCAGGGCGGCGAAGACCTGCTCGGGGTGCAGGCGCGGGGCCTCGGCGGCCGCCGGCGGGGGCACCGGCCGGAATGCGCCGGACGGCGCCGCGGGCGCGTCCAGCTCCTTCAGCAGCAGCTCGATCACCGCCCCCGGGTCGGCCACCAGGGCCTCGCCCATCGGAGCCCGCGCCGCGGCCTGGGCGTCCCCGGTCACCTGGATCAGCCGGGTGCCCTCCGGCAGGTACCGCCCCGGAAGGTACTCGTGGTACCGGAACACCGGGGCGCCGAGCACCAGCACCAGATCGTGGCCCTCGAACGCCCGGGACACCGGCTCGATACCGGCCGGCAGCACACCGCGGAACAGCGGATGGCGGTTGGGGAAGGGCAGCCGGAACTGCGACGGCGCCGCCCACACCGGACCGCCCAGCCGTTCGGCGAGGCGCACCGCCTCGTGGAACAGGCCGGCCGAGTCGATGTCCCCGCCCAGCACCAGCGCGGGCCGGCGCGCTGCGGCGACCCGCTCGGCCAGGCGGCGTCCCTGTTCCGGGCCGGGCACTCCCGCGAGGTCGACCCGCCGGTCCAGGACGGCCGGGGAGTTCTCGCCCGCGTCGGCCGCCCAGTCGTCGTACGGCACGGAGAGGTACGTGGGCCGGCGCTGCAACCGGGCCTCGAAGACCGCCTGGGCGAGCGCGCGGGGCACGTCCTGCGCGCACGCCGGTTCGGCGGCCCAGCCGACCAGCGGCCGCATCACCGCGGGAGCGTCGACGTTGGCCAGGTTGGCCTCCGGCCCGATGGCCGGCCGTACCTGCTGGCCGGCCACGATCACCAGCGGGGTGCGCGAGGCCACCGCGTTCGTCAGCGCGCCCATGGCGTTGCCGGAGCCGGACGCGGCGTGCAGGTTGACCAGGACGGGACGGCCGGTCGCCTGGGCGTAGCCGTCGGCCATGCCCACCACGGCCCCCTCGTGCAGACCCAGGACGTAGCGGAACCCGTCCGGCAGACCGGCGAGGAAGGGCAGCTCGTTGGAGCCGGGGTTGCCGAAGACGGTGGTGAGCCCCTGACGGCGCAGGAACTCGTGGGAGACATGACGCACGGATGGCACGGCTGCTTTTCCCTTCGGAAGTGACGCAGCACACGCTAGGGAGCCCGCGACCTGGTCACCAATAAATGTTGCCCGGCTCCGATATAGACTCCATCGATATGAGCAGCTTCGACCTCAACCTGGCCCGGGTCTTCGTGCTGCTCTACGAGACCGGCAGCGTCACCGCGACCGCCGAGACCCTGCACGTCACCCAGCCCACCGTCAGCTACAGCCTGGGCAAACTCCGCCGCCACTTCGGCGACGACCTCTTCCGCCGGACGGGCCGCGGTCTCACCCCGACCGCCGGCGCCCGCCGCCTGTACGAGCCGCTGCAGCGCGCCCTTGCCGACATCGACGGGGCGATCCGGCAGTCCGACGACTTCGACCCGGCGACCATGGGGGGCCGCTTCACCGTCTCCTTCTCCGACCTGGGCGAAGTGACCCTGCTACCGCGCCTGGTGGCCGCGGCGCGCGAGCGCGCGCCCCGGGTGTCCTTCGCCGTCCGCTCCCTGGACGTGGACGAGGCCGAGAGCCGGCTCCGCAGCGGCGAACTCGACGCCTTCGTCGCCACACCGGTGCTGACGTCCCACCGCACCGTGCGCATCCCGCTCTTCCACGAGCGCTACGTCGGCATGGTCGCCGCCGACCACCCCCGTGTCCGCGGCGCCCGCGTCACCCTGGCCGAACTCGCCGTCGAGCACCACGCGTCGGTGTACGGGCCCAGCGGCCACGTCGTCCCGCGGTCGCTGCTGGCCACCCACGGACTGCTGGACCGCGTGGCCGTGGACGCCACCCGCTTCTCGGTGCTGCCGTACCTGCTGGAGCGGACCGACCTGATCGCGATCGTCCCCGAGTACGTCGGCGAGGTCTTCACCGCCTCGCACCGCCTGCGGCTGGTCCGTCTGCCGTTCGACACCGAGCCGATCGAGATCGCCCTCTACGCCCGGCACGAGGCGTCCCGCAGTCCTTCGCAGCGCTGGCTGGTCCACTTCATGGCCGAGGTCCTGGGCGAACTGGTCAGCCCCGCGCAACTGCCGCCGACCGCCATCCGGTAGGGCGCGCTCTTCTGGCGGTGCGGCGCCGTCTCCCGCACCGTGGAGGGGAGTGGATGGACCGTCCAGGCGGGCGCACGTTCCGCGAGAGAGGTGGGACACGTGGACAGCAACGTCTCCGGGCCGAAGGTCGTGGTCGGCGTCGACGGCTCGCCGTCCTCGTACGCGGCGCTGCGCTGGGCCCTGCGCTACGCCGATCTGGTCGGCGCCACCGTGGACGCCGTCACCGCGTGGGAGCTGCCGGGCCTGTACGGCTGGTCGGGGCCCGCGGTGGACATGGACGTCGACCGGGACGAGGCCCGGGACCGGATGCGGCAGGAACTCACCGACGTGCTCGGCGCGGAGGCGGCCGGCTCGGTGCGGACCCATGTGGTGCACGGCAACCCCGCCGAGGTGCTGCTGCGCGCCGCCGAGGGAGCCGAGGCGCTGGTCGTCGGCAGCCGGGGCAGGGGCGGTTTCGCCCGGGCCCTGCTGGGCTCCGTCGGCCAGCACGTGACGCAGCACGCGACCTGCCCGGTCGTGCTGGTGCGCCCCGAGCCGAAGTAGGCCCGCCCGGGGCGGTCACTCGGTGGCGGCGCCCTGCCCGGCCACCGCGCCGTGGCCTTCCGGCGGCAGATCGAACCGTACGTCGACCACGCCCTCGACGGCCCTGACCAGGCGGGCGGCCACCGGTACCAGGGCGGTGTCGCGCACCCTGCCGACGAGCGTCACCACCCCGTCCTCGACCACCACGTGCAGGGACGAGGCCGGCGGCGGGAAGAGGTAGGACACGATCTCGCGCCGGACCTGCTCGGCGATGTCCTCGTCCCCGCGCAGGAAGACCTTGAGCAGATCGGCGCGGCTCACCACGCCCTGCAGCAGCCCGAGTTCGTCCACCACCGGCAGCCGCTTCACCGCGGCCCGCGCCATCACCCGGGCGGCCTCGGCCAGGGTGGCGTCGGCCCGTACGGTCACGGCGGGCGAGGACATCAGGTCCCCGGCGCTGAGCGCGCCGGCCTTGGCCAGGTCGGCGGGGCGGCGCAGCCGCGTGTACTCCTCGGAGGGGTGGTCCCGCAGCTCCTCCGTCGGCAGCAGGTCGGCCTCGGAGACCACACCGACGACCCGGCCCTCGCCCTCGATCACCGGCAGGGCGCTGACCCGCCAGTCCTGCATCATCTCCACGATCTCCTTGAACGGGGCCCGGCGGCCGACCGCGGCGACCGTGTGCGTCATGACGTCGCTGACGATGTGCGGGGTGCCGTACATGGGGACTCCAGGGTGGGGCTCGGCGGTCGGCGGCGGATCCGGCGGTGGGCCGGGTCCTGCGGCGGCCCGGGTGCTAGGGCAGTCGCGAGTGCACCTCGAAGACCCCTCCCAGGCCCGTGAGGCGCAGCATGCGCAGGAAGCCGGTGCTGTCGTCGGCGACCAGCCGCAGCCGGCCCCGGCGCTCCAGCGCCCGGTTCCGCGTCCGGCACAGGACGCCCAGCCCGGCGCAGTCGATGAAGGTGGCCGGACGCAGGTCGAGCACCAGATCGGGGCGCGGGCCCGCGGTGAGCGTGTCGAGCCGTTCGGCCAGCTCGTCCGCGGACAGCAGGTCTATCTCCCCGTTCAGGGCCACGACGGTCGCGCCGTCGGCCCCGCGGAGCGCGGAGGCCGGGCCGGGCGTCGTGTGGTTCTCGGACATGCAACGAGACAACCGCCCGCGGGGGTCTCGGCGGAAGGGCCGGTCGGCCCCATCCCGGGCACGACGTGACACCCGGGACCCGTGGGTGGGCGGCGCCCCGGGGTCCGGATGGGGGGTCCGGCGGGGGCGATGGATCCGGACGGGCGCCCTCCGGCCGGTGGAGAGGGCCGGTCGGCCCCATGCGGGACCCCCGCGCACCGCACAAGCTGAACATGTGGGGCACTTCCGGTACCCCGCCGGAGTCCGTCCGGCGCCCGCACGTCCGCCGGAGGTCCTGGTCCCGCGCCAGACCGAGAGGTGAGGAGCGTCATGAAGGGCTATGTCTTCCACGGTCCCGGGCAGGCCTCCTGGCAGGACGTCCCGGACCCGGCGATCAAGGAGCCGACCGACGCGATCGTACGGGTCGGCGCCGTGACCATCTGCGGGACGGACCTGCACATCCTCAAGGGCGACGTGCCCGAGGTACGCCCCGGCACCGTGCTCGGCCACGAGGCGGTCGGCGAGATCGTCGAGGTCGGCAGCGACGTGAACACCGTGCGCCCCGGTGACCGGGTGCTGATCTCCTGCATCAGCTCCTGCGGCCGGTGCCGCTTCTGCCGGGACGGCTCCTACGGCCAGTGCCGCGGCGGCGGGGGCTGGATCCTCGGCCACCTGATCGACGGCACCCAGGCCGAGTACGTCCGCGTCCCCTACGCCGACCTGTCCGTGCACCCGCTGCCCGGCGCGGTCCGCAGTGAGGACGCGGTACTGCTGGCCGACATCTTCCCCACCTCGTACGAGGTGGGCGTCCTCAACGGGCGGGTCCGTCCCGGCGACACCGTCGCCGTCGTCGGCGCCGGTCCCATCGGCCTCGCGGCGATCGTCACGGCGCACCTGTTCTCGCCCGAGCGGATCATCGCCGTCGACCTGGCACCGGCCCGGCTCGAGGCGGCCAGGCGGCTCGGCGCCGACGCGGTGGCCGACGTGCACGAGGCGCCCCGGCAACTGGTGGCCGACCTGACCGACGGGCTCGGCGCGGACGTCGTCATCGAGGCGGTCGGCGTCCCCGAGAGCTTCGAGCTGTGCACCCGCATGGTCCGCCCCGGCGGTCACGTCGCCAACATCGGCGTGCACGGGCGGCCCGCGACCCTGCACCTCGAGGACCTGTGGATCAGGAACGTGACGATCACCACCGGCCTGGTGGACACCTACTCCACGCCGACGCTGCTGCGGATGGCCGCGGCCGGCCGGCTGCCGACCGGTCAACTGGTCACCCACACCTTCCCGTTGCAGCAGATGGAGGAGGCGTACGACATCTTCTCCCGGGCCGGCGAGACCGGTGCGCTCAAGGTGGTGCTCGGCGGGGAGCAGCACGCCGAACTGGCCGTCCCCGCGGCCTGACCGAGAAGCGAGAAGGAGGCGAACGAGCATGACCGGCAGGACGAGGACGAGGACGGCGGGCCCTTCCGCGGGAACCGCGAAGGACGCCGCCGCGGAGATGGACACGCGCACCGCGCTGGGCGATCTCGGCCGGCGGCTGGCGGCCCGGCGGTTGCAGCTCGGTCTGACCCGGCGGCAGGCGGCGACCCGCGCCGGGATGGCGGCCAGCTATCTCAGGTACCTGGAGGAGCACCCCGGCGCCGCGCCGGGCACGGGTGCCCTGATGAACCTGGCCGAGGCACTGGAGACCTCCGTCACGGAACTCACCGGCGGCGGTGTCGACCTGCCGCCGGGCACCGGCAGGGCGGGCCGCGCACCGGAGTTCAGCAAGCTGCGCCCCAGCGAGTGCCGCACCCTGCTGGCCATGCACGGTGTGGGACGGCTCGCGGTGCCCACCGCGTCGGGGCCGGTGATCGTGCCGGTCAACTACACCGTGGTGGACGGCGCGATCGTCTTCCGCACCGCGCGCGGCGCGACCCCCTCCCTGGCCGCGGGACTCCAGGTGGCGTTCGAGGTGGACCGCATCGACGACGCGTTCAGTCAGGGCTGGAGCGTGCTGGTGCGCGGTCCCGCCCGGGCCGTCACGGACCGGCACGAGCAGCTCAGGCTGGCGGAGCGGGCGTACAGCATGCCCTGGGCCGGGGGTCCCCGGAGCGTATGGGTGCGCATCGATCCGTTCACCATCACCGGACGCCGGATCACGGTGTGAGGGAACCGGCGCCGGGGCCGGGGGCCGTCCCGCCGGATGCGGGGCGACGGATGCGCCGGGCGGGAGACGACGGAGCGACACCGCGGGGGATCGGTGCCGCTCCTGCGACCACTGTCACCCACGCCATGCCCGGTCCGTAGTGCCGATGGGCCCTCAGCAGGGACCACAGGTCCCTCGGAACACGTGGCCGACCGTGGCCCGGGCCGCTCCGCCCCCGGGAACGGGCCACTCGGCCCCTCCCGCGCACGGTGCTTCGGCCGCACGCTGGAAGGTGTCCCGGTAAGGGATCTCCGGCACAGGCCCCCAGGGACCGCCAGGAAGGGATCCCGGCAAGGGATCCGAGCCTCCGGGAGGACGTCATGAACGGCACTCCGACCGTCGTGGACGACGTGATGACCCGCACGGTCGTCGCCCTGCGCACCGGCGCCGTCTTCAAGGAGATCGTGCAGGCGATGCAGGAGTGGCGGGTGAGCGCCCTCCCCGTCCTGGACGCCGACGGCCGGGTCGTGGGCGTCGTGTCCGAGGCCGATCTGCTGCCCAAGGAGGAGTACCGCGAGGGCGACCCGGACCGGTACGCACAGGGGCGGCACCTCGCCGACCTCCGTAAGGCCGACGCGGTGACCGCGGGGGAGCTGATGACCTCCCCGGCCGTCACCGTGCCGCCCGGGGCCACCCTCGCCCACGCGGCGCGCGTGATGGCCCGCCGCGGGGTCAAGCGTCTGCCGGTCGTAGACCAGGACGGAACCCTCCAGGGCGTCGTCAGCCGCTCCGACCTGCTGAAGGTGTTCCTCCGCACCGACGAGGACATCGCCGAGGACGTGCGCCGGGAGGTCGTCGTGCGGCTGTTCGGCACGGGCGAGGCGCCGGTGCGGGTCGAGGTGCGCGACGGGGTGGTCACTCTCACCGGGCGCGTCCACGACGTCGTCCTCGTGCCGCTCGCCACTCTGCTGGCCCGGTCGGTCCCCGGTGTCGTCGACGTGCGCTGCGCCCTGACCGGCCCGCGCCGCCACCCGCACGCAGGTCCGGAGCTTCCGGAGCCCCGGCGGACGGCTCCCGCCTGACCGTGGCCGACGGCAGGCGGAGCCGAGAGGAGGCCACCCCCGATGCCGGCGAAGACCCCCCGCCCGGACAAGTCCCGCGTCCTGCTGTGGCGTTGGCGGCACAACGCGCTGCGCAGGCACAGCGACATCGTCGAGGCATGGATCGTGCTCGGCATCTGGCTCCTCGTCGTCGTCGGCGGAGCCGTCGCCGGGCTGGTGGCGGCACGGACGGTGGAATCGGACTTCGCCGCGCGCCGGGCCCGCGCGCACGCGGTGGCCGCCGTGGTCACCGACGTCACGCCGGCGACGCCGCCCACCGCGAGCGGACGGGACGACGGCCGGGTGTGGGTCACCGTGCGCTGGACCGACGCGGACGGCTCGGTGCACCAGGACAAGGCCAAGGTGCTGCCGGGCGCCCCGGCCGGCACCCGGCTCACGGTGTGGGCGGACAACGCCGACCGGGTGGTGCCGGAGCCCCTGGGCAGGACGGCGGCCGCCGTCCAGGCGGACCTGACCGGCATCCTCTTCGGCCCCCTCGCCGCCGGGGCGATATGGGCCGGCGGCCACCTGCTCCGAGCCGTCCTCGTACGCCGCCGCCTGACCGAATGGGACGAGGAGTGGAAGCGCGTCGGCCCGGAATGGCGCAACCTCAGCGGGGGACGGGGGTGAGGGAGTCAGCCGTCCGCCGAGGTGAGGTGGCAGTCCACGCCCACCACGCCCTCGACGGCGCGGACCATGCCGACCGCCAGGGGGATGCGGGTCGCGTCGGTGACACGGCCGGTCAGGGTGGCGACGCCGTCCGAGACCGTGATGTGCACGGGCTCGACCGGGGCCGGGAAGAGGACGTCGACGACGTCGCGCCGGATCTCGTCGGCGAGGTCGTCGTCCGGGCGCAGGAACACCTTGAGCAGGTCCGAGCGGCTGACGACGCCCTCGAGCACGCCCTCGGCGTTCACCACGGGCAGCCGCTTGACGTGCCGCAGCGCCATGATGCGGGCCGCCTCGGCGAGCGTGGCGTCGCCGTGCACGGTGACGGCCGGGGTGCTCATCACCTCGTCCGCCGTCACCGCCCCGGCCTTGGCCAGGTCGGGCAGCCGGCGCAACTGGGTGCGCCGGTCCGGGTCGCTGTCCCGGAACTCCTCCTTGGGCAGCAGATCGGCCTCGGAGACCAGGCCGATCACCCGGCCGTCGCCCTCCAGCACGGGCAGCGCGCTGACCTTCCACTGCTCCATGCGCTCGACGATGTCCTTGAACAGGGCCTTGCGGCCCACCGCGACGACGGCACGCGTCATCACGTCGTTCACCCGGAACGGGCTGCCTGCCATGGTGTCCTCCTCGCCCGGCCGGGTGCTCACACCAGGCCGCCGCTGCCGTAGGGGCCGTAGAGGTCGAGCAGCCGGATCCGGGACGCGTGCAGGCGCTGCGCGACCACCCGGCCGACCCAGACCGCGATCGCGCGGCCGAACTCCGGGTCCTCGGCGCACATGTCGAGGACGGTCCCGGCGTCGAACTCCCAGGCGCGCACGGGACTCAGCGCCTCGGCGCCCAGCTGCCAGATGTGCGGCGGGTAGTGCCAGGACCAGCCGATCAGGTCGCCGTGGCCGAGCGACTCGATGACGGCGGGGCGGCGGCCGGGCACCCGCAGGTCCAGGGCCACGGTGCCGGTGCGCACGATCCAGAAGCGGTCGGCCCGCCGGCCCTCCTCGAACAGGCGGGTACCGCTCTCGAACGAGACCTCGCGGGCGGCCCGCATCAGGCGTTCACGGTGTTCGGCGGGCAGAGCCGCGTTCACGGTGGTGGTGGCGGAGGTCATGGCACCGGCTCCCTTCAAGGCGTCTGCTGCCAGCGTGGGCCTCCCGGACCCCTGGCACCACGGGCCGCTCGGGCCCGAACCGGGGGTCCTTCGGCCCGTACGCGAAGGCCGGGAAGGACGCATGACGGGAAGGGCGCATGACGGGCGGGAAGGACGCCATCCGCTTCTCGTGGATCCTGATTGCGCGGTGCACGGCCGCCAGCCGCTTCTCCGCGTCTCCAAGGAGTCCTTCCCGCTACCTCCAGCACACCACGGGAAACGCCCGTCCACCAGTAGTGTCCGGCCGCCGGTCCCCTTCAGCCACCCCAGCCCCTCCAGTCCCTCCTCAGTCCCCGGACAGGTCGAGCAGGACCTTGGAGGCGACCGTGCGGTCCCGGGCCACGGCGAACGCGGCGGCGGACCGCTCCAGCGGGAAGACGTGGGTGACGGCGGGCTCCACGTGCAGGCCCCGGGTCAGCAGCGTCAGCGCCTCGTCGAACTCGGTGTCGAAGCGGAAGGCGCCGCGCAGCTCCAGCTCGCGGGTGACCGCGACATTGCCGAGCAGCCCGATCTCGCCCGGCGGCAGCAGTCCCAGCAGTACGACGGTGCCGCCACGGCGCGCCCGCTCCACGCAGGTGCGCAGCCCCGCGGGCGCGCCGGACGCCTCGACGGCGACGTCGAACTCCCCGGACCAGGCCGGATCACCGTGCCGGTCGGCTCGGGCCGTGGCGGTGGCGCCCATCGCGGAGGCGATCCGCAGCGGCTCCTCGTGCAGATCGCTGACGACGATCTCGGCGGCCCCGGCGTGCCGGAGCGCCGCCACGACCAGGCAGCCGATCGGTCCGGCGCCGGTCACCAGGACCCGTCTGCCCCGCACTCCGCCCGCTCGGCGCACGGCGTGCAGCGCCACCGACAGCGGCTCGGCGAGCACCGCGCGCCGCAGGCTCAGGCCGGCCGGCAGCGGCCGGACCTGGCCGGCGGGCACGCTGATGAGCTGGGCGAAGCCGCCCTGTACGTGCGGGGTGTGGGCGGCGCTGCCCAGGTACCGGCTGCGGCCGCAGATGTTGCGCCGGCCGCGCGCGCACTCCTCGCAGGTGCCGCAGGGGGTGGCCGGGTGGATCGCGACCGGGGTGCCCGGCGCGGGTCCGTCCGGTGCGCCGGTGCCGGGTCCCTGGTCCGCGACATGGCCGACCACCTCGTGCCCGAGCACCATCGGCTCGCGCAGCGCGAAGTCGCCCACGCGGCCGTGGTGGTGGTAGTGCAGATCGGATCCGCAGATCCCGCCGAGGGCGACGGCGACCGCGATCTCACCCGGTCCGGGACCGGTGAACGGCCGCTCCTCGACCCGCAGATCGCCGGCTCCGTGGACGACACAGGCTCGCATGGTCGGGGGCTCCTTCACGGTCACAGGACGGAGAGCATGCCGCCGTCGACGTACAGCAGCTGCCCGTTGACGAAGTCGGAGGCCGGGGAGGACAGGAAGAGCAGGGCGCCGACGAGGTCCGCGACGTCGCCCCAGCGCCCGGCCGGGGTGCGTCCGCGCACCCAGGCGCTGAACTCCTCGTCGGCGACCAGCGCGGAGGTCAGCTCGGTGTCGAAGTAGCCCGGGCCGATGCCGTTGACCTGGAGGCCGTGCGGCCCCAGGTCGGCGCACATGCCCTTGGTGAGCATCTTCAGGCCGCCCTTGGTCGCGGAGTAGGGCGCGATGCCGGGGCGCACCGCCTCGCTCTGCAGCGAGCAGATGTTGACGATCTTGCCGTGCCCACGCGGCACCATGCGCCGGGCCACCTCACGGCCGACCAGGAAGGCGCTGGTGAGGTTGGTGTCCAGCAGGGTGTGCCAGTCCTCGTCGGTGAAGTCCAGCAGGGGCGCGCGGCGCTGGGCCCCGGTGTTGTTCACCAGGACGCCGACCGGTCCCACCTCGTCCTCGATCCGGGCGACGGCGCCGGCTACCGCGGCGGAGTCGGTGACGTCGAACGCCTCCGCGACGACCGCGTCCCCGAACTCCGCGGCCAGCTCCGCGCGGGCCGCCTCCAGCGCCGCGGCTTCCCGGCCGTTGAGGACGACCGTGCAGCCCGCCTCCAGCAGGCCCCGGGCCAGTGCCTTGCCGATACCGCGGCTCGAGCCGGTGACCAGGGCCACCTTGCCGGTGACGTCGAAAAGGGGATGGCTCATGTGTGTCGTCCTCCGGGTGGCCTCGACCGCGTTCCAGGACCAGTCTTTCCATTGAATGGAAAGAATCTCTGCTCAGCGGAAAGCATCGTGGTCACGGCCGAGGATCAATGTCAACCACTGAATGAAATGCCTTTCCACTGAATGGAAAGTCGAGTATCTTGCGGCTGTGACCTCCAGTGACTCCAGTGATCCCGGCGCGGCTCCGGCGGACGTCGTGGGCCGGGCGATCCGGCTGCTCGTCCTGGTCGGTGAGCACGCGCACGGCGGCACCCTGTCCGTGCTGGCCCGCGAGAGCGGCGTCCCCGTGAGCACCGCCCACCGGCTGCTCAACACGCTGCGCCGCGAAGGCCTGGTGGAGTTCGAGCCCGACGGCAAGCGCTACAAGCCGGGGCTGAGGCTGTTCCAGCTCGGCCAGCAGGCCGCGCAGGCCTACGGTTTCGCCGGCACCGCCCTGCCGGTCATGCGGCGCGTGACCCGGCAGACCGAGGAAGCGACCCTGATGTCGGTGCTCGACGGCACCCGGCACCTGTACGTGCACTACGTGGACGGCCCCCTGCCGGTCGGCGTGCGCAGCGAGCCGGGCCGGCACGGGCCGCTGCACTGCACCTCGATGGGCAAGGTGCTGATGGCCTTCGCGCCCGACGAGGTACGCGCCGACCTGCTGGACCGCGTCGAGCTCACTCCGTACGGACCGAACAGCATCACCGACCGCGACGTCCTGCGCGCAGAGGTCGCCCGCGCCGCCGGCCTCGGCTACGCCACCGTCGACGAGGAGCACCACGCGGGGCTGCGGGCCGTGGCCGTGCCCATCCTGCGGCCGGACGGCAGTCTCTTCGGCGCCCTGTCCACCGCCGCCCCCGCGTTCCGGCGCGACATGGACGACCTGGTGGCCCTCGTCCCCGTGCTGAAGTCGGCCGCCGCCGAGCTTGGCGTCCGCCTGCCCGCCCGCTGAGCCCGGGCGGATTCCGGCACTGGACGGGGGCGAGGCGTCGGCATTAGCCTTTCGGTCCAGAGTTGGATTATCAGTCCAGATTCGAGGCGGATGCCGATGGACCACGTCATGGACGGAGCCGAGCCGCACCGGCGCACCGCCGCGGCGGCGTCCGCGTCCGTCGAGGCGGACGAACATCTCCTCCGCGAGGCGGAGAAGATCGCCGTCGCCCTCGGACGCATGTTCCCGGGTCTGTGCGAAGTGGTCCTGCACGACCTGCGCGACCCCCGGCACGCCGTCCGGGCGATCGAGAACAACCTCTCCGGCCGCCGGGTCGGTGACCCCGCCACCGAGCTGGGCCTGGCCCGTATCGCCGACCCGGAGTACCCCGGCGTCATCCAGAACTACCCCAACCGGTTCCCCGACGGCCGCCCCGCGAAGAGCACCTCGATCGGCATCAGGAACGCCGCCGGCGACTACATCGCCGCCCTCTGCCTGAACCTCGACGTCTCCGTGCTCTCACCGGTCACGCTCGCCCTGTCCAGCCTCGTCGCCACCGACACCGGCCACGGCGAGCAGCCACTGGAGACACTGCGCGACCGCAACGCCCGCGAGCTGCGCCGGGCGGTCGAGGCGCTCGCCGCGGAGCGCGGCGGGACACCGCGTTCGCTGAGCCGGGACGCCAAGAAGGCGCTCGTGCGGCACCTGCAGGCCGAGGGCTACTTCGACTCGCGCGACGCCGCCCGGACCATCGCCGACCTGCTCGGCGTGTCCCGTGCCACCGTCTACAACTACACCAGGTGAGAGGCCACCCATGACCGCCGCGGACCGTCGTCTGCCCGAAGGTGGGCAGCGGCCTGTGACCACCACCGCCCCCACCACCCCCGCGCGGACCGCCCCCACCACCCCCGCCCGGACCCTGGCCGACCCCGACACGCCTTTCGCGGTCGTCGACGCGCACCGGGTGCGGCGCAACGTCGAACGGCTGGCCCGGCACGCCGACCGGCTCGGCGTCACCCTGCGCCCGCACGTCAAGACCGCCAAGAGCCTCGACGTCGCAGCGCTCCTGCACGACGGGGCACCCGGCCCCGTCACCGTCTCCACCCTCGCGGAGGCCGAGGCGTTCGCCGACGGCGGCCACGACGACATCACCTACGCCGTCGGCATCGACCCGCACAAACTGCCCCGGGTGATCGCCCTGCTGCGCCGCGGCGTCACCCTGCGCGTCCTCCTCGACAGCGCCGCACAGGCGACGGCCGTGGCCGAAGCGGCCAGGGAGGCGGGTGTCGCCGTCCCCGCCCAGATCGAGATCGACTGCGACGGCCACCGGGGCGGCCTGCGCCCCGACGCGCCGGAACTCGTCGACGTCGGCCGCGTCCTGCACCAAGCGGGCTGCCTCGACGGCGTCCTGACCCACGCGGGCGAGTCCTACTTCGCCCACACCGCCGAGGAGCGGCGCCGGGCGGCGGAGGGGGAACGCGACGCCGCCGTCGCGGCGGCCGGGCGGCTGCGCGCCGCGGGCCTGCCCGTGCCCGTCGTCAGCGTCGGCTCCACCCCCACCGCCCACGCCGCCGAGGACCTGACCGGCGTCACCGAACTGCGCGCCGGGAACTACGTCTTCTTCGACCTCGTCATGGCCGGCCTCGGCGTCTGCGACCTGGACGACCTCGCCCTGTCGGTCGTCGTCACCGTCATCGGCCACCGCCCCGAGTACGGCTGGATCATCACCGACGGCGGCTGGATGGCCATGTCCCGGGACCGCGGCACCTCCGCCCAGCCCCAGGACCAGGGCTACGGACTGGTCGCCAGCCTCGACGGACGGCTCGTCCCCGGACTCGTCATGACCGCCGCCAGCCAGGAGCACGGCACCCTCACCGCCCGCGACGGCGCCCGCCCGCCCGACCTGCCCATCGGCACCCGGCTGCGCGTCCTGCCCAACCACGCCTGCGCCACCGCCGCCCAGCACCACGGCTACCACGTCGTCGACGGCACCCCGCCCGCCCCCTCCGCGCCCGCGATCCGGGCGGTCTGGAACCGCGTCGCCGGCTGGTGACACCCGCCGAGCCGGCCGTGTCCACCGGCCGCCGTCCCGCCCGTCAACCCCGCCCGCTCCTGCCGTAAGGAACCAGCAATGGCCGCCGCATCACCCGTCACGTTCGACGACGTCCGGGCGGCCGCCGCCCGCCTCCGGGGCATCGCCCACCGCACCCCCGTCCTCACCTCCCGCACGCTGAACTCGGCCGTCGGCGCCGAGGTGTTCATCAAGTGCGAGAACTTCCAGCGGGTCGGCGCCTTCAAGTTCCGCGGCGCCTACAACGCCGCCGCCCAGCTCTCGCCCGCTCAGCTCGCCAAGGGCATCGCCGCCTACTCCTCCGGCAACCACGCCCAGGCGACCGCGCTGGCCGCCCGCGAACTGGGCACCAGCGCCGTGATCCTGATGCCCGAGGACGCCCCCCGCTCCAAGCTCGCGGCCACCGCCGGATACGGCGCCGAGGTCGTCACCTACGACCGCTACGCCCAGGACCGCACCGCGCTCGGCGAGGCCCTCGCCGAGGACCGCGGCCTGGCCCTGATCCCGCCCTACGACCACCCGCACGTCATCGCCGGCCAGGGCACGGCGGCCCTCGAACTCCTGGAGGAGACCGGGGAACTCGACGCCCTCCTGGTGCCGGTCGGCGGCGGCGGTCTCATCGCCGGCAGCGCCACCGCGGCCAAGGCGCTGCACCCCGGCATCCGCGTGGTCGGCGTGGAGCCCGAAGCGGGCGACGACACCAGGCTCTCCCTGGCCAGTGGCGCGCGCGTCACCATCCCGGTGCCCCGCACCATCGCCGACGGCCAGGCCCTCGCCACGCCCGGCGAGATCACCTTCCCGATCAACCAGCGGCTCGTCGACGCCGTCTGCGTCGTCAGCGACGAGGAGATCGTGGACGCCATGCGGTTCGTCTTCGAACGCCTGAAGATCGTCCTCGAACCGAGCGGCGCGAGCGCCCTGGCCGCCCTGATGGCCGGGCGCGTCGAGAGCCCGCCGCGGCGGATCGGCGTCATCGCCTCCGGCGGCAACATCGACACCGAGAGGTTCGCCGGACTCGTCGCCCGCTGACCCTGTGACTTCTCCCACCTGCTCTTGCCGCGGCGGCCTGGGCGTACCTACGTTCGGACGCATGTCCACCCATGACCCCATCATCAATGGCGAACCGGACGAATCCGTCACGACGGGCGCGCCCCCGGCCGGCCGGCCCGGCACCGCCGAGCCGGTCGAGTTCACCGTCGACCTCAGCTCCCACGAGATGCTCCGGCGCACGCACACCGTGGCCGCCCTCGGCGCCGGATGGGACCCCGTCGCGGCGCTGCACGGTGAGGAGGCGGCGTACGACCTGCTGTACTCCGGCCTCGACGACGAACAGCAGCGGCTGTACGAGGAGCTGATCGCGGCCGGTGTGCTGCCGCGGCGCGGCGGCGGCGATGCTGCCGCTTGATCCGCAGGCCGACATCGGCCGCCGGGCCTGGGTGGCCTGCCCGAACTGCGACGACCGCCGCGGCTGCGCCACGTGCGAGCAGGGGCGCCCGTGCCGTGGGCACTGGCGCTACCTGCTCTCCAACACCGGCAGCCTGCTGCACCTGCAGTGCCCGTCCTGCCGTCACGTCTGGAACCACGAGACGCACTTCGGCGCCACCCGCTCCCAGATGTGACCCGGGCCGGGAACCGCGGCCGCGGTCAGCGGCCGCCCGTCCAGTTGTGGGCCACGTCGACGACCAGGCGGCCCGACACCTGCTGGACCCGGAACGGCAGCCGGGCCCGTACGCCGAGACCCACCTGCGTCTCGCCCTCGAAGCTGCCGGCGAACCGGGTGTCCCGGAAGGTGCGGTACCCGTGGACGTTCACGCCCGGCAGGGTGCGGCCCACCCGCCCCGGGTACGTGACCGCGCCGGTCTCCGGGTCGTAGCTCGGCGCGCCGACATGGACGTCCAGCACGGCCCCGCCGCCCACCGGGATGATGTGCCCGGTGGCGCTCTGCCGGAGCCGGTCCACGTACCGGACGGAGTAGCCGACCGCGCGGCCGCCGCCCGGAACGTCGAACACCATGCGGTCGTAGCAGTCGTGCCGGCCGGTCCTGATGTTCCTCAGCGGCACCGCCCCGGTGGCCGTACCGCCCTTGGCCCCGCTGCCCCAGCCGGTCGGACAGGCCGTGGCCCGCGCGGCGGCCGCCGGAGCCGCGTCCGCGGCCGCCGCCACGCCGCCCAGTCCGGCACCCGCCAGGACGAGAGCTGTCGCTATTACCCCTGTTCTCCGCATGATGTCCCCCTTGGTCACGCCATGCTGTTATGAGATGAGACATGCGGATATGGCGAATGGTTGCACGCGGAGCGGGGGGAACTGCCGCGAGTTCGCCGAGGGTCAGGACAGGGGCGGCGCCGGACGCGGGGCGGTGGGCAGCGCGAGGTGCGCGAGGTCGCCCGGCGGAGGTGTGGTCACCGGCCACAGGGGAGCCACGTCGCCGTCGGCGAGCGCGGCGGGAGCGTCCGTGAGGTTCATCCGCTCGCGCAGCCGGCCGTAGAAGTCCACCGGGCCCAGCCGGACCGCCTTGAGCCGGCGGGGAGCGGCGTACACGCCGATCCAGTCCCCGGGGTTCAGCACCCCGCGCACCTGCCCGTCGATACTGACGGCGGCCTGCCCGGACCGTTCCAGAACGCGCAGCGCGATCGGCTCGTCCGGGGCGGCCACGACCGAGCGGTTGAACGCCATGTGCGGGGCGACCGGGGTGAAGATCAGGCCCTCCGCGCGGGGTGAGACCACCGGGCCGCCCGCGGCGAAGCTGTACGCCGTCGAGCCCGTGGGCGTGGCCACCAGCAGGGCGTCGGCCGAATAGGCGGCGAGCAGCCGGCCGGCGAGATAGACGCCCACCGAGACCTGCCGGTCCCGGGTCAGCTTCTCCAGCACCACGTCGTTCAGCGCGACCACGTTCAGGGCGACGCCCCAGTCGTCACCGACCTCGCACTCCGGGCGCACCCGGGGCGGCGGCAGCATCGGACCGCGGCCGTAGCGCACCAGCGCCTCCATGTGCTCCGGCACCTCCAGCCGGCACGAGGCCCGCAGGGTGAGCAGCATCCGGTTCTCGACCGTGATCCGCTCCTCGCGCACGGCGTCCAGCGCGGCGCGCACCGCCGGAGCGGGCACCTCGGTCAGGAAGCCCACCCGGCCGAGATCGACGCCCAGCACCAGGGCGTCGTTCTCCGCCGCCAGCCGGGCACCGCGCAGGAACGTCCCGTCACCGCCCAGGGTGACGATCAGGTCCGGATCACCGGCCGTGGCCATCTCCTCCCGGGCACTGTGCCGCTCGCCCTCCTGCCACACGTCGATGTCGGCACAGGCCACCGCGTACTCCGCGCACCACTCGCGCGCGGCACGCGCGGCGGCCACGGCCTCCGCCCGTCCGCCGTGCACGACGAGGCCGACACGGTTCACCGTCATACCCGCCTCCCAGCCGGTCGCCCAGAACTCCATCGTCGCCGGGAATCACGGCGGCCACCTCCCGCGGGCGGGTTCCGTGCCGATCCGAACCCGTTACCGTCACCGCCTTGTCACAGGTGAGCCGCCGCGGAACCCCTGGTCAGGCCCCTCTGTCTGGGTGGTTGAGCACCGGCGCCGAGCCGGGCGACCTGAGCACTTCGAACCATCGGGGGATCTAATGCAGCACCGCAGCACCGTCCGGGTCACCACATCCGCCGCCGCCGTGATCGCGGCCGTCCTGTCGCTGGCGGCCTGCCGGTCCGGCGACGAGCCGGCCGCCGGGGCGTCCCCGGCAACGGCGACCACCGCCGCTTCCCCCACCGCGTCCGCCGGACACGCCTCCACGCCCACGAGCCCGGCGCCCGCGGCCTCCGGGCCCGCCGCCGGCGGCACCCCGACCGCCACGGCGGTCCCCGCCTCACCGGTGTCCCACACCTCGGCGAAGCCCGCGCCGCCGTGCCCGGCCACGGCTCTGAAGGCCAGGGCCTACCAGGCCGCCGACCGCCCGGACGGCACGGGCACCGGCGCGGCGGTCGTGGAGTTCACCAACGTCTCCGGCGGTGCCTGTGTGCTGCGGGGCCACCCCACGGTGGCCGGGGCGGGCAACGGCTCGCCCGAGCACAACACGCCGCTGTCGGTCACCCCGCAGGGCACCGCGGCCGGCGTGCAGCTCGCGCCGGGCGGCAAGGCGTGGGTGAAGCTGACCTTCGTACAGGTGCAGGGCGAGGGCGACGGCTACTGCGCGTCCGGCGCGGAGCCCGCCGCCTACCCGACGCTGGTGATCGGCCTGCCCGGTGCGGGAGCGCACCAGGTGGCCCTGGACGACGGGGTCTTCGCCGAGTGCGACAACACGGTCACGGCGACCGCGGTGACCTCCGTCAAGCCGGTCTGACCCGGGCCCCGCGCGGCACGCCGGGGGAGGGGGCGACCTGAGCGCGGGCGGGCCGCGGCGGCCGGTTCCGTACCCTGGCGGCATGCGCATGCGCCCCACCCTGAGCTGGACCCCCGCCGAGGACCTGCCTCCGGCCACCACGGACCTGGAGCCGGTCGCCGACGCGCTGGGCACCGGCGGTGTGCTGGTGCTCAGCGGGGCCGGCATCTCCACGGAGTCGGGCATCCCCGACTACCGGGGCGAGGGCGGCAGCCTGAGCCGGCACACCCCGATGACGTACCAGGAGTTCACCGCCGACGCCCTGGCCAGGCGCCGGTACTGGGCGCGCAGTCACCTCGGCTGGCGCACCTTCGGCCGCGCGCGGCCGAACGCCGGTCACCGGGCCGTGGCCGCCTTCGAACGGCACGGCCTGCTCTCCGGCGTGATCACCCAGAACGTGGACCGCCTGCACCAGGCCGCGGGCACCGTGGCTGCCGTGGAGCTCCACGGCAGCCTGGACCGGGTCGTCTGCCTGTCCTGCGGCACCTTCAGCCCGCGCCGCGAGCTCGCCCGGCGCCTGGAGGAGGCCAACCCGGGCTTCGACCCGGTGGCCGCGGGCATCAACCCGGACGGAGACGCCGATCTGACCGACGAGCAGGTCGGCGACTTCCGCGTGCTGCCCTGCGCGGTCTGCGGCGGCATCCTGAAGCCCGACGTCGTGTTCTTCGGCGAAGCCGTTCCGCCGGAGCGGGTCGAGCACTGCCGCGCCATGGTCCGCGGGGCCGCGTCACTGCTGGTGCTCGGCTCCTCCCTGACGGTGATGTCCGGCCTCCGGTTCGTCCGTCTGGCGGCCCAGTGCGAGAAGCCGGTGCTGATCATCAACCAGGACCCCACCCGGGGTGACCGCCATGCCCGCACCCGCGTCGCGCTCCCCCTGGGAGCGGCCCTGACCGCGGTGGCGGGGCGGCTGGGCATTCCCCTCGACCGGCCGGCCGAGGGCCTGGCGACGCCCTGAGCGAGCCGGGCCGCGGCCCCGCACGACGGTGACCCGCCCGGGTGGTGCCCGTACGGGCGCCCTCGCCGTGGCACCGGGGCCGTGCCGTGTGACCTAGGGGGAGACGCCCCCTAGGGGGCCGTCGTGGTGGACACGGCGGTCCGCGCCGCCCGCTCCACCAGCGAGACGCCGTCCTTCATCGTCTTGCTGCCGTCCGTCAGGACCGCGACCAGGTAGTGGTGTCCGCCCGCCGTGACCCGCCCGACGCTGTTGACGTCCCACAGGTCGGTCGTGTCGCGCTGCAGCCAGCCGTTCTTCAGGGCCCACCCGGAGCGGCCGGCCGCCGAGACGCCCCATGACTGGTCGTCGGCGACGTGGCTCATCAGTGTGCGGACGCAGGCGCGGGACGCGGCGCTCAGCGCCGGCCCGGAACCCGTCTTCGTGGCCGGTCCGGCGTCGAACACCGCGCGCAGCAGGCGTATCTGGTCGGCGGCCGTGGTCCGGGTCAGGCCCCACTTGCCGCCGGGGCCGCCCTTGGTCTCGGTCAGCCCCAGCCGCTTGTTCGCCGCCTGGAGACCCGGGGCGAGCCCGATGCGCCGCCACAGGGTGTTCGCCGCCGCGTTGTCGCTGTGCTCGATCATCTTCTTGGTCTGCGCGCGCTCGTCGGAGGTCAGGGAGCGCCCCGAGTCCTGCGCCTTGAGCAGCAGCGCGGCGAGGATGTCGACCTTGACGATGCTGGCCGTGTCGTAGGGCGCGCTCTTGCCGAACACCGTGGGTGTGTGGCCCGGGCGGTCCAGGTCGAGGACCGCGGCGCTCACCCGCGCCTTGCCGTGCGCGCCGACCGACGCCGGGAAGTCCGCCGGTCCGGCGGCGGCCCGCGCCGTCGCGGGGGCCGCCGAGGCGGCGGACGTCAGCAGCGTCACCGCGGCGGCCGCGAGCGCGCCGCAGGCGGCCGCGCGCTTGCCCGGACGCGGGAAGGGGGAGGTTCGGAACGGCATGGTGGCAGGCCTCGGCGGTGCGGGGTCAGGGACACGGACTTGCGAACGTAGCCAGAACACCCCCGCGGCGAAGTGACCACTGCCACGAAAAGGCCCCTTCGGGGCGATTTGTGAGCAGAGCAACAGATCCCGCTGGGCGCAGAATGAGACCACGGAGGCGCGACACGTCCGGGAGGCGTCATGAGCACATCAGGCGAGTCCAGGGTGTCCGGGCTGGAGGTCCGGTCCATCGACTACGTGCCCCTGAACGAGCGGCACGGCAGGCTCTGGCATCTGGGGCCGCTGTGGTTCATGTCCAACGCGCAGATCGCCACGCTGGCGGTGGGGCTGATCAGCATCACCGAGGGCGGCAACCTGATCTGGTCGCTGCTGGCCATCGTCGCCGGCACCGTCATCGGCACCTTCTTCATGGCCTTCCACTCGGCCCAGGGCCCGCAGCTCGGCCTGCCGCAGATGATCCAGTCGCGGCCCCAGTTCGGCTACGTCGGCGCCCTGCTGGTGTGGCTCTTCGCCTATGTGCAGTACGCGGGATTCAACGTCTTCAACAGCATCCTCGCCGCCGACGCCCTGCACACCACGCTGCACGGGGGCGTCAAACTGTGGGTGGTCGTGGTCACCGCCGTCGCACTGGTCATCGCGCTGGTGGGCTACGACATCATCCACAAGGCCGAACGCTTCCTGACCTACACCTTCCTCGTCGTCTTCGGCGTCTTCACCATCGGCGTCCTGGTCACCCTGCACTACCCGGCGGGCTCCTTCGACCTCGGCGGCTTCCGGTGGACCCCGTTCCTCGCCCAGTTCGGCGTGGTCGCCGGCTACCAGATCAGCTGGGCCATCTACGTCTCGGACTACTCGCGTTACCTGCCGCCGGACGTGACGGTCCGCAAGACCTTCTACTGGACCTACTTCGGCTCCGCGCTCGGCGGCATCTGGCTGATGGTGCTCGGCACCCTGCTGGCCGCCTGGGCCGGCAAGGACTTCGACACGATCCGGTCCATCAACGCGGCCGGCGACAAGGTGTTCAACGGGTTCGGCGCGATCGTGCTGCTCTTCGCCTCCCTGGGCCTGGTCTCCGTCACCGCGCTGAACATGTACGGCGGTTCGCTGACCCTCATCAGCGGTATGGACTCCTTCCGGCGGGTGCGGCCCACCCTGGGCGTACGGCTGCTGACCCTCGGGCTGACCGCGGCGCTCTCGCTGGTCGGCGCGCTCGCCGCGACCGCCCACTTCCTGGAGAACTTCAACGACTTCCTGCTGCTGGTGCTCTACCTGTTCATCCCGTGGACCGCGGTGAACCTCATGGACTACTACGTCGTGCGCCGCGGCCACTACGCGATCGCGGAGATCTTCAACCCCCGGGGCATCTACGGCCGCTGGGGATGGCACGGCATCATCTCCTACCTGGTGGGCTTCGCCGTCATGGTGCCGTTCTTCGCCGTCGGGAAGCTGTTCGTCGGCCCCGCCGCCGAGGCGCTGGGCGGAGCCGACATCTCGCTGTTCATCGGGCTGCCGGTCTCCGCGGCCCTGTACTGGTGGCTGACACGCTCCGTCGACGTGGAGGCCGAGACCCGCCTCGCCGAGGCCGAGGCGGAGGCCCTGGAGCAGGCGGCACACGAGCACCGCGAGCCCTGAGCGTCCGCCTCTCGGGGCGGAGGACGCCGGTCGCGCCGACATTGCCTGCGCGACGCAGGAGATTCGGGGTATGTTTCTGCGTGACGCAACCAATGTGCCGTGCGGCGTCCGCCGCGCGCCATCCCGCGCCCACTCCGAGACCCGACTCCCTTTCCCGAGGAGCCCTGCCATGCTCACCATCGCCGTCACCGGCGCGACCGGCGCCCAGGGCGGTGCCACCGCCCGCGCCCTGCTCGCGGCCGGACACCGCGTCCGCGCCCTCACCCGCGACCCGGCCGCACCGGCGGCCGAGGCCCTGCGCCGGCTCGGCGCCGACGTCCGCCGTGCCGACTTCGACGACCGTCCCTCCCTGGACGCTGCCCTCGCGGGTGCCGACTCCCTCTTCGCGGTGACGACCCCGTTCGGTACGGACACCGCGACCGAGGTGCGCCAGGGCAGGACCCTGCTGGACGCGGCGGCGCACGCCCGTCTCGGGCACGTCGTGTTCACCTCGGCGGCGCACGCCGACCGCCGTACCGGCATACCGCACTACGACAGCAAGGCCGAGATCGAGCGCCACCTGACGACGACGGGCGTTCCCTGGACGGTCGTCGCCCCGGCGGCCTTCATGGACAACTTCGCCTCCGGCTGGACGCTGGAGGGCCTGCGCGAGAACATCTTCGCCTGGCCCATGCCGGCCGACCGCCCCCTGACCCTCGTCCCCGCCGAGGACATCGGCGCCTTCGCGGCGCTGGCCCTGGTGCGCCGCGCGGAGTTCACCGGCCGCAGGATCGACATCGCCTCCGACGAACTCACCGCCGCCGGTATCGCCGCGGTCCTGGCCACCGTCACCGGCCTGCCGATAGGGCACCACGAGGTGCCGCTGGCCCACGTCCGCACCCACTCGCACGACCTCGCGGCGATGTTCGGGTACTTCGGCACCACCGGTCTCGAGGTCGGCGTCACCGCCCTGCGCCGCGCCCACCCCGAGGTCGGCTGGCACACCTTCGCCGACTGGGCCGCGGCCCAGGACTGGCCGGCCCTGCTCGCCGCGCCCGCCCGCGCCTCATGAACGCGAGCCGCGCTCCTCGTGGGACGGCATCCAGTGGTGCTCGCAGAACCAGCGGCCGAACAGCGCACCCCCGTACACGACGAAGCCCACCCCGATCAGCCATGACTCGACCACCAGCACCGTCCCCACCGCCCCGTAGTTCAGCGCGTTGGTGACGATGAGCGGGGTGAAGACGAGGTACGAGAAGACGCGCAGCCCGGCCAGACCGGCGACGGTGGCGATCGCGCCCGGCAGCAGGCGGCGCCAGTTGACCTGCCCGCCCAGCAGGAAACGCTGGCCCCACCAGAAGAACAGCACCCCGCTCAGCACGGACACCACGATCCGTACCGTCCCGTGCAGCGCCGGGCGGGTCTGGACCTCCTGGTAGAGGTAGCCGGTCAGCACCACGAGCCAGGTCGCCTGCCGCCACACCCGGTGCCAGGGGCCGGCCGCGAGGCCCCAGACGCGCTCGTACCCGTTCTGCACACTGCCCGCGAACGACACCCCGAACACGGCGAGCAGCACCAGGCTCAGCGCGCTGGTGGTGCCGATGACCTTGCGCGGCGGGCTGATGATCCCGGTCAGCGCGTCGGCGGACTGCCCGGACAGGCCCATGCCGTCGGTGAGCCAGGACGCGAAGCCTCCCCGGACCAGCGGATCGCCGGCGGCGACCACGATCAGCAGCGGGGCGAGCGTCACCAGCGCCAGGGTCGCGAACCCCATCGCCCTGTGCATCAGCTCGAGATCGCGTCCGCGCCGGAACAGCGCGCGCACACCGAGCCACTCCCACGCGCGGTGGAGGCCGCGCCGCCACTGCCTCACGGGTCCCTCCCGTGCTCGCCGCACCCGGGCTCGTCGCCGACGGCCGTACGTCGCCCCTGGAGCGGGCGGCGCCGGTCGAGCCCCTGCTGCCATGATCCGACGAAAGGAGCCGGTCCGCTCGGTCCCCTCCGGTGCGCGGCACCGTCAGCTCCGGCCGCCGGGTCCCCGCCGCCGGAAGCGGACCGCCCGCGCGGACGGCTCCGGGAGCCCGGCTCCCGGCCGGTCCGCGGACATCGTCACCCGGGTGTCTCCCGCACCGTGGTGGTCACGCGGACGACGGACGGCCGGCGGGGAGTGGAGCCGAAACCGAAGCGCACGGGCGGGGCGACCGGTGCGAGCGCGCCCAGGTCCCGGCCCTCGAAGGTGGCCGTCGCGGTGGTCAGCGCGCGCAGATCACGCGCCCCGTACCACTCGCGTCTGCCCCCGCCGGCGCTCCCGCGCGTGCGAACGCCCATCAGCAGGCGGGCGAGCGGATCCGTCACGGCCGTCCAGGCCGGCGAGGCGGCCAGCGCGCCCGGGACGGCCCTCAGCAGCAGCCCCGTGGCGCCGCGCCGCCCGGCGGTGAAACACAGCCGGAGCAGCGGCTCGGCCTCGACGGTCCAGCGGCGGCCGTCGTCACGCACCCGTACGGGCACGACCCGCACCTCGTCGAAGGTGTAGGTACCGGCGATGAACCCCGCCGTGCGCGGGGTGGGGGCCAGCAGCAGCCGGTGGCCGTCGGCCCGTTCGAGCATCACGTCGCTGAACGGGCCGAAGGGCGAGCGGACCCAGTGCCCCACCACCAGACGGGTGCCGGACGACGTCCCGACCCCCGCGATCCAGCCGTCGAAGCGCAGCGGAGCGGGCCGGGCCCGGTTCCGGGCGCGGCCGCTCACCGGCGCGGGCCGGGCGGGGGCGGCGTCATCGGGCGGGTCCGCCCCGGTGGCCGCTAGACCGTCCCGCTCTCGGAGATCGTGACCTTCGCGCTCGGCGTGCCGCTGCGGCTGCCGAGACCCTCGATGCGCTTCACCAGGTCCTGGCCCTCGACGACCTCGCCGAAGACGACGTGCTTGCCGTCGAGCCAGTCGGTGACGACCGTGGTCACGAAGAACTGCGAGCCGTTGGTGTTCCGGCCCGCGTTGGCCATGCTCAGCAGGTACGGACGGTCGTGCTTGAGGTCGAAGTTCTCGTCCTCGAACTTCTCGCCGTAGATGCTCTTGCCGCCGGTGCCGTTGCCCCGGGTGAAGTCGCCGCCCTGGAGCATGAACTGCGGAATGATGCGGTGGAAAGAGGAACCCGCGTAACCGAAGCCGTTCTGGCCGGTGGCCAGCTCGCGGAAGTTCCTGGTGGTCTTGGGGACCACGTCGTCGAACAGCTTGAAGACGATCCGGCCGGCCGGCTCGTCGTTGATCGTGATGTCGAAGTACACGTTGTCACTCATGGCGATCAACCTACCGTCGAGCGGCGTCCCGGCGCGCGGAAGGGTCCGCCCGGACGCCGGTGTCGTGGCCGGCGGCCGAGGCGACTCGGACTGCCGGCGCCTCAGTGCACCCTACCGGAACGGGCGCCGTGACATGATCGCCCGGGACCGATCCGGTGGGGGAGAGGGGCCGCCGTGGCCGAGGGCTGGACCTGGGACGAGACCCTGTTCGCCGGCACGGCCGTCCACTACGAGCGGGGCCGGCTGCCCTACGCCCCCGCCCTGGTGCCGCGGCTGGCCGAGGTGCTCGCACCGGACGGGACCGGCCGGCTGCTGGACGTGGGATGCGGGCCCGGCACGCTGGCGCTGCCCCTGTCGCGCCTGTTCGCCGAGGTGGTCGGAGTGGACCCCGACCCCGGGATGATCGCCGAGGCGGCCCGCCGGGCCGCCGGCGGGGAGGCGGCCGGGAACGCGCGATGGGTACGGCTGCGGGCCGAGGACCTTCCGGCGGGCCTCGGGACGTTCACCGCCGCGGTCTTCGCCCAGTCCTTCCACTGGATGGACCGCGATCGGGTGGCGGCCGCCGTGCGCCGGATGCTCGTGCCCGGCGGGGCCCTGCTGCACGTGTCGGACCTGAAGGGCGAACGGCGTGACGTGGAGGGCCTGCCGTATCCGGTGGTGCCGTACCCGGCCATCGTCGAACTGGTCAAGGAGTACCTGGGCCCGGTCCGCCGGACCGGGCGCGGGGTGCTGCCGAGGGGCACGCCGAGCGGCGAGGCGGCGGTGCTGGCCCGGGCCGGATTCCTAGGACCCGACCGGCATGTGGTGCCCGGCGGGCAGGCGCTGGAACGCGAGGTGGACGACGTCGTCGCCTGGGTCTTCTCCCTGTCGTCCTCGGCGCCCGGCCTCTTCGGCGAGCGTCTCGGAGCCTTCGAGGCCGACCTGCGCGCGCTGCTGCGGTCCCGGTCGCCCGAGGGCCGCTTCTCCGCGCGCGTGCCCGGCAACGAGGTCCTCGTCTGGCGCACGCCCGCACCGGCCGGGCCCTCCCGATGAACGCGTCATGCACGCGGTTCGTACGCGAAACATGCGCTTGACGCTACGCTTCGGGGCAGGAGGTGCCGCATGTCCGAGCTGTTCGACGCCGTCGACGCGCTGGTCGCGTCCCGGGCCACACTGCCGCCGCCGGCCGAACGCAGGAGGCTGCGCCAGGCCCACGGCCTCACGCTGGACGAGGTGGCCACCGCGCTGCGGGTACGCCGCGCGACGGTCAGTGGCTGGGAGGCGGGCCGGACCGAACCCCGCCCCCCGGAACGCGACGCCTACGCCCGCCTGCTGAAGCGACTCGCCGAGCTCTACCCCGCCGGTACGGCGGAAGCCGGGGCCGGGGCTCCCGAGGGTGCGGCCGGGAGCGGGCCCACGGATGCCGCGAAGCCCAAGGGCGCCGCCGGACGCGGGGCCGCCGCGGGGCCGGCACCCGGCGACGAGCCGTCGGCCGGCGCCGAGCCGGGCGGCACCGCCGGGTCGGGGACGGAGTCCGGCTCACGAGGCGCCACGGCGGATGCCGCCGGGCCGGGGACCGAGGGCGTACCCCGGCCGGCCGCGGGTGCGGCCCGGTCACCGGTGCCGGGGAGCAGGCTGGCGAACCGGCCCGCGGTGAGGAGCGAAGCACGCTCCGCGCCCGGGGCCGATCCCTACGCGCACGGGCCGCTGCTCGTGGTCGACGCGGGGGAGGACCGGCGGGTGACCGGGTACGGGATCGGGGGTCTGGTCGTCGACGTGCCCGCCAAGTCGCTGCCCGCGCTGGTCGAATGGGCGCTTGCGGAGGCCCGGCTCGGGGCCGCGCGGCTGCACGGCTCGGGCAGGGACGCCGACCCGCTGCTGGTCCTCACCGAGGCCGCGTGCCGGCGCTACGGGCTGCCGGCGACGCTGTCCCAGGAGGAGCGGCTCGCCGGACGCCTCCCGGACGGACACAAGGTGCTCGGGCAGCTCGACCGCGCCGACTGGCGGCTCACCAGACGCGGTTTCGGCCCCTGGGCGCGCGTCTACCGCCCCGTCCAGGGCGGCCGCAGGCAGTGCGTGCAGCTCTGCCTGCCGTCCTGGGGCGCGCTGGATCCCCGCTCCTGGCGCCACGCGGCCGAGCTGGAGCCGGCCGGACTCGCCCGCGTCCTCGGCACCTACGCCCGGCGGGTGACGACACCGCGCGGCTCCACCGCCGTGACCGGCCTGGAGCTGATGACCGCCCTCAACCCGCCGACCCGGGCGAGCGAGCCCGACGCGGACGGCCGGCGGCACAAGGAGCACCGGCCCGGCTCGCTGGGCGAGGCCCCCCTCGACTGCGCCCCGTGCGAGGCACCCGACGGACATCCGCTGCTCGCCGGGCTGCCCCGCTTCCACCAGCGCGGCCCCGACGAGATGCTGTTCGAGGAGGCGTACGACTGGGCCCGTGAGCTCACCGACGACGAGTGCATGCGGCGTCACCTGGTCGGCATCGACGTCAACCTCGCCTTCGGCGCCGCCGCCAACGGCGCGGTCGTCGGACTGGCCGCGCCCCCCGTGCACGTCACCGATCCGGAGTTCGACCCGGCGCTGCCCGGCTCCTGGCTGGTCGACCTCTCCCACGTCGACCTCTCGCACGTCCTGGTGGCCAGGCAATGGCGGCGCCTGGAGGGCGAGTTGCTGCCCAGCCCCTTCACACCGTCCGGCGAACGCCCGGCCGGCCCCGCCTGGTACGCCACCCCGACCGTGGCGTACGCGGTGGAACTGGGCTACGAGGTGGCCCCGGTCGAGGCCTGGGTGCGCCAGGACAGGGGCAGGTACCTGGACGCCTGGTACAAACGCCTCCGGGACGCCTACGTCGACACCATGGCGGACCTGGGCGTGGCGGAGAAGCTTCCCCCGGAGCGGTTCCTGTCCGCCATGGAGGGCTGCAAGGAGCGCGACCCGGAGCTGGCCGTCGTCCTGGACGCGGTCAAGTCCACCGTGAAGGGCGGCATCGGCAAGCTGCGCGAACGGGCGCGCGGCGGCGGCTGGAAACCGGGACAGGCGTGGCCCGCCCTCGCACGGCCCACCTGGCGCCCCGACATCCGCGCCGCCGTCATCTCCCGCGCCCGCGTCAACATGCACCGCAAGATGCTCGCCCTGGCCGCGGCCACCGGACGCTACCCGGTGGCCGTCCTGTCCGACTGCGCCGTGTACGCGGCCGACGGTCCCTCACCGCTGGACGTCCTGCCCTACGACGCCGAAGGGAAGACGGTGCCCGGCGGCTTCCGGCTCGGGGTGTCCCCTGGCATGGTCAAGCACGAGGGCACCCGGACCACCCTGTGGGCGGAGGAAGTACGCGAGAAGTACGGCGCGAACCTCAACCTCGCCCGCTACATCAAGACGGGCGAGGTCACCGCCCACGACGACGGAGAGTAGGGGAGCCGATGGACACCGTCGGGGAAGGGCTCGACAAGGCGGTGCGGGGCGCGTTCACCCGCCCCCTCCCCAAGTCCGCGGGGGCGAGGATGCGTTACCTGGTCCGGCAGCACCGCGGCAGCACCCGACGGGTCGCCGAACTGCTCGGCATCACCCGGCGCACCGTCGAACGGTATGTGAAGGACCAGATCAGGCATCCGAGGCCGGACCTCGCGCAGCGCATGGAGCGCGAGGTCGCCAGGCGCTGGCAGCCGCAGATCCGCGCCCGGGCGAGGCGGGCCGCGGCCACCAGTACCGGCATGGTCATCGACACCCGCGCGCGGTTCGGCTACACGGCCGCTCCCGGTTCGACGGACGACGCCCGGCTGCGCCACCTCACCCTGGCCCTGCCCCCGCGGCACGCCGCCCGTCTCTTCGAGGCGCAGGAGGCGGGGGCCACCGAGGACCGGCTGCGGGAGATCGCCGCGCAGGCCCTGGGCGAGGTCTACTTCCGCGACAGCGGCCGCCGCGCCCACGGCCTCGAGGTGGAGTTCACCGACCTCGAGCACGTGGAGTTCGACCTGTAGCCCCGCCCGCGCCGCCGCCTGCGCGCGCCGGAACTCTACGGGTACGACACCACCGTGGAAGGCGTCGTCGACGTGCCGGAGGTCGGCGCCCCCGTCTCGTTGATCACGTGCTCGTACTGCCCGTTGCCGCCGAGCGAGACCACCAGCAGGTCGTGGAACCTCACGCCCGGCCGGTCCGGCGCGGAGAAGCCGTGGTGCTGCACGATGCCCGGGTCGACGTTGTAGTAGCAGTAGCTGCCCAGGCCCCAGCCCTCGTGCGCGGTGACGTGGTCACCGACCTTGTAGGCCGCGTAGCCCTTGACGCTGCCGTTCTGCACGGCGGCCTGGTTCGGGGCGTCGTACGCCTTCTCGTTCTGGAAGAAGATCGTGCGGCCCCGCTGGCCGTTCCACTGCACGTCGTACTTGTTGAAGTGCTCCACGAACAGCCCGGTGCAGAGCACGTCGTCGCCGTTGACCACGACTCCGTAGTCGGCGCGGTTGGTCTCCCAGCCGACACCGGTGCCGTGGTCGGCGCGCCACACCCAGGTGTGGTCGACGATGGTGTGCCGGTTGTTGATCACCATGCTCGTGGTGGCCTTGCCGGCGCCCGCGCCGCCGATGCGCACGAAGACGTCCTGCACCGTGGTCGGGTTGGCCGAATGGTTCTTGGCGGCGCCGGCCGGACCGATCTCCAGCAGGGTCCGGGAGTTGACCGGCCCCGCGTCGACGAGGAAGCCGGCCAGCCGCACGCCGTCGACGTCGGCGACCTTCAGGACCGTGGTCCCGTTGTCGGGCACGAGGGTGGCGTAACCGAGGCCCAGGAGCACGGTGTTGGGACGGTCGACCCGTATCGGGCGGTCCACGTGGTAGACGCCCGGAGTGAGCAGCAGGTGCAGGCCCTGCGCGAGCGCCTGGTTGAGGGTGGCCGCGCTGACGCCCGGCTTCGCGACATAGAACCGTGACAGCGGCAGGGACGTGCCCCTGGGCGTGCCGTTGCCCCAGGTCACACCGCGGGCGTTCGTCCGCTTCTCCGGCAGGAAGACCCGGAACTCGCTGCCGCTGAGGTACAGGAACGGCTTCTCGCGGGAGACCGGGGTGGTGTCCAGCGTGGTGTACACCGGATTCGGGAAGCCCTGCGCCGGTGCGCCCTGCACGCCGGAGAACACCATGTTCCACACGCCGTTGAGCCAGCTCCCGATGACGCTGTCGCGGGTGTACCACTGCTGCTGCGAGTACGGGCCGACCTGGCCGTCGACGCGGCTGTCGGCGATGTAGCCGCCGCTCGCCCAGCCGTAGCCGGACGGCGCGAGGTCGAGCCCGCCCCGTACGTGCATCCGGCGGAACGGAGCCGCCTGGGCGACGGCCCACCGGTTCGTGCCGTTCACGGGGACCAGGGCCAGGTTCTCCGCCGAACGCCAGAAGTTCTGTGTGGCGTTGCCGTTGAACCAGCCCGCGTCGACCGTCACGTCGCCGTTGATGGTCGTGTCGTCCGGTGACAGGCCCAGGCCCGCGATGGAGGTGTAGAAGCCGATCTGGGCGTTCAGGCCGTGGTACGTGCCGGGCCTGAACAGCAGCGCGTAGCGTCCGGTGCCGAACTGGGCCGACTCCTGCTTCGCGAAGACCTCGTCCAGCTTGGCCTGGATGCCGGGCGTCGACGGGTCGAAGACGAGCACGTTCGGACCCAGGTCGCCGCCACCGGGCAGGGCGCGCGGAGACCTGCGGCGGCCGGTCGCGGCGCCGGCCGGCGCGGCCGCGCCGGCCAGTACCGGAACGGCCGCCGCCGCGGCGCCCAGCACGGTCCGGCGGCCCACGGACGGCGAGGAGGGGGAGGTGGGGGAAGAGGGGGGCATACGCGGCTCTCCTGGTTCAGGAAGTGAACGATGCGGGGCTTGGGAGCGCTCTCTCGACGTTGGATGCTTCATTGGCGTGAACGATGCGTCAAGAGTTACGCCGGGATTTCCCCGTGACACCCCTGAGCGACCGTCACATTCCCACCCATGCCTTCGAGAAGTGAGCGAAAGGCCATCGCTGATCCTTTGGCCGATTCCCTTGACACCTCTCGTCGCCGCCCCAACACTCCAGCGATGGGAGAGCGCTCTCCCACTCCGTACGGCCTCCAGCCCCCACCTCCCTCCGAGGAGTCCCCATGTCACGGAGATCGAAGATCCTCTCGGGCGCGCTCGTCACGTCCGCCCTGCTGCTGACCCCGATCGGCCTCGGCGGCGTCGCCGCGTCCTCCACGCCCTCCGGGGCCGTCGTGCACACCGGCCACACGATGGCGCTGTCCACCGCCTCCTCACCCGAGGACCCCGACGGCGACGGCTACATCCCCGCGAACCCCCCGGTCACCGGCGTCACGCCGTCGACGCAGAACCCCCCGCACCGCTACTTCCACGAGTTCCAGGCCAATTGCTCGGTCAGCCACACCAGGCCCGACGACCCGATCGTCTACCCGCAGCAGCCCGGCAAGTCCCACGACCACACGTTCATGGGCAACACCACCACGAACGCGGGCAGTACGACCGCGACCCTGAGCGCGGGCGGCACCACCTGCAAGGCCCCCGGTGACCTCTCCGGCTACTGGATGCCCACCCTCTCCAACGGGGACGAGCCGGTCCTTCCCGTCGGCCCGCAGGTCATCTACTACAAGGCCGGCGTCACCGACTACACCAGCGTCCGTCCCTTTCCCAAGGGGCTGCGGTTCGTGGTCGGCAGCCCCATGCAGAGCGCCGACGAGTTCCGCCACCATCCCGGCTTCGTCGAGGGCTGGGAGTGCGGCGACAGCTTCTTCAACACCGAATTCCCGGCGAGCTGCCCCTCCCGGCCCGACGTACAGCTCAACATCCGTTTCCAGGCGCCCAGTTGCTGGGACGGCAGGTACCTGGACACCCCCGACCACAAGAGCCACATGGCCTACCCGGTGGTGAAGCCCGGCACCAACGACAACATCTGCCCCGCCGACCACCCGGTGGCCCTGCCGATGATCGAGTTCAAGATGGCGTTCCCGGTCAACGGCGACATGTCGAAGGTGCGGCTGGCCAGCGGTCCGGGCCACAGCTTCCACTACGACTTCTTCAACGCCTGGGACGACCGCACGCTCAAGGCGCTGGTCGACCACTGCGTCGTCGGCGGACTCCAGTGCGACGCCCGCGGCTACGACGAGACGCACCCGCAGGCGGGCGCGGCCCTCGGCACCGACTACCGCCTGCCCTAGCCCCCCACACACCGGAAGACCCACACCATGACCCCACCACCCCGCACCCGGGCGCGACGCCTCGCCGCGCCCCTCGCCGCCGGCGTGCTGACCGCCGGCGCCCTCACCGCCCTGCCCGCCGCGCAGGCCCACGCGGCCGGCAGCGTCGTCAAGGTGACCGGCACCCAGGGCGACTGGCAACTGGCCGTCGACGGAAAGCCGTACCAGATCAAGGGCCTGACCTGGGGCCCGTCCATCGCGGACGCCGACCGGTACCTGCCCGACCTGAAGTCGATGGGCGTCAACACCATCCGCACCTGGGGGACCGACGCCTCCAGCAAGCAGCTGTTCGACTCCGCCGCCGCGCACGGCGTCAAGGTCATCGCCGGGTTCTGGCTGCAGCCCGGCGGCGGACCGGGCAGCGGCGGCTGCGTGAACTACGTGACCGACACCGCCTACAAGAACCAGATGCTGGACGAGTTCCCCAAGTGGGTCCAGACCTACAAGGACAACCCCGGTGTCCTCATGTGGGACGTCGGCAACGAGTCGGTGCTCGGCCTGCAGAACTGCTACGGCGGAACCGAGCTGGAACGGCAGCGCGACGCCTACACCTCCTTCGTGAACGACGTGGCGAAGCGGATCCACGCCGTGGATTCCAGCCACCCGGTGACCTCCACCGACGCCTGGGTCGGCGCCTGGCCGTACTTCAAGAGGAACGCGCCCGACCTCGACCTGTACGCGGTCAACTCCTACAACGCGGTCTGTGACGTGAAGTCCGCCTGGGAGCAGGGTGGTTACACTAAGCCGTACATCATCACCGAGACCGGGCCGGCCGGTGAGTGGGAGGTGCCCGACGACGCCAACGGGGTGCCCCTGGAGCCGGGCGACCGCGCCAAGGCCGACGGGTACACCCGCGCGTGGGGCTGCGTCACCGGGCACCGAGGGGTCGCCCTCGGCGCCACGATGTTCCACTACGGCACCGAGTACGACTTCGGCGGCATCTGGTTCAACCTCCTGCCCGCCGGCCAGAAGCGGCTGTCGTACTACGCGGTCAAGAGGGCCTACGGCGCGGACACCTCCCGCGACAACACCCCGCCGGTCGTCTCCGGCCCGACCGTCGAGGGCGACGCGGGCCGGGTGCAGGCGGGCCGGGACCTGACCCTCGCCGTCAGCGCCACCGACCCGGACGGGGACGCGCTCTCCTACGAGGTCCTGGCCAACAGCATGTACATCGACAAGGGCAAGGACCTCACCCCGCTGCCCCACACCGACCTCGGCGGCGGCCGTCTCAGGGTCACCGCGCCCGACCGGCCCGGGGTCTGGAAGATGTACGTCAAGGTGACCGACGGCCACGGCAACGTCGGCGTCGGGACCCGGTCCGTCAGGGTCGTCCCGCCCACCCCGGGCGGCACGAACCTCGCCCTCGGCAGACCCGCCACCGCCTCCTCGTACCAGCCGGGTTACGGCGACTGCCCGTGCACCGCCGCCAACGCGGTCGACGGGAACCAGAACACCCGCTGGGCGAGCGACTGGAGCGATCCGCAGTGGCTCCAGGTCGACCTCGGCACCCGCACCGCCTTCCGGCACGTCCAGTTGCTCTGGGAGGCCTCGTACGCGAAGGCGTACACCGTGCAGACCTCGGACGACGGGCAGAACTGGCGCACCGTGCGCACCGTGACGGACGGCAACGGCGGCGTGGACGACTTCGACGTCACCGGAACCGGCCGCTACGTGCGCGTCAACGGCACCGCGCGCGGCACCGGCTACGGCTACTCGCTGTACGAGTTCGGCGTCTACGGCTGACCCGGGCGGCCGGCGAAGAGAGGAAGGGGTGGGGATGGCCGACGAGGACGAACTCGACCGGCTGCTCGACAAGCTGACCCTGCGGACCGCGGTCCGCCTGCTGACCGGCGCCACCACCTGGCGCACGGCAGCCGAACCCTCGTTGGGACTGGGCCAGTTGGTGCTGTCGGACGGTCCGGCGGGGGTGCGCGGGGAGGGCTGGGACGAGCGGGACACCGCCGTCCTGCTGCCCTCGGCCACCGCGCTCGCCGCCACCTGGGACGAACCGCTGGTCGAGGAACTCGGCGGCCTCCTCGCCTCCGAGGCCCGGCGCAAGGGCGTGCACGTCGTCCTCGCCCCGAACCTCAATCTGCACCGCAGCCCCCTGGCCGGGCGGCACTTCGAGTGCTTCTCGGAGGACCCGCTGCTGACCGCCCGGACCGGGGCCGCCCTGATCAGGGGCATCCAGGCGCACGGGGTCGCCGCCACCGCCAAGCACTTCGTGGCGAACGACGCCGAGACGGACCGGCTCACCGCCGACGCGTCGATCGACGAGCGGGCGCTGCGCGAGGTCCACCTCGCGCCGTTCGAGGCGGCGGTGGCGGCGGGCGTCCGGCTGGTGATGGCCGGGTACAACCGCGTGAACGGCACCACCATGACCGCGCACCGCCTCCTGACCACGCCACTGAAGGACGAGTGGGGGTTCGACGGCCTGGTCGTCTCCGACTGGGGCGCCGTACGCGGCACCCTGGACACCGCCCGCGGCGGTCTCGACCTCCAGATGCCGGGCCCCGCGGGGGAGTGGGGCGAGTCGCTGGTGCGGGCCGTGGAGGCGGGCGAGGTCGAGGAGCGGACCGTGACCGGCAAGGTGCGCCGGCTGCTGCGGCTGGCCGCCTGGTGCGGCGTCCTCGGCGGCCCGGACCGCCCGGCGCGGCCGCTGCTGCGGTCCCGGCAGGCACGGCTCCTGGCCCGGCGGGCGGCCTCGGCCGGAGCCGTCCTGCTGACCAACCGGGACGTCCTCCCCCTGGACCCAGGACGCCTCGGCACGGTCGCCGTCATCGGCGCTCCCGCGGCCCGCACCCGCACCCAGGGCGGCGGCAGCGCCGGCGTCTTCCCCCAGGACGAGGTCCCGCTGCTGGACGGCATCCGGGCCGGCCTGCGCGGCCGGGCCCGGGTCGTCCACGTCCCCGGCCCGGCCCCGGACGGCCCGCCCCCGCCCCTGGACATGACCCTCGCCGGCGACCCGCGCACCGCCACCCCCGGCGTGCTGCTCCGCGTCCTGGACTCCTCCGGTGCCGAGCTGTACGCGGAACACCGGCGCGGCGGCCGGCAGCTGGAACCGCCGCTGCCGGCCGGCGCGCACACCGTGGAGATCAGCGCGCGGCTGCACCCCCGCACCTCCGGCACCTGGCGGATCGGCATCGCCGGATTCGGCCGTCTCGGCCTGGAGCTCGACGGACACCCGCTGCTGGACGGCGTGTTCGCCGCCACGACCGACGACCCGGCCGTCATCCACGTGAGTCCGCCCACCCAGGTCGTCACGGCGCGACTGACCCGCGGTACGACCCCGTTGCTGGTCGCCCGCCGGGAACTCGCCCCCGGCACCGGCCGGGCCACCGTCGTCGGCGCCGCACCGCCCGCGCCGGGCGCCGCCGAGGCCCTCGCGGCCGCCTCCCGGGCGGCGCGCGAGGCGGACGTGGCGGTGGTGGTGGTCGGCACCGGCGAGCAGCAGGAGTCCGAGGGACGCGACCGCACGCACCTCGGCCTCGGCCCGGAACAGGACGCCCTGGTCCGCGCGGTCGCCCGGGCCAACCCGCGCACGGTGGCCGTCGTCAACAGCGGCGGCCCGGTGGAACTGCCCTGGCGGGACGAGGTCGGCGCCCTGCTGCTCGCCTGGTTCCCCGGCCAGGAGGCGGGCGGCGGCCTGGCCGACGTGCTGCTCGGCCGCACCGAGCCCGGCGGGCGGCTGCCCACCACCTGGCCCGCCGTGCTCGCCGACGCCCCCGTCACCCGCACCCGGCCGGACGCCGGCCGGTTCTCCTACGACGAGGGTGTGCACGTCGGCCACCGCGGCTGGCTCCGCGCGCGGCGCGCCCCCGCGTACTGGTTCGGGCACGGACTGGGCTACACCACCTGGGAGTACGGGGAACTCTCGGGCCCGGAGCGGACGCCGGCCGGGGAGGATTTCACCGTACGGGTGCTGGTGCGCAACACCGGGCCGCGCGCCGGACGCGAGGTCGTGCAGATCTACCTCGCCCGCCCCGGCCCGACCGCCGTCGACCACCCGCAACGATGGCTCGCCGGCTGGGCGGCGGTGCGGGCCCGGCCCGGCGAGACCGCCGTCGCACGGGTGCGCGTCCCGGCCCGCGCCCTCTGCCACTGGGACGCCGGGGCGGGAGCCTGGCGGACGGAACCCGGACCCTGCCGGGTACTCGCCGGGCGCTCGGCCGGGGACCTGTCCCTGAGTCTGGAGGTGGAAGTGTTCCACCGGAGCTGAGGGAGTCGCGCGGCGACGCGGAGAGCGCTCTATCCGCGCCGGCCGCCGGGCCGTTAGGGTGCGGGCATGAGCAGACAGGCCCCCACGCTGGAGGACGTCGCCCTGGAGGCCGGTGTCTCCCGGGCGACCGTCTCCCGGGTCGTCAACGGCGTGCGCAACGTGGACCCGGCGATCCAGGAGGTCGTCCGCCGGGCCATCGAACGGACCGGGTACGCGCCCAACCGGGCCGCACGCTCCCTCGTCACCCGGCGGGCCGAGACGGTCGCCCTGGTCGTGTCCGGCGCCGGGGAGACCTCCGACGAGGCCCAGGCGGCCTTCGCCGCCCGGGTGTTCGCCGACCCCTTCTTCGGGCGGGTGGTCGCCGGGATCGTGGGCCGTCTGCGCCCCCGCTCGGTGCACCCGGTGCTGATGTTCGCCGAGTCACCCGAGGCCCGCCAGGAGGTGCTGACCTATCTGCGGCAGGGCCGGGCCGACGGCGCGCTGGTCGTGTCGAGCCACGCCGACGACCCGCTGCCCGCCCTGCTGGCCGAGGCCCGGCTGCCCGCGGTGCTCTTCGCCCGCCCCTCCCGCCCGGTCCCGCTCAGCTACGTCGACCTGGCCCACCGGGACGGCGGCCGGCTGGCCGCGGAACACCTGCTCGCCCGCGGCCGGCGCAGACTGGCCACGATCTCGGGCCCGTTGGCGGTCGCCGCGAGCCAGGAGCGGCTGGCCGGCTTCCGCGACACCCTCGCCCGCCACGGCCACCCCTTCGTGCCCGTCGCCGAGGGCGGCTTCACCCAGGACAGCGGCATCGCGGCGATGACCGACCTGCTGGCCGGACACCCGGATCTGGACGGGGTGTTCGCGGCGAACGACCTGATGGCCCAGGGCGCCTGCCAGGTGCTGCGCGAACACGGCCGCCGGGTGCCCGAGGACATCGCGGTGGTCGGCTTCGACGACTCCACGGTCGCCGCCACCTGCCGGCCCGCGCTCACCACCGTCCGTCAGCCGGTGGAGGACATGGCGGCCGAGATGGCCCGGCTGCTCGACGAGCACATCCACGGTGTCCGTACCGCCCCCACCTCGGTCGTGTTCGACCCGGAGCTGGTGGTCCGGGACTCGGCCTAGGGGGCGTCTCCCCGATCTTCGTGGATCAGGCCGCGGCGGCCGTCCCGCCGCCCGGCGGAACCGCGCCGGGCCCCGAACGGGCGATCCTCGGTACGCGGCGGCCCGGTGTGCGGTGCCTAAGGTGGAGTGTGATCAGTAGCGCCACAGAGGACCGCGGGCAGGACCGGCGGACGGGCCGGCGGCGGCCGGGCTATCTGGCCGCGGCGGCCGTCTTCGCCGTCGGGATGCTCGGCACCACGTTGCCCACACCGCTGTACGGGCTGTACCGGCAGCAGCTCGGCTTCTCCGAACTCGTCGTGACGGTGGTGTTCGCCGCCTACGCGGTCGGCGTCGTCACCGCCCTGCTGGTCGCCGGTGGCTTCTCCGACGTGCTGGGGCGGCGGCCGGTGCTGCTGGCGGCGCTGGGTCTGTCGGCGCTCAGCGCCGTGTGCTTCCTGACGGAGGGCGGACTGCCACTGCTGTACACGGGCCGGGTGCTGTCGGGTTTCTCGGCCGGGCTGCTGAGCGGCACCGGTACCGCGGCCGTCCTCGAACTGGCCCCGCCGGGCAGACGCGCCCGGGCCGGGTTCGCGGCCACCGCGGCCAACATGGGCGGTCTGGGGCTCGGCCCGCTGTTGTCGGGCATCCTCGCCGAATACGCGCCGCGGCCGCTGAAGTTGCCGTTCGCCGTCCATCTGGTGCTGCTCGCGGTGGCGGCGGCGGTCGTCCTCCTGCTTCCCGAGACCGTCCACCGCTCGCATCCGAGGGGGTCGCTGCGGCCCCAGGGGATGAAGGTGCCGCCGGAGGTGCGCGGGGTGTTCGCGCCCTGTGCCCTCGCCGCCTTCGCGGGCTTCTCGATGCTCGGGCTGTTCACGGCGGTCGCCCCGGCCTTCCTTGACCAGACCCTGGGGGAGCGGAACCTGGCGGTCGCCGGCGCCGCCGTCTTCTGCGTGTTCTGCGCCTCCACCTGCGGACAGCTCCTCATGGGCCGGATCGGTGCGCGCCGGGCCCTGCCCTGGGGCTGCGCGGTGCTCGTCGCCGGCCTCCTCCTCATCGCGCTGTCGCTGCTGCTGACATCCTTCCCGGTGCTGCTCGCCGGCGCGCTGACCGGCGGCGCGGGCCAGGGCATGGCGTTCCGCGCCGGGCTGAGCGAGGTCAGCTCGGCGGCCCCGGAGGCCCATCAGGGCGCCACCATCTCGGCGTTCTTCGTCGTCGCCTACGTGGGGATCTCCCTGCCGGTCGTCGGGGTGGGCGCCCTGACGTCGGCGCTCGGACTGCGCGGCGCCGGGCTGGTGTTCGCGGGGTGCGCGGTCCTGCTCGTCGCGGCCGTCGGCGTACGGGTGAGCCGCACCCTGTCCCGGGACTCCGGCCGGTGACGGATCCGCCGCGGATCTCCGGTGAACGTCCGGCCGTCCACCGGCGTCGAAGGAGGGACAGCCGGCGAAGCTGAAAGGCGCCCCATGACACGCGTACGTCCGACATCCCGCTCCCCGCTGCCGCGCCTCGCGTTGATCGCGGGGCTGGTCTGCGCGGCCGCCGCCTGCCAGGGACCGACCGTGTCCACCCAGCCGGAGCCGACCGCCGGCACCACCTGGCGGGAGCCGTCCGCCTACACGTACACCCTGCGCTCGACCGGCGGGGAGCGAGCGCTGATCGGCACGTTCCGGGTGAGCGTGCGGGCGGGAAAGGTGGTGCGCGCGACCGGTCTGGACGCGGAGAGCCGGGCCGTGGTCCGGCGCTCGCCCATGATCGTGCCCACCATCGGCGCGCTGGTGCGCGAGCTGAAGCGGGCGCGGCGCGACGGCGCGGAGCGGGCCGAGGCGGAGTACGCGTCCGCCGGGTATCCCCGCCGGATCACCGTGGACGGGTCGGCCGACGCCGTCGACGACGAGGTCCGTTACGAGGTGAGCGACTACACGCCCGGCGGCAGTCGACCCGGCGTGGGCCGGGCACCGTTCGCGAAGGAGGCGCGAGCCCGGGAGTCCGTCAGGCGCGGGGGGTCAGGACCTCCTGGAGGAGCGCGCCGTAGCGGGTGATGAGTTCCTTGCGGTCGGTGCGGAGCAGGCCCTCGTCCCGGGCCACCCACAGTCCGTAGAGCAGTCCGCCGGACATCGACGCCGCGAGCCGGGCGCGCAGGTCGGCGTCGGGTCCGCGCAGCCGGTCGCGCAGGGGCGCGATGAGCACCTTCTCGTGGGTCTCGCGCAGCCGGTCGAGGATCTGCGGTTCGCCGCTGCCGTGCACCAGGGCCAGGAAGATCCCCCGGGCGGTGCCGTCGAGATCGAGGAGGAGTTCGGCCAGCCGCTCGCCCAGCCGGTCGAGCGGTACGTCGAACAGGGGCTCGCTGTCGATCGCCAGGTGCATCGTCTCCAGGAACAGCAGTTCCTTGCTCTTGAAGTGACGGATCACCAGCGCCGGATCGGTCCCGGCGGCCGCCGCGATCCGGCGGACGGTGGTCCTGGCGAATCCCCGGTCCCGGAACAGACGGGCGGCGGCCTCGTGGATGGCGTCACGGGTGGAGGAACCGGAACCGGTCAGCATGCGGCACAGCCTATGCGGCTGCCCGCCCGGCTTCGCGGGCTCTTCCCGACCACGCGGCGAACAGGGCGGGAACCGGCCCCTCACCGGCTGGAAGATCGAGTTACGTGAGCGTTTCAAGAAGTTCGGTCAACATTGTTGACTCGCCGCTGCGGCGCCCGCACATTACCTATCGGTAGAACCGTCCGGTAATCCCGTGACGGTCCTTCACGGCCGTCGGTGTGCGCCGCTGCGCCCACGCTTCGCCGGCCGGCGCTCCCCCCTGCTCGAGCCGCCCCGTTCTCGCGCACCAGGTCCGCGGGCACCGCTGTGCCCGCGTGCTCCCCACGCGCCCCCACCGAGAAGAGAGAGCAGATACTCATGCCCGCATTGCGCCGTGTCATGACCGCGACAGCAGCCGCCGCCGGCGCGCTGGCGCTCGGCCTCACCGGTACCACCGCCCAGGCCACCACGCCGCTGAACTACGCGGCCCTCGGAGACAGTTACAGCGCCGCCTCGGGCGTCCTGCCCGTTGACCTCTCCAGCCCGCTCTGCCTGCGTTCCACGGCGAACTACCCGCACGTCCTCGCGTCCCGGACCGGCGCCCGCCTGACGGACGTCACCTGCGGCGCCGCCCGGACCAAGGACTTCACCGCGTCCCAGTACCCCGGCGTCGCGCCGCAGGCGAACGCCGTCACGGCCGACACCGACCTGGTGACCCTGACGATCGGCGGCAACGACAACGGCACCTTCATCAACGCCATCCTGTCCTGCGGCACCGCCGGCGTCCTCACCGGCGGCAAGGGCAGCCCCTGCAAGGACAAGTACGGGACCTCCTTCGACGACGCGATCGACGCGAACACCTACCCCGCCCTCAAGCAGGCCCTCGGCAGCGTCCGGGCCAAGGCGCCGGGGGCCCGCGTGGCCGTGCTCGGCTACCCGTGGATCACGCCCGCCGCCGCCGACCCGGACTGCTTCGTCAAACTGCCCATCGCCTCCGGCGACGTCCCCTACCTGCACGCCATGCAGGCCCATCTCAACGCCGTCGTCCGGCGCGCCGCCGAGGAGGCCGGGGCGACGTACGTCGACTTCGCCCAGGCGTCCGCGGGCCACGACGCCTGCCAGGCCGTCGGCACCCGCTGGATCGAACCGCTGCTGTTCGGGCGGAACATCGTCCCCGTCCACCCCAACGCCCTGGGAGAACAGCGCATGGCCGAGCGCACCATGACCGTCCTCGGACTCGGCTGACCGACCGCCGGCCGGCCCGGCTTGCCTTCGAGCGGACTCCAGCGTCCACACTGGGCCCGACGGAATCCGCAACCGGGACGAGGACGGGCGCAGCCGATGGACACGACGAGCAGGACAGGGCACCCGCTGCCGTACGACACCTACCGTGAGGCGATCGCACGCGAGACGCTCCGCTTCACCGAGGCGGTCGACGGCGCCGACCCCACGAGCGCGGTGCCCTCGTGCCCCGACTGGACCCTGGCCGACCTCACCCGGCACGTGGGTGCGCTGCAGCGCTGGTTCTGCACGCTGCTGACCCGGCTGGCGCAGGAGCCGCCCCGCTCCCGTGACGTGGAGCTGGGGCTGCCGGACAGCGCCGCCGCGTACCCCGGCTGGGTGGCGGCCGGGGTGCCGGCGGTGGCGGCCGTGCTGCGGGACACCGATCCCGAGGCGCCGATGTGGGCCTGGGGTGAGGACCAGCACGCGCGGTTCTGGGCCCGCCGCATGCTCTTCGAGACACTCGTGCACCGGGTGGACGCGGAGCGCGCCGCCGGCCTGGATCCGGACATCGACAGCGCGCTGGCCGCGGACGGCGTCGACGAGTTCCTCGTCAACCTGCCCCACGCGGGCCTCTTCGCCCCCGGCGTGCGGGAACTGCGGGGCGACGGCGAGACCATCGCCTTCAGGTGCGCCGACACCGGCGAGGAATGGCGGGTCCGGCTGGACCCGGACGGCTTCCGCCCGCTGCCGCCCGCGGCGGACGGCGCCGACCGGCCCGAACCGTGCGCCGCCGCGGTGTCCGCACCGGCGGCGGACCTGCTGCTCCTGCTCTACGGCCGCAGGACGCACGAGGAGCCCGGCTTCGACGTCTCGGGCGACGCCGAGGCCCTCGGCCACTGGTTCGCCCACACGGCCTTCTGATCCGGCCGCCGGTGCCCAGGAGCCCGTCCGACCATGCGCGCCTGCCGCGCGGCGTCGGACAGGCCCTAGGGCCTGTCTGACAATTCCCGCCTGCCGCGCGACGCCATGCACGCACTCTCGCCGCACCGGCCCCAGACCCAAGTACGTCCAGTACGCGGCCCTGGAGCCGGCCCGCCGAGAGCACGCACCTGACGCCGCGCGGCCGCCCTTCGGGCGACGACGCGAATTGTCAGACAGGCCCTAGGGGGCCCTCGGCTCGCCGGAGAGCAGACAGGCGGCCAGCGCCGCCGTGTCGTCCTGCAGGCAGTCGCCGCTGTAGTCCAGCAGGTCGTGGTGGAGCCGGTCCAGCAGCTCCCCGGGCGGCAGCGGACCCCACAGGCGCAGCCGCTCGGTCAGCGGGTAGAAGGCGCCGGCCGCGTCCCGTGTCTCGGTGACCCCGTCCGTGTACAGCAGGAGCTGGTCACCGGGCCGGAACGGGTAGGCGTCCACGTGATACGCGTCCCCGACCAGCACGCCGAGGTTCAGCGGCGGCGCCGACCGGCCCCGGTCCAGCTCGCGCACCTCCCCGGGAAGGATGAGCAGCGGCGGCGGATGGCCGCAGTTGACGACGCGGACGACCTGGCCCTCGCCGGGGATCTCGGCGAACACGGCGGTCACGAACCGCTCGCCCGCGTCGTTCCCGCCGAGCTGCGACGCCCGGCGGCTCATGCTCGTCTCCACCCGGTCGGCCAGGGCGGCCAGATCGGGCTCGTCGTGCGCCGCCTCGCGGAACGCGCCGAGCAGCGCGGCCGCGGTCTCCACCGCGAGCAGCCCCTTGCCGCGTACGTCGCCGATGAGCAGCCGGACCCCGAACCGGGTCGGCACGGCCTCGTACAGGTCGCCGCCGATGCGGGCCTCCGCAGCCGCCGAGAGGTACAGGCTCTCCAGGCGGAGGTTGCCGATCCGGTGCGGCACCGGCCGGAGCAGGACCCGCTGCGCGATGTCGGCCACGAAGCGGACGTCCGCCAGGGTGCGCTCGCGGTGGACGCGGTGCGTGGCCAGGATCGTGCCGAGGGCGCCGACCAGAGCGGTGCACACGTACGCGGCCACGTAATGGCGCTCCCACAGGTAGCCCACCTGCCGGCCCGCGCAGCACGGGGTGCCGGCCAGCACCCCTTCGAGGAACACGGCGAACGCGGTGGCGGCGACCACGACGACCGGCCGGTGGGCGAAGGCGGTCACCAGCGGCAGCGCGATCAGCACGAAACTCACCGGCCACTGCACGGGGGTGACGGGTTCGAGCAGCAGCACGGCCGCGACGAACATGACCGGCAGCCAGCGCATCCAGGCCGGGGCCGCCGGTAAGCCGATCCGCGAGACCGTGCCGTCCACCGGGCCGTGACCGGCACGTCCGTGCTTCACCCCTCGCACCCGCCACTCCCGTCACACGATCCCGACCGGGACCCAGCCTGGTGCGCGGGGCCCCGGCGCACCGGTCATTGCTCCACCCAGCGGCATGTTCCACCGTCCGCCGGCGGCGCACCGGCCCGGCGTCCGGAGACACGAACTGATAACAGCGCACAACTGGATCGCGGTTGACGCGGTCTGCACCGGCATGAAGATCTCTTTCCTGCTCCACAACGCCTACGGCATCGGGGGGACGATCACCACGACGTTCAACCTGGCCCAGGCACTGGCCGAGCGGCACGACGTGGAGATCGTCTCCGTGTTACGGCACCGCGAGCGCCCCCAGATCACCCCCGACCCACGGGTGAGCCTGCGGCCGCTGGTCGACCTGCGGCAGGAGAAGGACCACGCGTCGCACCGCGAACCGGCGAGGGTGTTCCCCTCCGCCGAGTACCGCTACCGCCAGTACAGCCGGCTCACGGACGAGCGGATCGCCGAGTGCCTGGCGGCCACCGACGCCGACGTGGTCGTCGGCACCCGGCCGGGACTCAACGTGCACCTCGCGCTCCAGGCCCCCGACCGGGTGCTGCGCGTCGGCCAGGAGCACCTCACGCTCGACAACCATCCGGCACCGCTGCGCACCGCGCTGCGCCGGGCCTACCGGCGCCTCGACGTGCTCACCACGGTCACCGAGGCGGACGCCGACGACTACCGGCGCAGGATGCACCTGCCCGGCGTCCGCGTCGAGGTCCTGCCGAACAGCGTGCCCGACCCCGTGCTGCCGCCCGCCGACGGCCACGCGAAGATGATCGTGGCGGCCGGCCGGCTCGTCCCGGTGAAACGCTACGACCTGCTCATCCAGGCGTTCGCCCGGGTCGCCGGCGAGTACCCCGACTGGCACCTGCGCATCTACGGGGCCGGCGAACAGCGGGACGCGCTGCGGGCCCGCATCGAGCGGCTCGGACTGAGCAACAACGCCTTCCTGATGGGCCCGGCGGCGCCCATGGAGGCGGAGTGGGTCAAGGCGTCCATCGGCGTGTCCACCTCCTCCTTCGAACCGTTCGGCATGACCATCGTCGAGGCCATGCGCTGCGGACTGCCGGTCGTGAGCACCGACTGCCCCTACGGCCCCGCCGAGATCATCGAGGACGGGGTGGACGGCCGGCTGGTGCCGGTCGGCGACCGGGACCGGCTGGGCTCGGCGCTGCTGGAGCTGGTCCGCGACGACGAGCGCCGCCGGGCCATGGGACGAGCGGCCGCCGAGAACGCCCGCCGCTTCGCTCCCCGGAGCGTGGTGGCGCAGGCGGAGCGCCTGCTGGAGGAGGCCATCGCGGCCCGGTCGGCGGGCCGGTGCGCCACGGCGGCACCGCGCGACGTGCGGCGGAACCTGATGAGCCACGGGTTCGCGGCCCGCGACATCGCGCACACCGCCACCGGGCGGGTGCTGAGGACTCTGCGCAGGGGGCAGCGGTGACCACGGAGAACGGCGCCGGAGCGCGCGTGAACTGCGTCGTGGACGCCGAGGGCCGCATGACCCTCGAACTGCCGACGGCCGCGGGGGCTCTTCGGCCGCACCTGCTGCTGCGGCTGCGGCCGAAGAAGGGGGACCCCGTCATCGTCCGCAGGATCGTTCCCCTCGAAGCCGCGGGGAACGGACCCGCGCGTGCCGTGCTGGAACCCCTGCCCGCCCTGGAGGAGGGCCGCTGGGACGCGTTCCTGCTGGACGGACCCGACGACACCGCACCCGTACGGCTCCGGCCCGGCCTTCGCGACCTGCGGGCCCTTGTCGACGGACACCTCAGGGCCCGGCCGTCCCCGGTGGCGGTGCGGATCCCGTACGTGACCAAGGAGGGCTATCTCGCGGTGCGGGCCTGGCTGCGCACGGCCCACGCGGAGGCCGGCCGGATCGACGTCGGCGACCGGTCGACGACGGTCACCGCCCGGCTGCACGGCGCCACCTTCGAGGACGGCGCCGTCGTCCGCCTGCGGCCGCGGGGGAGCGACGCCCCCGGGCACGAGGTGCGGCCGGTGACCGACGGAGACCGGCGGGGCTTCGGCTTCACCCTCGACCACGAGGCCCTGGCCGCCGCCACCACCGCCGAGGGCGGCATCTGGGACGTCTTCGTCCACCCCGCGGCGGACGCCGCCCCGGTCCGGGTCGCCCGGCTCCTGGACGACGTGGCGGACCGCAAGGCGTCGTTCGTCCACCCGGGCGCGCGCGCCGCCGGGGCCGTCCTGCGGCCCTACTACACGCTCGACAACGACCTCTCCGTCCGGGTGAGTACGGGCTGACGGCCCGGCGGCCGCGGGGGACACGGGCCGGGGCCGCGCGGCGGGGCCCCGGCCCGTGCCTTGCCCCCGCCGGGCGCCCGGCGCACCCTGTTGCTATGCGCGCGCACGACAGCCCCACGCTGATCACGTCCGTACAGCGCGCCTTCCGCCTGATGGAGGCGGTCAGCGCACACGAGAACGGCGCGCCCGCCAAGCAGCTGGCCCGGGAGACCGGACTGCCCCTCGCCACCGCCTACCACCTGCTGCGGACGCTGGTGCACGACGGATACCTGCGCAAGCTCGACGACGGCGGCTTCGTCCTGGGCGACCGGCTCCAGACGCTGCGCACCACCAGCCGCGCGCAGGTCCTGCTCAACCGGGTCCGGCCGACCCTCGCCGCGCTGCGCGACGAACTGGCCGGCGCCGCCTACCTCACCTTCTACGAGGACGGCGAGATCAGGGTCGCCGAGATCGTCGACGGGCCCCGCGCGCCCCGGGCCGACCTGTGGGTGGGTTTCGAGGACGCGGGCCACGCCACCGCCCTGGGCAAGTCGGTGCTGCGCGAACTGGACGACGAGTCCCGCCGCGACTACCTCTCCCGGCACCACCTCGCCGACCTCACCCCGCGGACCGTCACCAGCCTGACCGAACTGCTCAGGCGGCTCGACTCCGCCCCGCTGGCCCCGGCCGTCACGGACCTCGAGGAGTACTCGCTCGGCACCGTGTGCGTCGCCGTGCCCGTGTACAGCGGGGACACCCTCGGCTCGCTCGGCGTGTCCCTGCCGGTCGAGCGGCTCTCCCGGCTGCCGGAGATCGGTGCCCGGCTGATGCCGACCGCGAGCCGCGTGACCAGATGCCTCTCGCTCACTATCTGAAAACCCGCTCCTTGAAGCGGTTCCGCCGAGCCCTTTTCCTTGAATACGGAAACAAGGCAGGGGACCGGGCAGGGGAGCACCCCGCACAGGCGAGGGACAGCGCGACAGGTGAGCGATTCCGGACAGAACTCGAGCAGGCGCCGGGAGCACGGTGGCGAGCACTGGGCGTCACGGCTGCACAGGGCGGCCGGCCCCGGCGCGTCGGCGCCACGGCGAGCCGCCGCACAGGCGGCGTCCGCGCTTCCGGTGGTGCTCGTCATGGTCATCGTGCTCGTCGACCTGCTGACCGGAGCCGGACTGCCCTGGCTGCCCCTGATGGCGGCGGGGCCCGCGCTGGCGGCCACCACCAACGGGCCGCGCGGTGTCCTGTGCGTCGGTCTCCTCGCCGCGGCGCTGTGCGCGGCCCTCAGCACGGTCTACACCGTGCCGGGCCGTGAGCCGGTGGCCGTGCTGAGCGCCGTGCTGGCGGTCACCGCGGCGAGCGCCCTGGCGAGCGAGCTGCGCGGCCGGCGGGAGCGGGTGCTCGCGGCGGTCCGCTCGGTCGCGGAGGCCGCCCAGCACGCCCTGCTCAAGCCGGTCCCGGAGACCGTCGGCCCGTTCCAGGTGGCGGTCCGCTACAGCGCGGCCGCGGCGGAGGCCCGTATCGGCGGGGACCTCTACGCCCTGGTGCCCACCCCGCACGGCGTCCGGCTGATCGTCGGAGACGTGCGCGGCAAGGGGCTGCCGGCGGTGAGCACCGCCGCGCTGGTCCTCGGTGTCTTCCGCGAGGCCGCCTACGACGAGCCCGACCTGCTGGCCGTCGTCGGCAGGATCGAGCGGAGCCTGGCCCGCAACCTCGGACCGGACGACTTCGTCACCGCCGTGGTCGTGGGCTGTCCGCGGCCCGGGGAACTGGAGGTGGTCAACTGCGGGCACGCGCCCCCGCTGCTGATAACCGAGGCCGGGGAAGTGGAGCCGGTGGAGCCCGTCCGTCCCGCCCCGCCCCTCGGGCTGCGCGCGCTGTCCGGTGAGCATCCCGAGCTGCACCTGCTGCCCTTCGCCGAGGGCGACCAGCTCCTGCTCTACACCGACGGGGTCACCGAGGCCCGCGACCACGCGCGCGAGTTCTACCCGCTGGCCGAAGGCGTGGCGCGGCACGTGTCCGACGAGCCGGCCCGCACCCTGTCCGCGGTGCACGCCGACCTCCTGGCGCACGTGGGCGGCCGGCTGCACGACGACGCGGCCCTGCTGCTGCTCAGGAAGTCGATCGAGGAGCCGGCCGGGAACGAGCCGGACGAGACCGACCACGCGGACGCCGGGCGCGGAGTCGTGCCGGTGCGGTCCGAGGCCGTGCCGGTGGCCGCCACCTGCCGCGGCGGCCGCTGAGCGTGCTGATCAGGCCGCCGCGCGAGCGCTGATCAGGCCGCCGCGAGGTCGGCCCAGCGCGTGCATCCGCCGGGGTGGGTGCGCATGCCGTGCCGGTCGGCCAGGGCGTGCACGATGTCCTCGCCCCGCCCGTGTTCGTCCGGGTCGTCCCAGGCGGGCGACGCCCCCGCCGGCCGGGCCGGCCCCGCGTCGGTGACCTCCACCCGCAGCACCCCGGGACCGTCGCCCGGCACCCACGAAAGCCGCAGCACCGCCGGGGGCAGGGCGTGCACGATCGCGTTGGTCAGCAGCTCCGACACCACCAGCAGCGCGTCCTCGACGATCGCCGGGGACACCTTCCAGCCCGCGAGGATCGCGGCCACCCGCCGGCGTACGACCGAGACGGCCCCGGCGAAGGGCGGCAACACGAAGACCTGCTCGCGGGTCTCCCGCGCCAGCGTATTGAGCTGTACCGCCATGTTGGTCTCCTGGGGGGTGAAGCACTGCGGGCCATGCCGCGCCCCGGCATGTGCCGGGCCTTGTAGGCACGCTAGGGAGGACCGGCGCGCCGGTCAATGAACAGGGGTCGGCATTGCCGAACGCTCCCGCCCGAGCGGGGTTACCGGACGGTCCCGGCGCACGCGGAGCGAATCCCCGGCAACGGTAATAGGCTCGCTTCATGGCCGGTCCGGTCCAGTCGATCGAACGGGCGGCGGCGATTCTGCGCCTGCTCGCCGGTGGGCCCCGACGGCTCGGGCTCGGCGAGGTGGCGGCTTCGCTGGGGCTGGCGAAGGGAACCGCCCACGGCATCCTGCGCACCCTGCAGCACGTGGACTTCGTCGAACAGGACGCGGCGACGGGCAAGTACCAGCTCGGGGCCGCCCTGCTGCACCTCGGCACCAGCTATCTCGACGTCAACGAACTGCGGTCGCGCTCCATCAACTGGGCCGACGCCCTGGCCGCCCGCAGCGGGGAGGCGGTGCGCCTGGGCACCCCGCTGGAGGGCAAGGTCCTGGTCGTCCACCATGTCTTCCGGCCCGACGACAGCCTCCAGACCCTGGACGTGGGCTCGCTGCTGCCGTTGCACGCCTCCTCGCTGGGCAAGGTGCTGCTGGCCTTCGGCACCGCGCCCTTCGAGCAGGCCCTGGAGTCCGGACTGGAGACGTACACCCGGCACACCCTGGTCAGCCCCGAACGGCTCCACCAGGCGCTGGCCGAGGTGCGCGACCACGGATGGGCTGCCGAGATCCAGGAGATGAGCATGGGCGAGGCCGGCATCTCCGTGCCGATCCGGGGACACGGCGGTCTCGTGGTCGGCGCCATCGGGCTGTCCGGGCCGGTCGAAAGGATCTGTGACAACCAGGGCCAGCCCCGGCCGAACCTGATCACCCTGATCCGGGAGGCGGCACGCGCCATCTCCAGAGACCTGGGCGCGGCCCGCTGGTAGTCCCCACCCGCCCCCGACGCGACGCATCGGAAGGTGAACCCGATCATGGTTGACCGGTATGTGATGTCCATCGATCAGGGCACCAATTCCACCCGCTGCATCCTGTTCGACCACCGGGGACGGCTGGTGTCCGTGGCGCAGCGGGAACACGAGCAGCACTTCCCGAAACCCGGCTGGGTGGAGCACGACGCCGTCGAGATATGGCAGAACCTGCGTCGGGTGGTGCCCGAGGCGCTCTCCGGCGTCGGAGTCGAACCGGACCGGATCGCCGCCATCGGACTGGCCAACCAGCGGGAGACGACCGTGCTCTGGGACCGGCGCACCGGCGCGCCGCTGGACCGGGCGATCGTCTGGCAGGACACCCGCACCGAGCCGCTCGTCGAGGCCCTGGGCCGGGACCCCGGCAGGGAGTTCTTCCTCGACCGGTGCGGCCTGCCGCCCTCCACCTACTTCTCGGCGCTGCGCCTGCGCTGGCTGTTCGACCACGTCAAGGGCCTCGAACAGCGCGCCAGGGACGGCGAGGTGCTGTTCGGCACGATGGAGAGCTGGCTGATCTGGAACCTCACCGGGGGCTCCGACGGCGGTCTGCACATCACCGACGCCACCAACGCCAGCCGCACCATGCTGATGAACGTCCGCACCCTCACCTGGGACGACGAACTCCTGGCGTTCTTCGGCGTGCCCCGCGCGATGCTGCCGGAGATCAGGTCCTCCGCGGCGCCCTACGCCGAGTCCCGCGCCCTCCTGCCCGGGGTGTGGATCACGGCGGCCCTCGGCGACCAGCAGGCCGCCCTGTTCGGCCAGACCTGCTTCTCCCCGGGCGAGGCCAAGTGCACCTACGGAACGGGCAGCTTCCTGCTGCTCAACACCGGCACCGAACTGGTCCGGTCCCGGCACGGCCTCCTCACCACCGTCGCCTACCAGATCGGCGACCGGCCACCGGTCTACGCCCTCGAGGGGTCGATCGCCGTCACCGGCTCCCTGGTCCAGTGGTTCCGCGACCGGCTGCGGCTGATCAACAGCGCGCCGGAGATCGAGACCCTGGCGCGGACGGTGGAGGACAACGGCGGCTGCTACATCGTCCCCGCCTTCTCCGGTCTCTTCGCACCCCGCTGGCGCAGCGACGCGCGCGGGGTCATCGTCGGCCTCACCTCGTACATCACCAGCGGTCACCTGGCCCGGGCCGTCCTGGAGGCCACCGGCTGGCAGACCCGGGAGGTCGTCGACGCGATGAACGCCGACTCCTCGGTGCCGCTGCGGGAGCTGAAGGTGGACGGCGGCATGACCGCCAACAACCTGCTGATGCAGTTCGTCGCCGATGTGCTCGACGTCCCGGTGGTGCGGCCCATGGTCGCCGAGACCGTCTCGCTCGGCGCCGCCTACGCCGCCGGACTCGCCGCCGGCTACTGGCCGGACCTGGAGGTCCTGCGCCGCAACTGGCACCGGGCCGCCCAGTGGCTGCCCGACATGGACCCCGCCCTGCGCGACGCGGAGTACGAGGACTGGCAGCGGGCCGTCGAACGCTCCCTGGGCTGGGTCAGACCGCCCCGCTCGTCCTGACCCCGGGCGCGGCGGACGCCCCGGCGCCCGCCGCCCGCCCCCGCTCAGCGGCTCGCGCGCTGCGCCGTCACGATCGTCTCCAGCGTCCGCTCCGCCCCCGCCCTGCGCTGCACCCGCTCCGCGAACCCCGGGAACTGCGACGCGACCCTCGTCAGGAGGCGCAGTTCGAGCGGTGCCACGTTGATCTCCGCGACATCGCGCTCGATCGCCCGGACCACGCCCCTGACCACCTGCTCCGGCGCCACCGTGCGGACACCGCCCGGGGTGGGCGAGCCCGTTTCGGCGAACATCCCCAGCTCGCGCACGAAACCGGGCTGCACGATCGAGACGCCCACACCCGTGCCGTGCAGGTCCTGGCGCAGGGCCAGCGAGAAGCCGCGCAGGCCGAACTTCGTGGCGTTGTACAGCGACGACGACCTGGTCGCCGCCACCCCCGACAGCGAGCCCACGAAGCAGAGGTGGCCGCGCCCGCCGGCCACCATGGCGGGGGCGAGCAGGCGGGCGAGCATCGCGGGCGCGCGCAGGTTCACCGCGAGCGCGCGGTCGATCTGCTCGGGTGTGTAGTCGAGCAGGTCGCCGCTGGACGGCAGCGCCGCGTTGGCGAGCAGGATGTCCGTTCCGGCGGCTTCCTCCGCCAGGCGCGCCACGTCGTCGGCGTCGCCGAGGTCGGCCAGGATCATGCGCGCGCCGTACCGCTCCGCCAGGGGTTCCAGCGCCTCGCGCCGCCGGCCGGTGAGGACGAGCCGCGCGCCGCGCGCGGACAGTTCCGCGGCGAGCGAGCCGCCGATCCCGCCCGTGACCCCGGTCAGCAGAACAGTTGCCCCAGCAATGCGCACGGCCATCCTCCAGAATGTTGTTCGTTCGAACGAACAATAGGCAGGAGGGGAGGCCGTGTCCACTGGTGGAACAATGCGGGGCATGCAGAACGACGCCCCCTCGGCCTCCGCCCCGACGCGCCAGCGCATCATCACCGCCGTCCTGCGGATCATCGGCGAGGACGGCGTCGCGGCCGTGACCAACCGGCGGATCGCCAAGGAGGCGGGAGTCTCGCTCGGCTCGGTCACGTACCACTTCGAGACCCAGCACGATCTGCTGCGGGAGAGTCTGCTGCACTTCGTGCGCGAGGAGGCCCGGCACTTCACCGAGCTGGCCGACCAGTGCCAGACGGACGGCCTCGACATCGCGGACGCGGCCACCCTCGCCGGCCAGGTCGCCTGCGGCGCGGCGCTCGACAGCGCCCATCTGGCGCCGTTCGAGCTGTACCTGCACGCCGGGCGCGACGAACGGCTCCGGGAGTCGGCGGCGGAGGCGTTCCGGGCCTACGACCGGCTCGCCACCCAGATCCTCACCGCGCTGGGCGTCCCGGACGCCGGACGCCTGGCGGCCACCACCGTCGCCCTGGTGATGGGCCTTCAGCTGCGCCGCCTGGCCACCGGCAGCCCCGCGGACGACCTCGCCGACGCCCTGCTGCTCCTCGTGCGCGGAGCCGTCGGGCCCTCGGCCGGGCGCGGTCCCGCGGCCTGACGGGACGCCACGCTCCATACCGGCGGAGCGAGTTGTAGGGCGTTCGGAACTCCGGCCCGTCACGTCATTGCCATTGACGGCGCACGCCGACGTTGGTTGAGTGGCTCATCCACTGAGCCACTGGGAGGACCGCGTGGAGGCACTGCCCCGGGAGACCATCGTCGACGTGCTGGAGGGCCGGCTGCGGGAGGACATCCTCACCGGACGCCATCCCGCGGGCAGTTACCTGCCGCCCGAACGCACCCTCGCCGACGGCTACGGCGTCACCCGCACCACCCTCAAGCACGCCTTCGGGCGACTGACCCAGGCGGGACTGCTGGAGACCCGGCACGGCGTCGGCACCCGGGTGCGCGACTACCTGCGACTCGGCGGTGCCGATCTGCTGCCGATGCTCGTCCGGCACAGCCCCGACTGGATCCGCGAGGTCTTCGAAGTGCGGCGCGGCATCGGGGCGCTGATCGCCGAGCGGGCCGCCGCCCGGGCCGGCGCCCGGCAACGGGCCGAACTGCGCGAGCTGCTCGCGGCCGTCGGGGACGCGGCGGACACCGACGCCGTGCAGCTCGCGGACATCGAGGTCCACCGGGCCCTCGCCCGCGCCACCGGCAACCGCGTCTACGTCCTGCTGACCAACACCCTCTTCAACGCCTACCTGCCGGTCCGCGCCGCGCTCAGCGGTCCGTTCACCGACGCCGGCGTGGCCCGCGAACGCCTGGCGCCGGTGGTCGGGGCGGTCCTGGCCGGTGACCGGGCCGGCGCCCGGAGCGCGGCCGAGCGGTACCTGGCCACGACCGAACGGATCATGCTGGAGGACCTCGCATGAGCGACGGCACCCGCGGCCGCTCCGGCACGGCCGCCCGCGGCACCTCCTTCGCCGAGACGATGCTCGGCACGCTGCGGCTCGACGGCGAGGACCGCGCCCGCCGGATCCGCCTCGACCTGGCGGTCCGCGCGGACCGGCCGCTGCGACTCCTCGGTACGACCGAGGCCCGCGCCACCGGACGGATACGGGTGGCCGGCTGGGCCGACGACCCGTGCGCCGAGGGTGAGCTGGAGATCTCGCCGGTGGCCCGCCGCCGCATCCACTACCGCCTCGCGTTCGGCGCCGGCGGCCGCCGGCTCACCCTCGACGGCTGGAAGTCGGTCACCGCGCTGAGGCCCGTCGCCTCGATGACCGTGCTGCCGTACACCCTCCTGGAGGACGGACGGCGAATCGGCACCGGCACGCTCCGATTCCCGCTCGGCACCCAGCTCCTGCCGTTCCTGGCGAGCTTCCGCTTCCCGCGGACCGGGAACCGAGGAACCTTCCTCGCGCCCCGCTGGCGCGGCGAGCCCGGCCGTACCGAGGTCTGGTACACCACCCTCACCGACCCGGAGAGCGGCAGCGGACTGTGGCTGCACCACGAACTGACCGCGCCCGCCGACGGATCCCGGCCGTACGCGCACGGCTGGGCCGCCGTGTTCCCCAAGGACGGCCCCGTGCGGCACGCCCGCTTCGGCCCAGCCGCATGGACACCCGGAACGACCGGCTTCCACGCCGCCGGGGCCACGGCCGAACCGGGGCGCCTGACCGGCACCGCCGAGGACGGAGCCCTGCACTGGGACCTCACCGAACGTCCCACGGACGAGCCGCTGTTCACCTTCCCCCGCTGGTCCTGGCGCCGCCCCCTGCTGCCGGCCGCCCAGATGCTCCCCGCCGCCCGCGCCGCCTACGACGGCACCTTCACCCACGACGGCACCACGCTGACCCTCACCGCGGCCCCCGGCGCCTCCGCCCGGATCTACGGCCACGGCAACGCCCGCCGCTGGGCCTGGCTGCACGCCGACCTCGGCGGTGGCGACGTCCTGGAGATCGTCGCCGCCGTCTCCACGCGCCCGGGTCTGCGCAGGCTTCCGCCGCTGGTCTTCCTGCGGCTGCGCCGCTCCGGCCGCACCTGGCCCCGCCGCCCCGAACGGGCGGCCGTCGGCTGGGCCGGCGCGGGCCGGTTCCGGGCCGGCCTCGACCTGCCCACCTGGACGGTCACCGGCCGCAGCGGCCTGCGCCGCATCCGGGTCGAGGTCACCCAGCCCCCGGAGGGCACCCTCGCCCTCGACTACACCGACCCCGACGGCAGCCACGCGACCTGCCGCAACAGCGAACGCGCCGACGCACACGTGCTGCTGGAGCGGTGGTGGGCAGGCGGCTGGCGCACCGAGGCCGAGTGGACGCTCGACGGCACGGCCCACGCGGAGGTGGGCACCCGATGAGCCTCACCGGACTGGTGTCCGCCCTCCTCGCCGACGACGGCGGCGCCGACTGGCCCCGGCGCGTCCCCGGCAGACTCCGCACGGTCCTCTCGGCGATGCCGCTGCCCGCCCGGGCCGGCCTCCGGGCGGCGGCCGGCGCCGTCGACGCCTACGCCGTGGCGCGCACCGGACGCACCCTGGACACCCTCGGCGCGCCCGAGAGGCAGTCCGTCCTGGACGAACTGGGCGCACGGCCCGCCCTGCTGCCGCTGCTGGACGTCCTCAAGGTGCCCGTCCTCCTGGCGGCCGGAACCGAGCGGATGCTCCAGGACGGGCCCGCGCCGCGCGGCCCGGCCCGCGAGGACCCGCCGCTCGACCTGACGCCCGCGGCCGACTGGCCCGCCCGGTCGCGTGCCGACGCCGTGGTCGTCGGCTCCGGCGCGGGCGGGGCGATGGCCGCACGGACCCTCGCGCGGGCCGGACTCGACGTCGTCGTCCTCGAAGAGGGCCGGCACCACTCCACCGAGTCCTTCGGCGGGAGCGCGCCCCTCGACCGGTTCACCCGGCTCTACCGGGACGGAGGAGCGACGGTGGCCGTGGGCCGGCCGCCGCTGCTGCTGCCCGTGGGCCGGGCCGTCGGCGGCACCACCGTCGTCAACTCCGGTACCTGCTACCGCACTCCCGGCCATGTCCTCGCCCACTGGAGCCGGGAGCTGGGGTTCACGCTCGCCGACGGCTTCGACCGGCACCTGGACGAGGTCGAGCGCACCCTGAGAGTGGCGGCCCAGCCCACCGACGTCCTGGGGAACAACGGCCGACTCGCCCTCGCCGGCGCCCGCGAACTCGGCTGGCGGGCCGCGCCGCTGCGCCGCAACGCACCCGGCTGCCGGGGTTCCTGCCAGTGCGTGGTGGGCTGCCCGGCCGGCGCCAAACAGAGCGTGCAGCTCTCCGTGCTGCCCGAGGCCTGCGCCGCCGGGGCCCGGATCGTCACCGGTGCCCGGGCCGAGCGCGTCCTCGTCGATCCCGACCGTCCCGGCGGCCCCCGGGCGGCCGGCGTCCGCGTGCGCCGGGCGGACGGCGCGTTCGAGATCCTCGCGCCGCTGGTCGTCGTGGCCGCCGGCGCGCTGGAGTCCCCGCCGCTGCTGCGCCGCTCCGGACTCGGTCGGCACCCCCGCCTCGGCCGCAACCTCAGTGTCCACCCGGCCACGAGCGTCGCGGGACGCTTCGCCGAACCGGTCACCGCGTGGGAGGGCGTGCTGCAGAGCGTCGGCGTGGAGGAACACCACGCCGACGGCATCCTCATCGAGGCCACCGCGACCCCGCCCGGCATGGGCTCCTTCGTCCTCCCCGGGCTGGGCGGCGAGCTGCGCCGCGAACTGGAGGGCGCCGACCGGCTCGCCACACTCGGCGCGATGATCGCCGACCGCCCCTCGGGCCGGGTCCTCGGCCGGGACCGCACCCTGCTCCGCTACGACCTGGACCCCCGCGACGCCGGCCGGCTCATGCGGGCCGTACGGGCCATGGGGGAGCTGCTGTTCGCGGCGGGCGCCGAGGAGGTGCTCACCGGCATCCCCGGCACACCCCGCGTCCGCCGGCTCGCCGAACTGGACGCGCTGCTCGCCCGTACCACGGCGCGGCAGCTCCATCTGTCGGCGTACCACCCCACCGGCACGGTCGCGGCGGGGGCGGATCCCCGGCACTTCCCGGCGGACCCCGCCGGCCGGCTCCGCGGGGTGCACGGGGTCCTGGTCGCCGACGCCTCGGTGCTGCCGAGCTGCCCGCAGGTGAACCCCCAGCTGAGCGTCATGGCGGCGGCCCTGGCGATCACAAAGGCGCACACGGGGGCCTGAGGGGCGACTCGCGGGGCGCGGTCGTTGCCCGGGGTACCCGTGGTCGTCAGCATGGTCGGGTGCTTCTCGTTCCCGGCTGGGTGTGGCAGGGGGGCCCGGTGCGCAGGGCGCTGGGCGCCGGACTGGCCGCGGGTGTGTTCTTCGGCCTGTTCGTCCTCCTGGAGTCCGGAGCCTGGGCGGCCGCCGCCGTCGTCCTCCTGGTGCTGACCCCGCTGCACGGTGTTCGGGTGGCGCGGCGGATGAGCAGGGTCTGGCCCGCCGGCGCGGACCTCGCTCCGGCGGACCGGGCGGCGGTGGTACGGGCCACCCGGAGCGGCGGGACCGTGGCGGACCCCCGGCTCGCGCCCGACGTCGTCCGCCACGCCGAGGCGCTGCGCGTCACCGCGGAGCAGGACCGGCTCCGCCGCTGGGTGATGGTGCTGGTGGCCGTGGTGGCGCTGGCCCTCGCCGGGTACGACACCGTGGCCGGGACGGAGCGGGAGGCCCTGGTGTCGTGGCTGGTGGTCGCCCTGGTGGCGCTGGATCTGGTCTGGTGGCCCCGGCGGCGGGACCGCCTGATGGCCAGGGTGGGGCGCGCCGAGGCGGCGGCCCGCGCGCCGGAGCGGCGCGACGCGCCGGGCGGGTGAGGGACCCGTGCCCGGCGCGCCGCTCTGGTCCGGTCAGGCCGCCGCCGACGGGCGGATGTTCTGGTTGAGACGGAACAGGTTGGTCGGGTCGTAGGCGTCCTTCACCCGCACCAGCCGCTCGTACACCGCGCCGGGGTACGAGGCCCGCACCCGGTCCTCGGCGGCGTCACCGGTGAAGTTCACGTACATCGAGCCGTCGCCGTGCCGCGCGATGTCCTCACGGGTCTCACGGGCCCAGGCGACGTGCGCGTCGAAGTCCGCCCCGTCGGGCGACCGCGCGATCACGTTGCACAGCACGCCCGGCGACCGCCGGCTGAACGCCGTCGCCTCGGCCGGGACCCGGGCGAAGGCTCCGCCGAGCTGGTGCAGATGCACCTCGCTGAAGGGCGTGGGCGTCGTGAGGTGGTGCCGCAGCACCGCGTCGAGGGCGTCGTCGGACGGCTCGACGAACGCCGAGGTGAAGTAGTTGTGGGCGCCGGGCGTCCACAACGGGTCGAGCAGGGACTGCATGCCCGTGTACGGCATCGGGCCCATGAGGTCGGCGACGGGTGTGCCCAGGGTGCGCAGCGGGCCGACGGCCGCCTCGCCCGCCGCCGGGTCGCCCGCGTACATGCCGGCCAGCACCACGACGCGGGTGCCGTGCGCCTCCGGCGGCAGGAACGGCAGCGGGGGCGCCGTCGTCAGGACGGCCATGGTCGTCAGCTCGTCGGGCATGCCGCGGGTCAGGTCGCGCCAGCCGGTGATCACCTGCCGGGCCTGGTCCAGGGGGTAGAAGATCAGGCCGCCCAGCACCTGGGGGCCGACCGGGTGCAGCCGGTACTCCAGCGAGGTGACGACCCCGAAGTTGCCGCCGCCCCCGCGCAGCGCCCAGAACAGCTCGGAGTTCTGCTCTGCGTCCGCGCGGACCACACGCCCGTCGGCGGTGACCACCTCGGCCGCCGTCAGGTTGTCGGAGGCCAGCCCGTGGCGGCGGACCAGCCAGCCGACCCCGCCGCCGAGAGTGAATCCGGAGATGCCGGTGGAGGAGACCAGCCCGCCGGTCACGGCGAGGCCGAAGGCCTGCGTCTCGTGGTCGAGGTCGCCCCAGGTCATGCCCGCCTGGGCGACGACCCGCCGGCGCACCGGATCGACGACGGCCCCCTTCATCGGCGACAGGTCGATGACGATGCCGCCGTCGCAGGTGGAGAACCCGGCGATGCTGTGCGCGCCGCCGCGCACGGCGACGAGCAGGTCCTGGCTGCGGGCGAACTCGACGGCACGGATCACGTCGGCGGTGCCGGCGCAGCGCACGACGAGCGCCGGCCGCTTGTCGTGCGCTGCGTTCCAGACCGCACGCGCCTCGTCGTAGTCGGCGTCGCCGGGGCGGACGACGGTGCCGCGCAGGCCTGCCTGGAGTTCGGCGACGGTGGCGTCTCCCAGGACGCCCTGTGCCGTGTCGATCGACATGGTCGGCTCCTCGGTCACGAGTGCTTGTGCTGATGTCCGTGACCGTAGGCAGCGCCTCTTAGCAACCACTCAGCAACCGCTTTGATCCGTCGGCGGCGGCACCGGACGCCGCAGCGCGGCGAGGCCCCGCCGGTCGCCCAGGCGGGCGAACTGGGCCTCGGCCCGGGCGGCCGCCGCGGCGGCCGCGTCCTCCTCGCCCCGTTGCCGGAGCAGATCCGCAAGCATCAGCTCGACCCAGCCGGCGGCGGGCACCGACCCGGCGACCTGTTCCAGGCTCCGGGCGCGGGTGAACAGGGCGCGCGCCCGGTCCCGGTCACCCGCGGCCCGGGCCACGAGCCCGAGGTGCAGCAGGCTGTTGGTGGCGCCGGGGCGGTCGTCCGCCTCCTGGAAATCGGCGAGCACCGTCTCGAAGGTGGCCTGTGCGCTGCCGGTGTCACCGGCGGCCAGCTCCAGCAGTCCGAGGCAGCCGAGGGTGATGCCCTCCTCCCGGCGGTCGCCGAGCCGGCGTCTCATGGCCAGGGCCGCCTCGAGGTGCTTGCGCGCCACGTCGTGGCCGCCCGTGCCGCGATGGATGTTCCCGAGCACGTTGAGCCCCATGGACTCCCCGTGCCGGTCGCCGAGCGCGCGGAAACAGTCGGCGCCGCTCTCCGCCGCGGCCGTGGCGGCGTCCGTGTCCCCTTCCAGCCGGGCGGCCCACGCGAGGGTCGTCAGGACGTACCCGCGGGCCCGGGCCGGGCCGACCGTGCGGCCGCTGAGCACGGTCTCCTCGAAGAGGACCGACACCTGACCGCGGCCGTCGGCCTCCACCACGTAGCCCGGGGTCATGACCGGGAAGAAGGGACCGGTGGCCACCGTGACGTCGTCGAGCAGCCGCAGACTCTCCGAGCAGGCGGCGCGAGCCGTCGCCCCCTCACCGCGACAGGCGGCCCGGACGCAGTCCAGGTGTGCGACGGCGGCGAGCACCGACGGCTCGCCGGCCTCCTGCGCGAGCGCGCGCGCCCGGTCGAGGGCGGCGCGCCCCCGGGCCCACGCACCGCGCATCCACAGCAGGATCGCCTGCTGGTAGCAGGCGTACGCCAGGGCCGCCCGGTCCGGTCGGCGCTGCTGGATGCCGACGATCTCGGCGGCGATGTCCTCCAGCGGGGAGCCGTCACCGAGCCGGATCGCCAGCACGGCCCGGCCCATCAGGGCCTTCGCCCGCTGCGGTGTGGGCTCCGGGGCGGCGGCCAGCGCGTCGTCCAGCCAGCGCCGGCCCTCGGCGAGCCTTCCCCGCTCCGGCCAGAACGAGCGCAGCGCGACCGCCAGGCGCAGTCCGCTCTCCGGCCGGTGGCGCAGGAACGAGCGCAGGGCGGCCCGGAGATTGCCGTAGTCCGCCTCCAGTTCCAGTGCGGTCGCGCCGGCGACCCCGGTGGCCGGCTCACGGTCCCGTGCCTCGGCCAGCCGCAGGTAGAACTGCCGGTGCCGGGTCTCCACTGCGGTCGATTCCCCGCTGCCGCGCAGGAGTTCGGCGGCGTACTGCCGGATCGTCTCCAGCAGCCGGTACCGGGACTCGTGCGGCCCGGGCTCCACGCACACCAGGGACTTGTCGGCCAGCCGGCCGAGGAGGTCCAGCACCGAGCCGGCCGGCACGCCGTCCGCGCAGACGTCCTCGGCCGCCGCGAGCGAGAACCCGCCCGCGAAGACCGCGAGCCTGCGGAACAGGCACTGCTCCTCGCCGTCGAGCAGCCGGTGACTCCACTCCAGGGTGGCCAGCAGCGTCTGCTGCCGGGTCGCGCCGTGCCGGCTGCCCCGGCTGAGCAGGGCGAGCGCGTCGTCGAGCCGTTCGGCGATCTGGTCCGGGGCCAGCAAGTGCACCCGGGCCGCCGCCAGTTCCAGGGCCAGGGGCATCCCGTCGAGCCGGAAGCAGATCTGCGCCACGGCCGCCGCGTTCGGGGCGGTCAGCCGGAAGTCCGGTGCCGCGTCGGCGGCGCGGTCCAAGAACAGCCGCACGGAGGCGAATCGGGCCAGTTCCCCGACGGGCGGCAGCCGCCGTGGATCCGGCAGCCCGAGCGACGGCACCCGGAACGTGCGCTCGCCGTAACTGCGCAGCGGCTCCCGGCTGGTGGCGAGCACGGCGACCCCGGGGCAGCGGGCGGTGATCTGCGCGACCAGGGCGGCACACGCGTCGATCAGGTGCTCGCAGTTGTCCAGGACGAGCAGCGTCCGGCGGCCGCCGAGCTGTTCGAGCAGCGCTTCCCGGGCCCTTCCGGACGGCGGGAGCCGCAGCCCGAGCACGGCGGCGACGGCCTCGGGGACCAGGTCCGGCTCCGTCAGCGAGGAAAGGTCCACGAACCACGCCCCGTCCCGGAAACCGTCGCCGCACCGGTCCGCCACGGCGAGCGCCAGCCGGGTCTTGCCGCAGCCGCCGGCCCCGGTCAGGGTGAGCAGCCCGCCGCGCCCGAGCAGCCGTTGAACCTCGGTGATCTCCCGCTCCCGGCCTACGAGCCCGGTCGCCGGTGCCGGCAGCCGGCCCCGCCGCCCGTCCGCCGGCCGCTCGCCGGGGTCCACCGAGTCGGCCAGCAGGGTCCGGTAGAGGCGGCGGGTCTGCGGATCGGGATCGGCACCGGTGTCCCGGCGGAGCGTGTCGCGCAGCCGCTCGTACACCGCCAGTGCCTCCCTGCGCCGCCCGGACTCGGCCAGCGTCCGCATCAGGGCCCGCAGGCCCGGCTCGTCCAGCGGGTCCCGGGCGACCAGGTCCCGCAGCACCTCGACCGCCTCGGTCGTGCGGTGATCGCGCTCCAGCGCCTCGGCCAGCGCCAGCCGGACGGCCGCGAGCCGGGTCTCCAGCGACCCGGCCGCCTCGGCCACCCAGGTCTCGTAGCGGTCCTCGGGCAGCAGTTCGGCGTCGGCCAGGGCCAGCGCGGCCCGGCAGTCCGCCGCCGTGCCGCCGGACGCGGCCCGCCGGATCGCCTCGTCGAGCCGGTCCAGGTCGACGCGCACACCGCCGTCCGGCCCCAGCAGCACCATGTCGTCGCGCAGTACGACGATCTCGTCCCGCCCCCCGGCGGAGGCCAGCGCGCGCCGTACGGCGTGCAGCACCTGGTGCAGGTTGTTCGACGCGGCCGTCACATCGAGGTCCGGCCACAGGAGGTCGTAGAGCCGCTCCCGGTGCAGCCGGTGGCCCGGTGCCAGGCAGAGCAGTTTGAGCAGGGTCCGCGCCTTGCGCAGCCGCCACGCCCCGGTGGCCACCGGGCGGTCCTCGACCGCCACGGCGAAACCGCCGAGGAGCCGGATACTCACCTCATCGGCCATGACTGTCCTCACGAGCAGGTTACCGCCGGTTGCGCGGCCCCACCCCCGCACCGGCCCGGCACGAGGCCACGTTTGCGGGCTGCGTGAGGGGCAAGCCGCATTCCATGAGTGAACCGAACAAGGGCACGAGCCAGCAGATGCAGGACAAGAAGCGCAACGCCGCCTCGGCGGCCCGGCGCACCGCCGCCAAGGCGACCGCACCGGCCTCCGGCGCCGCGAAGAAGGCCGAGACCGCGGCCGGTGACGGAGCGTCAGCGGCGAAGAAGGCCACCGGGCGCGCCGCCGACGGCATGGCCGGCACGGTGAGCGCGGCGGCCAAGGGCGTCGAAGCGGGACGGCGGGCGGCCGTCGCGGCCTCGGGCCGGGTCGCCACGGTGGCCACGACCGCGTGGGCGGTCCTCGCCCACCGCAAGATCGTGGCCGCGGGCGTGAGCGCCGGTGTGACCGCGGTGGGTGTCGCCTCCTACGCGGCCGGCCGCCGCTCGGGCCGCCGCACCCAGGGGCCGATCACCCGCCTCACCGGCGGCCGGATCTGACGTCCGGCGGCCCGGGGTGCGGCGGGACGGTCCGCGGACGGCGGCTACCGGACCGCCGCATCCGGCGGGCGCTCCCGCAGCGCGCCGTACCCGATGAAGTACGCCGGGAGGCGGCCGAGCCGCGATCCGGTGACCAGCGCGGCGAGGCGCCGGGCGCGTGCCGCGCTCCCGAGGGGCGGCCGTCCGTCCAGCACCGGAGCGACGAAGCGGGCGTGGGCCGCCCGTTGCAGCGCCTGGGTGAGGACCGTGGTGGGGCGGCGCCGGCGCTGCACCCTGCGGACGTCGCGCAGCCCCACGGTCCCGCGCCCGAGCGGGGCGGCCAGGTACCGCGCGGCGGCCACGGCGTCCTCGACGGCGAGGTTGATGCCGATGCCGAAGACTGGGGACATCGCGTGCGCGGCGTCGCCGATGCACAGCAGTCCCGGCCGGTGCCAGCGGCGCAGCCGGTCCAGGCGTACGTCGAGGAGCCTGACCTCGTCCCATGAGGCGAGCTGCCCGGTGCGGTCCGCGATCCAGGGGACGGCGGCACCGAACTCGGCCCGGAACCGGTCCAGGCCGGCCGCCCGGCGCTGCCGGTCGCTGCCCTTGCGGATGAGCGCCGCGCACTGCCAGTAGTGACCGCGGTCGATCATCGCGGTGAGGAAGCGGTCCCCGGCGCCACCGACCAGACCGCTCGGGTCGCTCTCCCGGCGCGGCAGCCGGAACCACCAGGCGTCCATCGGGCAGCCGAAGCGGCGCAGCCCGAGTTCCGGCCGTCCACGCGCCAGGGAGCCCCGGCCGTCGCAGGCGACGGTGAGCGTGGCGCGCAGTTCGCCGGTGCGGCCGTCGGAGGTGCGGTAGCGCACCCCGGTCACCCGGCCGCCCTCGGTCAGCAGGGCGGTCGCCTCGGTGTTCATGCGCAGCCGGAACGTCGCCTCCCGTCCGGCCTCGGCGGCCAGCAGGTCGAGCAGGTCCCACTGGGGGACCATCGCCACGTAGTTGTACGGGCCGCGCAGCACCGAGAGGTCGGCGACCGTGACCTGCGACCGCCCGTCGCCCACGGGCAGCCGGACGGTACGCACCCTGCGCTGCGGCAGCCGGGCGAAGCGCTCGGCCAGCCCCAGGTCGTCCAGCAGCGCCAGGGTCGAGGGGTGCACGGTGTCGCCGCGGAAGTCGCGGAGGAAGTCACCGTGCTTCTCCAGCACCGTCACCTCGACGCCCGTCCGCGCCAGCAGCAGGGCGAGCACCATCCCGGCGGGACCGCCTCCCACCACACAGCACGTGGTCCGCTCCATCATGCCCCCGTCTCTCCGGAGAACATTAATTCATCGACTGATGAATACTGTACTCCACGACGGGGGCACGGGCTCCCTACCGCCGTCGGCGGCGTTCCGGCGAGCGGCCGGCGGAGCCGACCTCCTGGGAGCCGCCGTCCACCTGGACCGGGTCCCGGACCGTGTCCAGGATGTGCTCGCCGTACAGGTCCTGCAGCCAGTTGGTCTGGTAGATGGTGTCGAGGTAGCGCTCGCCGAGGTCGGGCGCGATGGCCACCGCGGTCGTGCCGCCGGTGTCGTGCTCGGCCAGCCAGTCGGTCGCCCCGCTGACCACCGTGCCGGTGGAACCGCCGAACAGGAAGCCGCGCCTGGCCATCCGGTGGCAGGTGCGGATGGTGTCGGCCTCCTCCACCCGGATCACCTCGTCCACGTAGGACTCGTCCAGCAGCGGCGGGCGCATGCTCATCCCCAGGCCGGGGATCATCCGGCGGCCCGGCTCCCCGCCGAAGGCCACCGAGCCCACGCTGTCCACCGCGACGATCCGCACCGGGCGGTGCCACTGCCGGAAGAAGCGCGCGCAGCCCATCAGGGTTCCGGTGGTGCCCGCACCGACGAACAGCACGTCCAGACGCGGGAAGTGACTGGCGATCTCCGGCCCGGTGGTCCGGTAGTGCGCGCGCCAGTTGCCCGGGTTCGTGTACTGGCTGAGCCACACGTACCGGTCGTCGGACTCGCACAGCGACCGGACGTACTCCAGGCGCGTGCCGAGGAAGCCGCCGTTCTCGTCCAGGTCGGCCACCACGTGCACCTGGCTGCCCAGGGCCTCCATCAGCAGCCTGGTCGACAGGTTGCAGCGGGCGTCCGTGACGCACAGGAACCGGTAGCCCTTGCTCGCGGCGATCATGCTGAGCGCCACGCCCAGGTTCCCCGAGGAGGACTCCACGAGGACGGAGTCCGGCTTCAGGATCCCGTCCCGCTCGGCGCTCTCCACCATCTCGTTCGCGGCTTTCAGCTTGATGGAGCCGGCGAAGTTGAAGCCCTCGCATTTCAGGTAGAGGGGGCACCCGAAGATCGACTCCAGGTCGACGAAGAGGTTGCCTTCGTTGAAGGCGTTGGGGGAGGAAATGACGGGCACGGCGGGCCTCCTGGTCCCGGCTGAGAGGGGGCTCAGCCGTACCGACGCAGGTCGTGGAAGAAGTCGTCGACGAGGCGGAGGTTCCCCGTCCGGGCCACTTCGTCGTAGACGTACTTGCCGACGGCGAGATCGAGGACGCCCAGACCGAAGGGCGAGAAGATCACCGGCTGGTCGGGCGGCGGCGCGGCCCGGCCGAGCATCACGTCGTTGAGGGTGCCGTTCAGGAAGTCGCGGTCGCCGGTGCGCTGCTCGACCAGATGGGGGGAGGTGTCGGCCTTCAGGCAGTGCTCGACGTCGTCGACGAAGTTCGCCGCGCCGAGCAGGACCTCGGGGGCGAGGTCGCGCAGCGACACGTGCAGCACCACGGGGTTGTGGTCGAACCAGGCCGGCGACGTGACGTGCGGCCGGCCGGCGACGGTGGCGAAGACCACGAGGTCGCTGGAGCGGACGAGCGCCTCGGCGCTGTCGTGGACGGTGATCCGCGCCGAGGTGCCGGTCCCGCGCAGATAGCCGCTGAAGCCGGCCGCGCTGTCGGGGGACACGTCGTGCACGCCGATCGAGTCGAACGCCCAGCCGGTGCCGGCCAGGAAGGTGTGGATGTACCGGGCGATCAGACCGGTGCCGAAGAAGCCCACGCGGGTGGGCCGGGCACGGGTGCGGCTGAGCCAGTCGGCGGCCAGCGCGGCGGACGCCGCCGTCCTGGTGGCGCTGATGATGGAGCTCTCCATGCACGCGAACGGGTAGCCCGTGTCGTGGTCGTTGAGGATGAGCACCGCGGAGGCCCGGGGCAGCCCGGCGTTCACGTTCTCCGGGAAGCTGGAGATCCACTTCACACCGTCCACGTGCACCGAGCCGCCGATGGAGGCGGGCAGCGCGATGATCCGGGAGGTGGGCCGGTCGGGGAAGCGCAGGAAGTACGACGGCGGGTTCACCGAGTCCCCGGCGCCGTGCAGCCGGTAGGTCGCCTCGACCAGCTCCACGATCTGTTTCTCGCGGCCGCCGAGCGCCTGCTGCACCTGTTCGCCGGAGATCACCGCGAACGTCGGCACGGTGGCCGGGACGGACGTGGCCGGCTGGGTACCGGCCGACAGAAGATGGGTCATCGCTCACTCGCCTCCGGGGTCGGGCAGCCGTCGGCCAGGCGCTGAGGCTCGGCCATGCCGACCACCACCCGCCGCTCGCCGGTGAAGGGCTCCCTGCTGTGCGCGGTGCGGATGTTGTCCACCAGCAGCAGGTCACCCGTCTGCCAGGGCTCGCGCCTGGTGTGCTTCTCGTACGTTGCGTTGAGCAGCTGGACGACGTCCTCGCCGATCGGGGAGCCGTCGCCGTAGCGGGTGTTGAACGGCAGGCCGTCCGCGCCGTACTCGTCCACCAGGTACTCGCGCACCTCCGGGGCGAGCGTCCACTCGTTGAGGAACGCGATCTGGTTGAACCAGCAGCGCCCGCCGGTCACCGGGTGCCGCACCACGGCGCTGCGGCGCTGCTCGGTGCGCAGCGAACCGTCCGGCTGCCAGTGGAAGTCGATGGCGTGCGCACGGCAGTACCTTTCGATCTCCGCGCGGTCCTCGGTGCCGAACGACTCCGCGAGCGAGGCCCCGATCTCGTCGTTGTAGCTGCGGGTCAGCAGCCAGCCCTCGCGCTCGAACCGCTCGGTCAGACCGGCGGGCAGCGCCCTGAGCACCTCTTCTGCGTCGGCCACCGCCGTGGCGCCGCCCCCGTCGGGCGCGGTCAGGCAGGCGAACAGCATCAGGCCGGGCACCTCCAGCGTGTAACTCAGCTCGTGGTGCATGCACATCGGCTGGTTGGCCGGCCAGGCGGTCGAGGAGTACAGCCCCGGGCCGAGGGGCTCCCGGGGGGCGAACGCCTCCCGCTCCGTCATGAGGGCACCGGCCAGCTTCGCGAAGACCGCTCCGGCCCCGTCCGCGTCCCGCAGCCCCAGCCCGCGGACGAGGAGCGCCCCGTGCTCGGTGACCTGCGCGCGCAGCGACTGACGGTGCTCGGCCGCCCAACCCGCGGCGTCACCGGGGGAGTCGACGCGCACGATGGCGGGACTGCCCGGCCGGGGCTCCACGTCGAGCGAGGGGGCCAGAGGTGAGGAGGACATCTCGGATTCCTTTCGTTGCCCGGCTGCGGGCTCGGCGAGGTTCAGGAAGGGGCCAGGGGCGCCGCGGCGGTCAGGACGGCCCGCGCCGCCTCGGCCGGCCGCGTGCGCGGGAAGTAGTGGCCCCCGTCGGGGAGTTCGTGCAGCTCCACGTGGTCGGCCAGCAGCAGCCAGTCCCGGTGGCGGTCGGCGTGCCCGGCGGTGTGCGGGTCGTCGGCGGCCACGACCACGGAGACCGGAGCGGCCAGCCGTACCGCCGGCGGATTGCGCAGGGCGTCACGGAAGTAGCGGTGCGCGGACACGCAGTCGTGCCGGTAGGCGGCACCGATGAGCCCGGCGTGCCGGGCGTTCAGCTCCGCGAGTTCGGTGTAGCCGCTGTCCGAGGTCAGCCGGGCGGCGATCTCCGCGTCGCTGCGGCCGCTCAGCTCCTCGGCGGCGGCCCGCCGCTCGTCGGCGGTGCCGAGCAACTGGGCGCCGAGGAACACCCGGGACACGGTCACCCCGCGCTCCTCGAGCCGTCTGGCCGTCTCCACGGCCGGCGCGGCACCCGACGAGTGGCCCCAGACCATGACCCGGGTCAGACCGCGCGCGGCGATCTCGTCCACGACCCGCTCCGCCACCCGCGCGATCGACGCGAACGGCTCGGGACGGTCGGACAGGTCGTGCCCGGGCAGGTCGACCGCGAGGACCCGCAGGCCGCTGTCCGCCAGCACACCGGCCATCGGCTGGTAGTTGACGGCGTTGCCGCCCGCGTAGGGGAAGCAGATCAGGGCGCACTGCGCGGTACCGGCCGCCGGCGACAGCGGCTGGAGCAGCTCGGTGCGCTGCCGGCCCGCGCCGTCGAGCAGGGCCGCGAGGTCGGCGAGGACCGGCTGCCGGGTGATGTCCTTCAGGGACACCGCGCGGTCGAGCGCGATGGTGAGCCGGACCGCCGTCAGGGAGGTGCCGCCGGAGTCGAAGAAGTGGGCCGTCCGGCCGATCCGGTGCTCGGGCACACCCAGCAACTCGGCCCAGGCGGCGGCCAGTTTGCGCTCGGTCGGGGTGAGCGGCGCACCCTCGCGCTCCTCGGAGCCGTCGCCCGCCGCGGGTTCCGGCGTGCGCTCGGCCAGCGCGGTGAGCGCCTTGCGGTCGGTCTTGCCGTTGGCGGTCAGCGGCAGTTCCGGCTGCCAGTGGAAGGCCGAGGGCACCATGTAGCCGGGCAGCACGCCTCCCAGCGACTCCCGCAGCGTCTCCACGGTCTGCCGCTCACCCGTGTAGTAGGCGATGAGGTGCTTGCTCCCGCCGCCCTGCTCGGCGACGACCACCGAGGCGTCCCGCACCCCGGGTACCCGCAGCAGCGTGTTCTCGATCTCGCCGATCTCGATCCGGAAGCCGCGGATCTTGACCTGGTTGTCCCGGCGGCCCAGGAACTCCAGCCTGCCGTCCGGGTGCCAGCGCCCCCAGTCGCCGCCCAGGTAGAGCCGCTCACCCGGCCGGTAGGGGTCCTCGCGGTACGCCTCCCGGGTGCGCTCGGGGTCGTTGACGTACCCCCGGCCCACGCAGACACCGGAGAACGCGATCAGGCCGGGGGCGCCCATCGGTACCGGCGCCAGCCGCTCGTCCACGACGTGGACGCGGACGTTGTTCACCGCGCGGCCCAGCAGCACCCGTTCGGGCACCCGGTCCATGACCTCGTGGTTGGTGTCGTCCGAGGTCTCCGTCAGGCCGTAGGCGTTGACCAGCCCGATCCCCGGCCGGCTCGCGAACCACCGCTGGACCAATTCCCGTTTCAGCGCCTCACCGGTCACCGACACCCGGCGCAGATCGGGCAGCGCGCGGGGGTGCCGCTCCAGGTACGCGACCACGACCTCCAGGTACGAGGGCACGACCTGCGCCACGGTGACCCGGCCCTCGGCCAGGGTGTCGACGAACCGCTCCACGTCCACGATCACGTCCTGCGGGACCAGCAGCGTCCGCCCGCCCACCAGCAGCGCGGACACCAGTTGCCACAGCGAGATGTCGAAGCACTGCGGAGCCGTCTGCGCCACCACCGAGCCCTCGCCGATCCCCAGGTCGTCGATCTTGGCGAAGAGGTGGTTGAGCATCCCCGCGTGCTCGCACATCGCGCCCTTCGGCTCGCCGGTGGAGCCGGAGGTGAAGTAGATGTAGGCGAGCTGTCCCGCGTCCACCCGCACTCCGGGGTCGTCCTCGGCGTGCGGTTCCGCGTAGGCCTCCTCGACCAGCAGCTTCGCGGTGTCCGAGAGCGTGGCGAGCGCCTCGTCGAGGGTGGCGGTGCTGCCGGACTCGGTCAGCACCAGGCGGCAGCCGGCCCGGGACAGGGTCGCCGCGATCCGGCCGGCGGGGAAGTGCGGCTCGATCGGCAGGTACACGCCCCCCGCCTTGAACACCGCCAGCGTCGCGGCCAGCCAGTCGAGGTCGCGTTCGGTGACCACGGCGACCACGTCCTCGCGGCCGATCCCGCGGGCCAGCAGGGCCCTGGCCAGCCGGTTGGCGCGCGCGTTGAGCTCGCCGTAGGTCCACTCCCGGTCGCCCCGCACCGCGGCCACGGCCTCCGGGTGCTCCCGGGCCCGCCGCTCGAACAGTTCGTGCGCCCGCGCGTCCGGCAGCGGCCGGTGCGGCCCGGCGAACCCCTCGAGCTGCTCGCGCACCTCGTCGTCGTCCAGCAGGCTCCGCTCCGTGTGCCCGGCGTCCACGTCGGCCGTCATCAGCCGCAGCGCCGTCAGGTGGTAGCCGGCGATCCGCTTCGCGCAGGCGGCGTCCAGCACGTCCGTGCGGTACCGCAGCCGCAGCACCGGCCGCTCTTCCCCGCCGGTCCAGCGCACCTGCAGCACGCCCTCGTCGGCGAAGGTGTCCGCGGCGTCCGGGGGCCCGAGCACGACCTCGTAGGAGGGCTCGGTCAGACCCAGCTCCCGCCGCAGTTCCGCCACCGGGAACTCCCGGTGCTCCCGAACCTCGGCCTCGGCCCGCCGGGCGGCGGACACCAGGTCCCGCCAGGATCCCGGGGGGACGGTGAGACGGCAGGGCAGGGGTTCTCCGCGCGGGCCCGCGGCGTACCCCGTCACCACGTCCTGCTCGCCGGAGAGGGCGGCCAGCACCTTGGCGTGCGCCGCCAGCAGCAGCGCGCCGGCCGGCGCCCCGCACCGCTCGGCGAGGCCGCGCACCGCCTCGGCGACGTCGCCCGGTACGGCGGCCTCGAACTCCGCCGTTCCCGGCACCGGCTCCCGGACCCACCGCGGCACCGAGGTGGCGCCGCCGGCTGTCAGCACACGGCTCCAGAACTCCCGGTCCGCATCCACGCGCGCTCTCATCGAATGGCCTTCCTCAACTCACCGTCACCGAAGTGGCGCCGGCCGGGCACGGGGGTGCCGCCAGGTCGCCGTCACCGGGCCGGCCGGCGGCCTCGGGCATGTCCACGGCGGGGTTGCCGCCCCACCGCGCGTGCGGCGGGACCTCCTCGCCCTTCATCAGGAAGGAGTCGGCCGCCAGCACGGCGCCGTCACCCACCGTCACGCCGTAGTGCACATGGGAGCCGACGCCCAGCGTGCAGCCGACCCCGAGGGTGGTGCCCTCGGACTTGAACGTGCCGTCCTCCTGCGAGTGGCACTGGATCTTGCTCCCCGCGTTCAGCGTGCAGTCGTCGCCGATGACGGTCAGCGTCCGCTCCGTCAGGTAGCAGCCGTCGTCGAACACCCTGCGGCCGATGCGCACGCCCATCAGGCGCCAGGCGAGGCTCTTGAAGGGGGTGCCGTTGAAGATGTTGAGGTGACGGTCCGGGACCTTCCACAGGCGCTCGTGCCGCCAGAACAACGGGTCGTAGATGGAGCACAGCCGGGGCCGCAGCCTGCGGAACCGCATGATCAGGCGTTCCACCAGGACGTGGTAGAGCGTGGTGAAGAGCAGCGTGACCGCCAGATAGAGGGCGATGACCACCTGCCCGGCGACGCCGTACAGGTCCACCGAGACGAGGGCGAACAGGGTGAGCCCGAAGGTGTGCACCCACCTGGCGAACAGCATCACGCCCATCGAGCGCAGGTTGTAGCGGTTCTTCGCCGCGAGCCGCCGGCGCAGCGTCTCGCCGGTCCTGAGGTCGTCGAAGCGCGCGTCCCGGTCCACCGTCCGGGGAATCTCGAAGCACGGCGAGCCGAGCAGCCCGACGCCTTCCCTGACCTCCCCGTCGAGCGGCACCATCACCTTCGTGGCCAGCAGGCAGTTCTCGCCGGTGCGGCCCCCGGCGGGGTACGCGATGTTGTTGCCCAGGAAGTTGTGCGCCCCGATCGACGTCCGGGAGAGCCGGAACGACGTGCTGGAGTAGTCCGCGTTCAGGACGGAGAGTCCGTCGGCCACCATCGTGCCGCTGCCCACGGACACCAGGAACGGGGTCTCGTGCTGCACCTCGGTGCCGAAGTTCGATCCCGTCTGCTCCACGTGCGACAGGTCGTATCCGAGCCCGCGCAGATAGTGCACGATGTAGGAGCTGTCGCCGAACAGCCAGGCGAAGAACCTGATGTTCGTCATCCGGGCGGTCGCCCGGTGCGCCGCGTAGTGGAACCCGTAGAGGGGGTAGACGCGGTCGGGCCGGACCAGCAGCCTCAGCAGGCGCGGCACGGTGTACAGCACCAGCAGCCCGCCCACCAGGAAGCCCCCGAAGAGCACGAGGGACAGCAGCAGCGCGTCGGGGATCAGCTCGGCCCGGGACAGCGCGGCCGTCTGGGGCTCCAATCGCTTTCCGAGTGCCGGGACCTCGGTGAACAGCATGTAGATTCCGCCCACGGCCACGGGGATGTACAGGAAGAAGAGCTGAGCCAGCGTCACGAACCCGAACCAGGCCCGGCGCGCGCTGCCGCACGCGGCCGGTTCGACGCGCACGTAGTCGGGGCCGCCGGGCTCCGCCGGGGAGCCGTGCCAGCGCTCGCCGTCCGGGACCGCCTGGCCGCGGTGCAGCGCCGAGGAGTGGCCGATCTGCGCGTCGTCACCGATCGAGGTGTCGATGTCCAGAATGGTCTTCTCACCGACGAAGGCGCCCCGGCCGAGGGTGATCCGGCCGGTCTGGATCCGTCCGGAGTGGGCCCGGTAGCCGAGGAGGAAGGAGTCCTTGCGGATCACCGTTCCGGCGCCGATCGTCACCAGGTCGGTGCAGACCGGCACGGAGCGGGTGAGGATCGTGACCCCCTTGCCGACGCGCGCGCCGAGGGCCCGCAGGTACAGCACGTACAGCGGGTTCCCGACGAAGAGGATCATCGGGTTCGCGTGCAGCAGTACCTTCAGGAGCCAGAAGCGGAAGTAACGCGGGCCCCAGAGCGGGAATTCGGCCGGCTTCCAGCGGCCCACGAGCACCCACTTGGCGACGACGGGGAACACGCACAGGGCGATGAACCCGAGGCCGCCGAACAGCAGCGACCGCACGTAGATGTCGGCCGCTCCCGAGCCGGCCGCGATCCACCGGTAGCCGCGGTCCGTGACGAACCCGGCGACCAGGGAGTACGACAGGAAGACGAGCAACTGGGACAGACCGCAGAGGAAATGGCTACGGCTGCTCGGGCGCGGTACCCGGTCGGGCACGGCGTCCGGTGCCTGTGACGAGACGGCGGGAGCGGCCGCGGTGGCCTGGGGGGCGGTTTCCGCGAGAGCGGCCGCGAGGCTCCGGATCGTGGGGTACCGGTAGATGTCCTTCATGGACGGGGAAGGAAGGTCGGTCCGCTTCCTGACGCGGGCGCAGAACTGCGCCATCACCAGGGAGTTGGCGCCGAGGTCGGTGAAGAAGTGCCCGTCCACCGGTACGGTCGCGACGCCCACGACGTCGGCCAGCGCGACGGCGAGTTCTCTCTCGGTGTCCGCTTCCGCCGGACCCGCGTCGTTCCGACTGGTGACCGTGCCTTCGTCCGGTCCTGCTATCTGGACCTCGGAGGACTGTTCCACCATTCGATCTCCTGCAGGGCTTCTGGGGCAGCCGACGGCGGGGCGCGGCCGGTCCGCGGTCCGCGTGGACCGAAGGTCGGCCCGGCCGGGCCGTCGGAGGTTCCTGGCGTGTCATTCCTGATCACGAACCGCCAGCTTCAGTTTCGTTCGATCACCCTGAGGCTGCCACTTCGCGGCCTTGGCCATGTTTATTACGAATGACACGGATGCCGGGATTTACCGGCCCTCCGGCCCCCGGGGGCGCGGGGCGGATCACCCGACCGGCGGTCCCCGGCACACCCCGCGGAAGGCCGTCCGAGACCCCTCGGGCCGAAGCGCCCATGCTCGCGTGAGCCCTGTACGCGCCCCCGCCGGGGCGAGCAGACTCCGCCGTGCCGGCGAGCCCGACACCGGGGCGCCGCCACGCCGGCTGCCCAGTCGTCCCCTTAGGAAGGCAGGTCGGCCACCGTGCTGCTGCGTCTGCCCACGTCCGTGTCCGAAGCGCAGGAGTGCCTGGCCGAGGGAGCCGTGCCGGTCGGCGGGGCGACCCTGGTCTGGGCCGCCTGGCAGCGGGACGGCTTCCCCGCGCGGGCCATGTCCCTGCGGGAACTGCCGGAGGCCAATGTGATCGGCCGCGAGGAGCTGGGCGCCGCGGTGGTCCTCGCCCGCCTCGACGACCGGGTGCCGGACGTGCTGCGCCGCGCCGCCGCCTCGGTGGGCACCGGAGCCGTGCGCCGGACGGCCACGGTGGGCGGCAACCTCGTGGGCAGCACCCTGCGGTGTCTGCTTCCGCCCGCGCTCGTCCTGGACGCCCGCGCGAGGGTGCTGGGTCCGGACGGTGTCCGGGAGACCGGCCTCGCCGAGGCCGCGGCCGGACGCGCGGTGCTGCTCGGCGTGCACTGGCGGGAGCCGGTCGCCGCCGCGTACCGCAAGTTCCCCGGCGCGGACGGCGGCCCGCCGCCCCTGGTCGTCGCCTCGGCGCTGCACGACGGCAGGCGGGGCCCGCGCCTGCGCGTCGCCGTGCGCGCCGGCTACGACGTGCTCAGCGGGGACGTCGTCCGCGGCGCGGATGCCGAGGACGCCCTCGGCGCGCTGGGCAAAACGCCTCTCGGCGCGCTGCCGCCGGTGGCCTGGGAAGCCGTCCGGGAGCAGGTGTCGGGCCTCCTGGACCGGCCGTAGGGGCCGTGGAGAGGTGGTCGCGAGGTCTCAGGCCCACAGCTCCCGGCTCTCGCACACCCGGGCCCCCATGTTCCGCTCCATCATGCGCAGGGCCGCCTCCGCCAGGTCCGCGTGGATGTGCGCCACCGCGTCCCGGGGGACCACCACGTCGAAGTGCCTGATGTGGGCGTCGAGGGAGGAGTAGAGCACGCACTGCTCGGTGACCTGGCCGGTCAGCACCAGCCGGTCGGTCCCCTGCTGGTGGAGCAGGTACGTCAGCGGGGTGTCGAAGAAGATCGAGTGGCGGGCCTTGACCACGAACAGGGACCTCCGGTCGGGCCGCAACGGCTCGACCAGCTCGGCGTGCGGTCCGGCCAGCGCGTGCTCCAGCAGTTCGCCGTGGTGGGAGCGCCACTCGCCGAAGTTGTCGTTCACGTAGATCACCGGCACGTCCTCGCGCCGGGCCCGCCCGAGGAGCCCGGTCAGCACGGGCACGACGGAGGTCACCGAGGGGAGCAGCAGCTCGGCGTCCTTGTGGTCGTAGGTGTTGATCATGTCGATGACGATCAGCGCGGTCCTGCCCATGCCGGCAGAGTTCCACTCCTGGGGGCGGGCAATCGGTCGGTGACAGATAACGATCTCGGCGAACACCTTGCGTTATCCCCATGCCCCTCTAGCCTCCGGCCATGGCTTTTCTATCGCGCCGCCGCCGAGGGGCACGCCTGGCGCCGGAACTCGGCGACCAGGATCTGGGCAGGCTGCTGAAGTCCCTGCTGGCGACCACGAGGACCGGAACGATCGCGACGACGGACCTGTGCGCCGCCCAACTGTCCCGGCTCCTCAGCCAGGAGCCGGGGGACTGGGACCGCCGTACGCACCGGATGGGGGTGCTGGGCGGATTCCTGGCCGGATCCCATCTGGCGCGGTCCTGGGCCGCCCGTGAGCCGGGGGACGTGAACGCGCTCGTCCTGCACGCCTGGACCGAGGTCGCCCACGCCCGCGCGAGGGGCGGTCTGGAGGACGCGGCCGGCACCGTGGACCGTTGTCTGCGGGCCGCCGAACTCGCGCCGGAGGACCCCACCCCCTGGGTCGCCCTCCTGGCGGTCGCGCGTGCGGAACGCTGGGCGCAGCCCCGGGTGTTCGGGGTGTGGAACGAGGTGCTCGCGCGTGACCGCTGGAACCGTGAGGCCTATCTGAGCATGCTGGGCTATCTGAGCCCGGAGGAGGCCGGATCGCGCATCCAGGTGCTGGAGTTCGTGGACACCCTGCGGGCCCGGATGCCCGCGAACGCCCCCTGCGCGGCGACGGAACTCACCGCCCAGGTCCAGCAGTACCAAGCCGTGCTCGACCGGGGCGGGTTCGAGGCGCTGGTGGCGCGCAACCACTGGTCCCAGGCCATGGCGGCGCAGGCCCTCGACCGGGTCGTCCACACCTGGGTGCGGCCGGGGTTCCTGAACCACGCCGCGGCCCCGGCCGATCTCAACGTCCTCGCCTACGCGTTGCTGGCCGCCGACCGGCGGGTGGAGGCCCGCGCGGTCTTCGAGCTGCTCGACGGCACCGTCACCGCCTGGCCCTGGCAGGCCGGCGGCGACCCGGTGGAGGAGTTCGAGCAGGCGCGGCGCAAGGCGACGGCCGGTATGTGACCGGCACGCGGCCCCGTCTCAGAGTGCGGCGGTGAGCAGGGGGAGGTAGCCGAGGGACTGGCCGGTGGCCGTCGGGTGGTAGGACTCGCCCAGATCCAGCCAGTCGACACTGTGCAGCCAGGGTTCGGACGAGCAGATACCGTGCCCGTCGAAGGCGGTCCGCACGTCGACGAAGGTGAAGCCGTGGGCGGCGGCGCGCGCGGCGATCACCTGGTTGAGATGGTCCGAGGCGTCGTTGAGCGCGGACCGTTCGGTGTCCGGCAGGCCGCCCGAACACGCGCCGTTCAGCTCGTACAGGCGCGGATAGCCCAGCACCACGACGCGGGCTGCGGGCGCCTTGCCGCGGATGGCCGAGTAGAGACGGTCGAGGTCGCCCGGCAGCGTGCCGTCCGTGGCGGAGCGCGCCTTGGCCACGGCGGACAGGCACGTGCCGCTGCCGCCCAGCACGCAGGCCGCCATCACACTCGTGAAACCCGCGTCCCGGCCGCCCGCCGTGAGGGTGACCAGACCGGTGTGCGGTCCGAGCGGGCCGAGCTGCTTGCTCAGCACGTCGCCGGTCTTGGCGCCGTCGCAGGCGGTGAAGCTGAACGACGAGGGGGAGTGCGCCGCGGCCCACAGGGCGGGGAAGGACAGGCTGCTGCGCAGGCAGCGCGGCGCGGCGGTGAGGTAGCTGCCGGCTCCGACCCCCGCCGAGTAGGAGTCACCGAGGGCCACGTACCCCGTGGCCGCGATGCCGGGTGCGGCCGCCGTGGCAGCGGGACCGGCGAGGGTGCAGGCGGCCGCGAGGAGGAGGGCGGCCGCCCAGGGGACTATGCGGGACTTTCTCATGACTCTCCTCTATCCCGGCCCGGCCGGTACCGCCCGCGCCCGCTCCCCGTGCGGCCCGGTCCGGTTGACGGACGCCGCCGGTCATGGCGCCGGCGGCGGCGCCCGGTGACGGCGGGAGTGCGGACCGCGTCCGGGCACCGCCGTGCGGTGCCGACTCCCGGCGGACTTCACCCGATGGGCCGTCACCCGACCGGCGGAGCACCGGTGGCCGCTTGCATCGTTGAATCGGTGCATGCATTGGCATGGACCTGACGTACGAACCGGGGCTAGGCTCTGCCCCGCCACACATGAGAGCGCTCTCAGACATCGGCTGTTCCACCCCCACTCCTGGAACGACGAAGGGCAACCCCCATGAGACGCACCAGACTTGCGCACACCGCCCTGGCCGCACTCCTCGTCCTCGGCGGACTGAGCGCGGCCGGCACCTTCCCCGCCTCCGCGACCGGCTCGGCCGCCGGACCCGCCACTACCGCACGGTCCGCCGAGCCCGCCTCCGACGGGATCGTCACCGCCATGCGGCGGGACCTCGGCCTGACCCGCACCCAGGCGGTGGCCCGGCTCGCCGCCGAGAAGGCCGCCGCCGCCCTCGACCCCGAGGTGCGCCGCACGGCGGGCACCGCCTACGCGGGCTCCTGGTTCGACGCCCCGAGCGGGCATCTGACCGTGGCGCTCACCCGCAACGCCCCGGCCACGACCCGCCGGGCGATCGAGCGCTCCGGCGCCACCGTCCGCACCGCCGAGCGCAGCGCCCGGCAACTGGACGCGGCCAAGGCGCGCATCGACCGGCTGACCGCCCCCTCGGGCATCAGCGGCTGGCACGTCGATCCGAAGGCCAACACGGTCGTCGTCGAGGTCGTGCGCGGCGAGCGGTCCGACAACGATGTCCGGCGCTTCCTGGCCCAGGCGCGCCGGACCGGGCCCGTCACCGTCGAGGCCTCCTCGGCTCCGCGGACCCTCGCCGCCGGCACCGTGGGCGGCGACCCGTACTACACCGGCAACGTCCGCTGCTCCATCGGCTTCTCGGTGTACGGCGGCTTCGTCACCGCCGGGCACTGCGGGCAGCCCGGCGCCGGGGTCAGCGGCTGGGACCACTCCTACATCGGGACCTTCCAGGGCTCCTCGTTCCCGGACAACGACTACGCCTGGGTCAGCGTGGGCAGCGGCTGGTGGACGGTGCCGGTGGTGCTCGGCTGGGGCACGGTGCCGGACCAGCTCGTACGCGGTTCGAACGTGGCGCCCGTCGGCTCCTCCGTCTGCCGTTCGGGATCCACCTCGCACTGGCACTGCGGCACGGTGCTGGCGCTGAACGAGACCGTCAACTACAGCCAGGGCGCGGTGCACCAGCTCACCAAGACCAGCGCCTGCGCCGAACCCGGTGACTCGGGCGGCTCCTTCATCACCGGCGACCAGGCACAGGGCGTCACCTCCGGCGGCTGGGGCAACTGCTCCAGCGGCGGCGAGACCTGGTTCCAGCCGGTCAACGAGATCCTCAACCGGTACGGTCTGACCCTGCACACCTACTGACCGCACGCGGCGGCCCGGGGGGTTCCGCGTCCGGCGCGGAACCCCCACCCGCGACCCCGGCGCCACGGGGCGGCGAGAGCGGCCGCGTGACGACACCACCGCGGAACGGATCTCCACCCACCATGCGCGACACCTGGACCACCCGCCCCGAGGCCACCGCCGACGCGGCCGCCGTCCGCGAGATCCATCTCGCCGCCTTCGACACCGCGCTGGAGGCCGACCTCGTCGACGCCCTGCGCGCCGACCCCGCGTGGATCGACGGGCTGTCCTGGGTCTGCGCCGGGGCGGACGGCACACCGGTGGGCCACGCGCTGCTGACCCGGTGTCACATCGGTGACGTGCCGGCCCTGTGCCTCGGCCCCGTCGCCGTCCGCCCCGAGCACCAGCGCACCGGCGCCGGATCGGCGGTCGTGCGCGGCGCGCTCCGGGCCGCCCGGGCGCTGGGCGAGCGGTACGTCGTGGTCCTCGGGCACCCGGAGTACTACCCGCGCTTCGGGTTCACCCGTGCCTCCGCCCACGGCATCGCCCTGACCGTCGACGTACCCGACGAGGCCCTGATGGTCCTCACCCTGGACGCCGGCGGCCCGCCGCCCGCCGGAACCGTGCGCTACGCGGAACCGTTCGGCATCTGAGGCCGTTCGTGCCGTTCGTGCCGTTCGTGCCGTTCGTGCCGTTCGTGCCGTTCGTGCCGTTCGTGCCGCGCGGGGCGCCCCGGCCCGGCGCGGCACGTCGTCCGGGACGCCCGGCGGGTCACTGACCGCCGAGACCGGTCGTGGCGACGGACTTGACGATGTGACGCTGGAAGAACACGAAGACCACGACGAGCGGGAGCGCCGCGAGCACGGCGGAGGCCATGGTCTGCGCGTACTGGATGCCGTAGGCGTCCTTCACCGAGGTGATGCCGACCGGCAGGGTCATCAGTCCCGGGTCGGACGTCGAGACGAACGGCCAGAGGAAGTTGTTCCAGGCCCCGATGAACACGAAGATCGCGACGGCGGCCAGCATGGGCCGCGACAGCGGCAGCAGCACGGACCAGAAGACGCGCCAGTGGCCCGCGCCGTCGATGCGGGCGGCCTCCTCCAGCTCCCGCGGCAGCGAGTCGAAGTGCTTCTTCAGGATGAACACCATGACCGGCGCCACCGTCTGCGGCAGGATCACCGCCGCGTAGGTGTCGACCAGGTGCAGGGTCAGCATCTGCCGGAACCACGGCACGATGAGCAGCTGCGGCGGTACCAGCACCGCCGCCACGGTGAGCGCGAACAGCCAGCGGCGCCCGGCGAACACCGTACGGGAGAAGGCGTACCCGGCCATGGCGGACACCAGCACCGTGATGACGGTGACCGCCGTGGACACCAGCAGGCTGTTGAGCATCCACAGCGGCAGGTCGCCGCGCTCCCACACCGTCGAGAACCCGTGCAGGGTGAAGCCGTGCCGGGGCAGGAACCACTGCCCGGGATCACTCGCGTCCTGCTCGGACTTGAACGCGGTGAGCAGGGCCCAGGCCATCGGCAGCAGCCACACCAGGGCCAGTACCGCGAGCACGGCCAGGGCCAGTCCCCGGGCGAGCCGGCTCTCCCCGAGGGTGAGGTTCCGGTCCGGCCGGGCGGCCCGGCGCGGTCCGGCCGGGCCTCTCGGCGGGCGGACCGCGCGGCGGCCCGGCGCGGCCGGACGGACGGGCAGTTCGGTGGAGGTCATGTCACTTCTCCCGGCGGCGGAGGGCGGCGTACTGGGCCGCGGAGGCGATGAGGACGAGGGCGAAGAAGACGTAGCTGACCGCCGAGGCGTAGCCCAGCCGGTAGCCGGTGAAGCCGACGTCGTACATGTACTCGATGACCGGGCGGGTCGAGTTGTTCGGGCCGCCCTTGGTCAGCAGGTACACCTGGTCGAACACCTTCAGCGAGGCGAGGATCTGCAGCACGGTGACGACGCCGGTGATCCGGCTGAGCTGCGGCAGCGTGATCGACCACAGCCGCCGCCAGGCGCCCGCCCCGTCGATGGCCGCCGCCTCGTACAGGTGGTCCGGAACGGCCTGCAACGCGGCCAGGCAGAGCAGGAAGTTGAAGCCGACGGTCCACCACAGGGTGGTCAGCACGATCGCCCACATCGCCACGGACTCGTCGCTCAGCCAGGACACCGGTCCGAGGCCGGACGTCTCCAGGAGGTGGTTCAGGAGTCCGAGGTCCGGCTGGTAAAGCCAGATCCACAGCAGGCTCACCACGCCGACCGGGAGCAGGTAGGGCGCGAAGAACGCCAGCCGCCACACCCACTGGCCCGGCAGGCCGGTGTGCACGAGCAGCGCCATGCCGAGCGCCACCGCGACGAGCGGGACCGTGGACAGGACGGTGAACCACACGGTGTGGCCGAGGGAGCGCCACATCTCGGCGTCCCCGAGGGCCTCGGTGAAGTTGTCCAGGCCGACGAAGGACGGGGTGTGGGCCGACAGCGAGGTGTCGGTCAGGCTCATCCACAGGCCCTGGACCAGCGGCCACACCATGAAGAGGGCGAACAGGACGAGGAAGGGCAGCGCGAACAGCAGGCCCGGGGGCAGCAGCCGGCGCGCCGACGGGGCCCCGGTGCGGGGCGAGGCGTGGTGAGAGGACATCGTTGTGCCTCCTGCGCGGTGGATCGCAGCCGGGTCAGGCCGGGCTGGGCTTGGAGAGGAAGGTGTTCAGGCGCCGCACCATCGCGCGCGCCGCGCGGTCGGGGGCGAGACCGTCGAGCAGGGCCTGCTGCAGGACCTGCGACATGGCGTTCTGGAAGTCCGAGCCGGCGCCCGCGAACCACACGGACGGGTCGAGCACCACGTGGTCCTGGGCCTTCGCGTAGTGCGACTGCGGCTGGAGCCCGGCGTACGCCGCGGTACGGGTGACCGGGCCGTAGGCGGGGATGTGCCCGGCCGTCGCCCAGATCTGGCCGGCCTTCAGCAGTGCCGCCACCGCCTGGTGGGTACGGCGGCGGCGCCCGGGGTCGGGGTCCGGGTGGTGCGGAAGGACGAAGGAGTGCGAGTCGGCGTAGACGGCCGGGGTGCCGAACACCGTGGGGAAGGGGGCGGCCCCCACGTTCTTGTCCGCGGCGCGGAAGGTGCCCAGTTCCCACTCGCCGGAAAGGATCATCGCCGTCTGCCGGTTGGTGAAGGCGGCGATCGCCGAGGCGTAGTCGAGCCGCCCGGGGTTCACCCGGCCGTCGACGATCTTGGCCATGAAGGCGATGACCTCGGCCATCCGGTCGACGTCGACCTCGGCGGGCCCGCCCGGCGGCAGCCGGAACGCCCCGCCGGTCTGGCGGTACAGGCCGTAGAACAGGCGCCATCCCTGGGCGGTGTCGGTGACGTACCCGAAGGCGATGCCCTGCTTGCCCGAGGCCTTGGCCAGTTCGCGGCCGGCCGCCAGGAACTGGCCGGGGGAGGAGAACGCCTCGGTGTCCAGCGCCCCGTCGCTGGTGAGCAGGCCCGCCTCGCGGGCCGGTTCCGGGTGGTAGAAGACGATGAAGGGGTGCGTGTCCAGCGGGATCGCGTAGGTGTGGCCCTCGAACTGGGTCCGGGACCACACGGCTTCGGTGAAGGCGTCCCGAGTGACGCCGTACTCCGCCAGGACGTCCAGGTCCCACGGGTCCAGCAGCCCGGTCGGGGCGTAGCCGGCCAGCCGGGACATGTGGGAGACGGCCACGTCGGGGCCGCGCCCGCCGGCCGAGGCCATGGCGAGTTTGGTGTAGTACGGGGTGCCCCATTCCAGCACGGTGCGCTCGACACGGGTGCCCGGCATGTCGGGACGCGCCGCGCGCACCATGTCGTTGAGCAGTCCGCCGTCGGCCCCGCTGAACAGGTCCCACAGTCGGACGGTCGAGGCGTCGGCCGCCTGGGCGGAACCGCAGCCACTGAGCGCACCTGCGCCCAGGACCGCGGCACCGGAGGCGAGCGCGGCCGTCAGCACCCGGCGCCGCGAGGGTGCGGGCGGACCGACGGGTGCGGGTATGCCGGTCATACAGCTCCTCTCCTACGGGCGGCCGCCCGTAGGACGCCCCTCGCGTCCCACGGGTGCCACCCCATGGACATACATCGATGTAAATCGCATGGTCGTGCGCCCCTCCCGCGCAGGCGGGGCGGGGCCGGACGTCACCGGTCGTTCTCGAACGCCGCAGGACGGGTCTGGGCGGCGCGCAGCAGCGCGGTGTCGACCTTCTCGGAGCGGTCGAAGCGGTAGACGCCGTTGCGCTCCTGGAAGACGTCGGTGAGCTGGGTGTAGCAGTACCCGAACATGTCCGGGTCGTCGAGGAGCACACCGGTCAGCCCCGTGAAGCGCTCGACGAACTGCTCCGCGGTGCGCGGGCGTTCGCCGTAACCCCAGGAGGCCTCGCTGTCGTCGCCGGCGGCGTTCGCCGCGGCCTCGGGATCCCACCAGACGCCGCCGAACTCACTGCAGAAGTACGGCTGTCCGCGGTAGGGCAGCGACCAGGTACGGCCGTCGGGGCCGGTGTTGACGTACGGCCGGTCCGCCGCGAGACCGGCCATCGTCTTCGCGAAGGCGGCCGGATCCTGCTCGTAGCAGTGGGAGTCGTAGACGTCCGTGTCGGCCACCCGGTGGGCGTAGCCGGAGGCGTCGACGACGGGCCGGCTGGGGTCCGCCTGCTTGGTGGCGAGGAACATCGCGCGGGTGACGTCGTCGAGCACGGTGATGCGGTCGTGCAGGTGCTGGTAGGTCTCGTTCAGCGGGCACCAGCCGACGATCGAGGGGTGCGAGTGGTCGCGCTCCAGCGCCTCCAGCCACTGGGCGACGTAACTCGCGTCCGGGCGCTGGTTGTCGTCCCGCACGCCGGTCTCGCACCCCCAGTCGCCGAACTCGCCCCAGACCAGGTAGCCGAGGCGGTCGGCGTGGTACAGGTAGCGCTCCTCGAACACCTTCTGGTGCAGCCGGGCTCCGTTGAACCCCGCCGCGAGCCCCAGTTCGATGTCGTGCACCAGGGCGGCGTCGCTGGGCGCGGTCATCAGCCCGTCCGGGTAGTAGCCCTGGTCCAGGACCAGGCGCTGGAAGACCGGTTCGCCGTTGAGCAGCAGCCGCTTGCCGTGGACCGCGACGGAGCGCAGACCGGCGTAGGAGCGGACGGAGTCGACGGCCTCGCCGCCGGCGTCAAGCACCTCCAGGAGGAGGTCGTACAGGTGCGGGTCGGCGGGCGACCACACCCTGCGCCGGTCCTCCGGTACGGCCAGCACCAGACGGGGGGCGAGGTCGAGGTCGGCCCGGGACTCGGCGGTGACGACGGGGCCGTCCTGGTCGCTCAGGGTGGCCCGGACCCGTTGGCCCGGGGCGTTGGCGGTGAGCGGCAGTTCCACGTGGAAGGAGCCGGAGGCCAGGTCGGGTGTGACGCGCGGGCGCCTGAGGGCGGCCGGGCGGGGCACCGGCTCCATCCACACCGTCTGCCAGATGCCGGTCGTGCGGGTGTAGTGGCAGTGCGAGTTGGCGTACCAGGTGGCCTGCTTGCCGCGGGCCTGGATACCGTGCCGGCTGTCCCGGGCGCGGACCACGACGGTCAGCTCCCGGCCCGGGGCGGCCAGGTCGCCGAGGTCCGCGCTGAACGGGGTGAAGCCGCCCCGGTGCCGGGCCACCTCGGTGCCGTCCACCCACACCGTGGTGTCGTGGTCGACGGCGCCGAAGTGCAGCAGCACCCCGGCGTCGGTCCAGTTTTCGGGGACCGTCACGGTGCGTCGGTACCAGACCGCCTCCAGGAAGTCGGTCTCGCCGACGCCCGAGAGCTCCGACTCGGGGCAGAACGGAACGACGATGCGGCCGGCGAGCGCGCGGTCCCTCAGCCCGCGCTCCAGACCGGTGTCGGACCGGTCGATCTCGAACTGCCACTCGCCGTTGAGGTTCAGCCATGCCTCACGGACGAACTGCGGCCTGGGGTACTCGGGTCGGGGCAGATCCGTGGAGTGCGGGACGGACATGGTGCTCCTTGGCGTCCGGGGTGCTGTTCGGTGCGAGCACATGGCACCATGAGATTTACATCGATGTAAATACCCGGGACGGAAGAGGACCGGGGCCGGAGCCGTCGGCCCGGAACGGCTCGGACGTGGCCCTCGGTATGATCCACGGCAGGCGGGAGGATGATCGGCGTGGCAGCCAGACCGAGGATCAAGGACGTGGCGGAGTACGCCGGGGTCTCACCCAAGACCGTCTCCAACGTGATCAACAACTTCGAGCACGTCTCGGACCGGACCAGAACCGCCGTCCAGGAGGCCATCGACGCCCTGGGCTACCGGGTCAACATCGCGGGACGCCAGCTCCGTCAGGGCCGTACCGGGATGATCACGCTGGCCGTTCCGGAACTGGACGTCGCCTACTTCTCCGAGCTGGCCAAGCACGTGACGGCCGAGGCGGACCGCCGCGGCCGCACCGTGCTGCTGCACCAGACCGGGGGCTCGCGGGAGCGTGAACTCGCCGCGCTGCACGGCTTCGACGCGCAGTTCTCCGACGGAGTCGTCCTCAGCCCGCTGTCCCTGCTGCCGCGCGACCTCGCCACCCGTGACCGGCGACTGCCCGTCGTCCTGCTCGGCGAGCGCTCCGCGGCCGGCACCACCGACCACGTGGGCATCGACAACATCGGAGCCGCCCGCGAGGCCACCGAGCACCTGCTCTCCCGCGGGCGCCGGCGCATCGCGGTGATCGGCGGCTCGGTCCGGGGCCGGCAGGGCACCGACCGGCTGCGCACCGACGGCCACCGCGAGGCGCTGGCCGCCGCCGGATTGCCCTTCGCGGAGGACCTCGTGGTGCCGGTGCGGGCGTACCACTGGCAGGACGGCGCCCGTGCGGCCACCGCGCTGCTGGACCGGCCCGCACCACCGGACGCCCTGCTCTGCCTCAACGACCACCTGGCGCTGGGCGCGCTGCGCGCCCTGCACGAGGCGGGCCGGTCGGTACCCGGCGACCTCGACGTCATGGGCTTCGACGACATCGAGGCCTCCCGCTTCAGCATCCCCTCCCTGACGACCGTCGCCCCCGACAAGGAGGAGATCGCCCGCAGTGCCGTGTCCCTCCTCCTGGACCGCATCGACGACCCGGAGTCCGGCTCCCCGGAGGACCGGGTCGCGGGCCACCGGGTGATCGTGCGGGAGAGCACGGGAGGCTGAGGGGCCCGACGATCCCCTCTGTCACCGCGTACCTGTTGGCCGTGCGCCGGACCCGGCACCGGCCACGGACCCCCGCGGCCCGGCGCCGCCCGCGGACGCACCCGGACCCGGCACGACCCGCAGGCCCGCGGGCCCGGTGCGTGTTCACGGGCGCGCGGGCCTGCGGGGGTCTCGGCGAGGCCCGACGCACCGGGACCGGCGCTGCCGCGAGCGGCGCCGGGCCGGCGGTTCACAGCACCGGCGGTTCACAGCACCGGCGGTTCACAGCACCCGGCGCCGGCGTCCCAGCCATGTCTGGGCGATGACGACCACCGCCAGGAAGGCGCCGCTCACCACCTGCTGGTAGGCCGAGTCCAGGGAGCCGATCTGGTTGATCACGTTCTGGATGACCTTCAGCAGCGCCACGCCGACGAGCGAGCCGCTGATGAACCCGAACCCGCCGGTCAGCAGCGTGCCGCCGATGACCACCGCCGAGATCGCCTCCAGTTCCATACCGGAACCGAGGATCGTCACCCCCGACAGCAGCCACGCCGCGTTCAGCGCGCCCGCGAGACCCGCGCACAGCCCGGACACCGTGTAGACGGCGACCTTGGTGCGGGCCACCGGAGCGCCCATCAGCGCCGCCGCGTCCTCGTTGCCGCCGACCGCGTACACGTACTGACCGAAGCGCGTGCCCCGCAGCACCACGGCGCCCAGCACGAACAGCGCCACCGTGATCCACACCGGCACGCCGACGCCGAGCAGCGAACCCTGCCCGAGCCGGGTGAAGAACGAGCCCTTGTCGACGAGATACGTCCGCGAACCCTCGTCGGTCAGTGCCAGCAGGACACCGCGCGCACCGAGCATGGACGCCAGGGTCACGATGAACGGGGCCAGCCCCGAGCGCGCGATGAGCAGCCCGTTGAGCAGGCCGACGAGCCCGCACACCACGAGCGGCAGCAGCAGCGCCACCACGGTGCCGTACCGCGAGCCCCACGCCGCGAGCACCCCGCCGAGGGCGAACAGCGAGCCCACCGACAGGTCGATGCCCCCGGTGACGATCACGAACGTCATGCCGAGTGCGACGACGGCCAGGAACGCCGACGACAGCGCCATGTTCCCGAGGTTGTCACCGGTCAGGAAGGTGTCGAAGCTCAGCGAGGCGACGACCATCGCGATCACCAGGGTGACCAGCGCGCCGTGCTGCTGGGCGAGCGCGCTCAGCCGCTCCGAGCGGCTCGCACCCGGCGGACCGTCGCCGGCGTGGGCGGGCGGGGGCTCCTTCCGCAGGGTGGCCTCCCCGGCGTCCGTGGTCATCGCTTCCCCCGTTCGCGTGCCGCGTAGACGGCACCGACGATCACCACGGCCTGCGCGATCTGAGTCCACGAAGGGGGCAGGTCGTGCTTGATGAGCGTGGTGGTGAGCAGTTGGATCAGTACGGCGCCCGCGACGGTGCCGCCGATGCGGACCCGGCCGCCGCTGAGCGGGGTGCCGCCGACGACCACCGCGGTGATGGCGGACAGCTCCATCAGGGTGCCCAGCGACGTCGGGTCGCTGGCGGCCAGCCGGGCGGTCGCCAGCACACCCGCGATCGCGGCCAGCGCGCCGGAGCACACGTACACCACGACCAGCACCCGGCGCACGGGCAGTCCCGCGAGACGGGCGGCCGGCCGGCTGTCGCCGATGGCCAGCAACTGCCGGCCGAACGTGGAGCGCCGTACGACGAACGCCACGAACAGCGCCAGCGCCGCCGCGATCAGCACCAGATGGGGGACGCCCAGCACGTCCCCGGAGCCGAGGGACGCCAGACCGGGGTCGTGGACGTCCTTGAGCTGGGGGAGCAGCACCAGGGCCAGCCCCCGGGCGGCCACCATCAGGGCGAGCGTCGCGACGATCGGCTGGACACCGACGAGGGCGACCAGCGCACCGCTCGCGAGCCCGGCCGCCATGCCCCCGGCCACCGCGATCAGCGTGGCGATCCAGGGCCCGTACCCCAGGTACAGCGACAGCAGCGAGGTGGACAGCGCCATCACCGAGCCCACCGACAGGTCGACGCCCTCGGTGCCGATGGCGAGCGCCATGCCGAGGGCCACGATCAGCACGGGCGCCACCTGCACGGCCTGGGTGCGGAAGTTCTCCGTGGAGGCGAAGTGCGGGGTGAAGACGAAGTTGAACAGCAGCAGGACCACCACACCGCCGTACACGCCGTAGTCCTGCAGCAGGCGCAGCGCCCGGTCCCGGTCCACCCCGCCCCGGGCGAGGCTCAGTTCAGTCATCGTGCCCTCCGGCCGGTACGGCGGCGATCGCGCGCATCAGCTCGTCCTCGGTGACGGCGTCGCCGGTCAGCTCGCGCACCACCGCCCCGTCCTTGAGGACGATCACGCGGTCGCTGCCCTCGATCAGTTCCTCGGTGTCGGAGGAGATCAGCAGCACGGCCAGGCCGTCGTCCGCCAGTTCGTCGACGAGTGCCTGCACCTCCGCCTTGGCACCCACGTCGATGCCCCGGGTCGGCTCGTCCAGCAGCAGCACCTTGGGGTGCAGGGCGAGCCACCGGGCGAGCAGCACCTTCTGCTGGTTGCCGCCGGACAGTTCGCCCACCTTCTGGTGCGGTCCCGCCGCCTTGATGCGCAGCCGCTTCATGAACGTGTCGACGATCCGGTCGACGCGGGCGTCGTCGACCAGGCCGAACCGGGACAGCCCCGGAAGCGCGGCGAGCGCGATGTTCTCGCGCACCGACAGGCCCGGCACGATGCCCTCGGTCTTGCGGTCCTCGGGGAGCAGGCTGATGCCGGCCCGGATCGCCGCCGCGGTCGAGCCGCCGCGCACCGGCTCCCCGGCCACCACGACCCTCCCGCCGTCCACGGGCAGGGCGCCCGCGATGGCCTTCGCGGTCTCGCTGCGCCCCGAACCGAGCAGCCCGCCGAGCCCGACCACCTCGCCCGGCCGCACGGACACCGACACGCCGTCCAGCTGATGGCGGACGCGCAACCCCTCGGCTTCGAGCACCGGTTGGGCGGCGGTGTCGTGCGAGCCGGTGAACTTGGTGAGCCCCTCCGCGCGCACCTCGCCGATCTCCCGCCCGAGCATGAGCGCGACCAGCCGGAGCCGGTCCAGATCCGCGAGCCGCCCGGTGTGCACCACCCGGCCGTCCCGCAGCACGGTGACCGCGTCGCAGATCTCGTACAGCTCGTCCATGCGGTGACTGACGTAGATCACCGCGATGCCCCGGTCCCGCAGGGTGCGGATCACCCCGAACAGGGTGCGCACCTCGCGGGGTTCCAGCGAGGAGGTGGGCTCGTCCATGATCACGACCCGGGCGTCGATCGCCACCGCGCGGGCCAGCGCGACCATCTGCTGCGCCCCGACGCCCAGTTCGCGCAGCGGTCGGCGGACGTCGACCCGGATGCCCATGGCGCGCAGGGTCTCCTCCGCCTCCCGGTGCATCCGGCGGAAGTCGATCAGGCCCAGCCGGCCGCGTGGCTCGCGGCCGAGGAACAGGTTGCGGGCCACGCTCATCAGCGGGACGAGGTTGACCTCCTGGTAGATCGTGGAGATGCCCGCCTGCTGCGCCTGCAGCGGTGTGGCGAAACGGACCGCGGAGCCGTCGTAGGACATCTCGCCGGCGTCCGGCTGGTACACGCCGGTGAGCACCTTGATCAGCGTCGACTTGCCCGCGCCGTTCTCGCCCACCAGGGCGTGCACCTCCCCGGCGCGGGCGGTGAAGTCCACCTCGGACAACGCCCGTACGCCGGGGAAGGTCTTGCACAGTCCGGTGACGTCAAGCATCTCAGAAGGCCTTGCCCAGATCGGACTTGGCGTTGGCCTCGGTGTAGGAGCTGTCCTGAATGACGATGTCCTGCGCGACCTTCCGGCCCTGGGTGAAGCTGTCCAGGGTGGAGAAGGCCAGCGGCCCGAAGCGCGGGTTGGACTCGATCACACCGGAGATCCAGCCGTCCACGATGCCCTGCACGGCGTTGCGCGTGCCGTCGATCGTCACGATCTTCACGTCACCGGGCTTCTTGCCCGCGCTCTTGAGGGCGTTGACCGCGCCGAGGCCCATCTCGTCGTTCTCGGCGTAGATCCCCTTGATCCCCGGCTTGGACTGGATCAGGTTCTCGGTGACCGACTGGCCCTTCTCCCGGGCGAACTCGGCGGTCTGCCGGAACACGATCTTCAGGCCCGGCGCCTTCTCCTTGACGCGGTCCTCGAAGCCCTTGGTGCGTTCGGTGGTGACGTTGTTGCCGGCCGCGCCGAGCAGGATCGCGATCTCGCCCTTGCCGCCGGTCGCGGCGATCATCTGGTCGGCCGCCCGCTTGCCCTGCTCGACGAAGTCGGAGCCGATGAAGCTCACGTAGTCCTTGCAGGCGGTGGCGTTGATCTTGCGGTCGACCGTCACGATCGGGATGTGCTTGGCCGCCGCCGTGCGCAGCACGGGTTCCCAGCCGTCCGAGTTGAGCGGCGCGATGACCAGGAGGTCGGCGCCCTTGGCGATGAGGTCCTGGACGTCGCTGATCTGCTTGGAGAACTGCGACTGGGCGTTGGCGGTGAGCAGTTTGACGCCCCGCTTCCGGGCCTCCGCCTTGATGGAGGCGGTCTCCGCGATCCGGAAGGGGTTGGCCTCCTTCTCGGACTGGGAGAACCCGACGGTGGCGGACTTCAGGTCCAGCTTCTCGCCGCCGTAGGCGTCGATGGCGCAGGACGGCCCGGAACCGCCGCTCGGCGAGGCGACGACCTGGCCGGCGTCCTTGTCCTGCGAGGCGGCGTTGTCGCCGCCGGAGTCGTCCTCCGACTTGGCACATCCGGTCATGAGGGCCAGGCTCGTGGCGAGTCCGGTGGCGATGAGGGTCCGCGTACAGGCGCGACGCAGTGGTGCTGTGGGCTTCATGGGAGTCCCCAAACGGCGTGGCCCCGGCGCGCCGTCGGCGCTCACGGGGGTAGGACGGCTTGCGGTCAACTCGGCGTGCACGTCGTTCAGGGGAGGTTTTTACATCGTTGGAAGAGCGCTGTAAACCCTCCCGTCCGAAATCCCGGCCGGGCGCCCGGAGTTCCCCCTCACCGTCGCCCGAGCGTGCTCTCCCGCTCCACCAGCCGGAATTCGGCGATGAGTTCGCGCCCGCCGGGCTCCTCGCGGCCCGACAGACTGCGCAGCAGCGAGCCCACCGCCATCCTTGCGATGGCCTGCTTGTCCGGTGCGATCGTGGTGAGCGACACCGCGCCGAAACGGCCTTCCGCGATATCGTCGAAACCCACCACGGCGACGTCCCACGGCACCCGCAGACCCCGCTCGTGCAGCACCCGCATCGCGCCGATCGCGATCAGGTCGTTCAGCGCGAACACCGCGTCCGGCCGCACGCCCGAGTCGAGCAGCTCGGCCATGGCCCGGGCGCCGTCGTCCCGGTCCCAGCCGCCGACCGGGACCACCAGGTCGTCCGGCGCCGGCACCCCGGCCGCCGCCAACTCCTGCCGCCAGCCCACGAGTCGCAGGTGGGCGGGGCGGTTCGCGGAGTCCGTGCGGGCACCCAGATAGGCGATCCGGGTGCGGCCCCGGCTCAGCAGATGGTGCACCGCGGCCCGGGCGGCGGCCACGTTGTCGATGGCGATGTGGTCGTGCGGGGCGTCGTACTCGCGCTCGCCGAGCAGCACCAGCGGGACGTCGTCGGACCGTCCCTGGAGGTCCTCGGCCTCCAGCTCCAGCGGGCTGAGGATCAGGCCGTCGATCACCCGGGCCCGGAAGCCCTGGCTGACCAGTACCTCCTGCTCGCGCCTGCCGCGGGTGTGGTCCAGCAGCACGGTGAACTCGTGCTCCGCGGCCGCGTCCACCACCGCGCTCGCCAGTTCGGCGAAGTACGGGTTGCCCAGCTCCGGCACGGCCAGCGCGATGATGCCCGTGCGGCCCTTGCGCAGGTGCCGGGCCGTCAGGTTCGGCCGGTAGCCCAGCTCGTCGATGGCCTGCTGGACCCGGGCCCGCATCCCCGGGGTGACGTGCGGATAGTTGTTCACGACGTTGGACACGGTCTTGATCGAGACGCCGGCCCGCTCGGCCACGTCCTTCAGGCTGACCCGCAAGGGGATCTCCTCGGCATCGATGGGTGCTCCGAAGGGCGGAGCCATGTCATGACTCTGGACAGCGGCCGGGAGCCGTGCTCTCATGCCAACTGCCGTGCTTCCAACGTTGTACAGACTGAAGCAGAGAGCCGCCACCCTTCCTCAGCCACAGGGAGATCCGTGCGCACCAGATCACTCCGACATCGCCTCTCACTCCTCCTTGCGGCCGCCCTCGGCGCGGCCGGACTCGCCGCGGCGCCCAGCGCCACGGCGGCGGACGACCCCGTCGAGGTCCATGGCCTCAAGGGCGAGTACTACACCCAGTCCGCCCCCGGAGCCTTCGACTTCGACCAGCTCAAGGCAACCGGATTCGACCCGGAACTCGACTTCGACTCCCTGGAGTCCCGCCTGAACTCGGCCACCGGCCGGTCGGACGACGTCAGCGTCCGCTGGACCGGCCGGATCGTGCCCGAGAAGACCGGTGCCACCACCTTCTCGATCATCGGCGACAACGGATTCCGCCTCTGGGTCGACGGCGGACTCGTCATCGACCACTGGGTCGACGACTGGGACCGCGAACAGACGGGCGCTCCGGTCGAGCTGACCGCCGGCAAGGCGTACGACATCAAGGTCGAGTACTTCGAGCACTACGGAGGCTCCAACCTCCACCTGCGCTGGACGCCGCCGGGCGGCACCAAGACCGCCGTACCCCGGTCGGCGTTCCTGCTGCCCGAGGGATACGCCTACGACGGCGCCATCGCCACCACCGTCCTGAAGGACGGCCGCACCCTGCGGCTCGACTTCGCCCAGGCGCTGGCCAAGCCCACCGCGGCGCTGACCCGCCACCTCGACGCCGTCATCGGCGGCGCCACCTGGCCGCTCGGCAGCGCCCGGCGGGACCCGGCCGACCCCAGATCCCTGCTGGTCTCCCTGAAGGAACCGGTCGTCGGGAACAAGACGGGCACGGCGTCCGGCCTGGCGGACGTCCGCTACGACGGCGAGGGTGGACTCACCGGCGAGGATGGCAACGTTGTCAGCGCGTTCTGGAGCAGTGGCGGCAACCACTCCACCTACGAACTGCGCACCAAGTGGGCCGACGACGTCACCCCGGCCAACGCCCACCGCGAGTACCCCCGGCCGCAGTTGACCCGGGACGCCTGGCAGAACCTCAACGGGAGCTGGCAGTTCGCCGCGGCCGAGCAGGGCGAGCGGCCGCCGGTCGGCCGCACCCTCGGCGAGCGGATCCTGGTCCCGTACCCCGTCGAGTCCCAGCTCTCGGGCATCGAACGGCACGAGGACCGCATGTGGTACCGGCGCACCTTCACCGTCCCGGCCGGCTGGAAGGTCGGCGGCCACAAGCGGCTCCAGCTGAACTTCGGCGCCGTCGACTGGCAGGCCGACGTCTACGTCAACGGCACGAAGGTCGCCGAACACAAGGGCGGCTACGACAAGTTCAGCGCCGACATCACCGACGCCCTGAAGCCCGGCCGCACCCAGGAGCTGATCGTCGGCGTCTACGACCCGACGGACGCCTCGGGCGGCGAGAACCCGCCGATGGGCAAGCAGCGTCTGGACCCGAGCGGCATCTGGTACACCCCGTCCTCCGGCATCTGGCAGACCGTGTGGCTGGAACCCGTCGCCGCCGACCACGTCGACCAGCTGAAGCTGACCCCGCACGTCGACACCGGCACGCTCACCGTCGAGCCACAGGGCGTGCGCGACGGCGTACCGGTCACCGCGACCGCGTACGACGGCAGGCGCCCGGTGGCCACGGCCACCGGCAGCACCGGCGGGCCCCTCACCCTGAAGATCCCGAAGGCCCGTCTGTGGTCCCCGGACGACCCGTTCCTCTACGACCTCGAGGTCAAGGTCGGCGACGACCGGGTGGGCAGCTACTTCGGGATGCGCTCCATCGCCGTGGAGAAGGTCGACGGCGTGCCGCGCACGGTCCTCAACGGCAAGCCGGTCTTCATGATGGCCACCCTCGACCAGGGCTTCTGGCCCGACGGCCTGCACACCGCGCCCAGTGACGAGGCACTCGCCCACGACCTGAGGATGCACAAGCGGATGGGCTTCAACGCCGTCCGCAAGCACATCAAGGTCGAACCCGACCGCTGGTTCTACTGGGCCGACCGGCTCGGCCTGCTGGTGTGGCAGGACATGCCGGCCATGACGGCCGGGGTGAACCCGTCGACCGCCGCCCGCTCCGAGTACGAGCGGGAGATGAAGCAGATGATCGACGAGCACGTCAGCAGCCCGTCGGTCGTCATGTGGGTGGTCTTCAACGAGGGCTGGGGCCAGTACGACATCGGCCGCGTCGCCTCCCAGGCCAAGGCCTGGGACCCCACCCGCCTGGTGAACAACATGTCCGGCCTCAACCTGGGCGCGGACGGCGGAGCCGGCGACATCATGGACGAGCACGGCTATCCGAGCCCGGCCCTCCCACCGCACCCGGACGGCCGACGCGCCCTGGTCGCGGGCGAGTACGGCGGTCTCGGCCTCGCGGTGCCGGGCCATGCCTGGTCGGTGCAGCAGTCCTACGTGGACGTCGACCCCAGCACCTACACCGACGACTACCTGGAGAAGCTGGGCGAGGTGCACGCCCTGGCCTGCAAGGGCGGCAACGGCGCGGTCTACACGCAGATCACGGACGTCGAAGGTGAGCTCAACGGCCTGATGACGTACGACCGCAAGGTGACCAAACCCGACGTGCGGCGCCTCAAGGCGGCCCAGGACGCGCTGATCGACGACGCGTCGCGGGCGGTCGTGGCGGGCTGCGTCTGACTCCCGGGGCCACGGCGGCTGTCGCCTCCCCGCCAACCGCCGTGGCTCCACGGGTGCGCTGACGTGACCGTCCCGGTCCGGTCACCCGCCGCATCGGCGAAGGGCGGACCGGGACGGTCACGTACGGGCGAGGAACGGAGGGTTCCGTGCGTCTGCCCCGGCGTTCAGGGGGCAGACGGGGCAGGGAAGGAACTTCTCAGGAGAGGAATCCACCCATGCTCGGCATAGGCGCGGCAGTACTGTTCTTCATCTCATTCCTGATCAACGCGGCGGACCTCAGCACCAACGACACGTTCTCCTCGGTCAACGTGATGCTGCTGGGCCTGACCCTGCTGGCGCTGCACGTGGCGGGCATCGGCTCGGGCTGGTCCCGCAGACGCTGAGCCGCGACGCCCGGCGGCCGGTGACGATCCGTCACCGGCCGTTCGGCGTTCTCAGGGCCGCCGTCCCCAGGCCATCACCATGCCCGGGCCCAGCTCGGCGAACCGGGGCGAGGCCAGGTAGGCCTGCGCCTCGTCGATGACGGCGCCGTCCACCCGTCCGGTCCCCTCGAGTTCGGGACGCATCCGGTTCCACGTCTCGGACCAGAAGAGGGACAAGGGGCTGCCCGCGACCAGCGGCGGACAGTACAGCTCCGCCGCGACGTCGCACAGGCCCTCCTCCCGCAGGAAGCGCGGGTACGCCGGGACGGACGAGGTGTCGGTGCCGATCGTCGACCTCAGCGCCTGCCACATGGCGTCCATGACCCGCCGGTAGACGGACGAGGTGTCCAGCGGATCCGGCACCTCGACGGCATCGGCGAGCACCAGCCGGCCTCCCGGGTTCAGCCATCCCGCGAGCCGGGAGATGATCCCGCGCCGCCCGGGCAGGTGCATGAGCACGAACCGGGCGTGGATCAGGTCGAAGGTGCCGGGCCGCAGGCTCTCGTCCGTGAGGTCGGCGGTGAGCACCCGCAGCCTCGGGTCCGTCAGGGTGCCGAGGCCGGTGGTGTCCCGGTCCAGCGCGACGACCTCCGCCGCTCCGGTCTCCTCCAGCAGCCAGCGGGTCACCGTGCCGGTCCCGGCCCCGACGTCCAGGCAGCGGCTGCCGGGGCCCACGCCGAGCGCCCGCAGCCGCCCGGTGGTGACGGGGTCGTACGCCAGGGCACCGGCGTCGATGCGCTCCGCCTCCTGGGGGTGCCCCGGCTCGAACAGGGCCTCCCCGTAACGGCCGTCGCCGCTCGCCCCGCCGGGCGGCCGACCGGTCATGACCGGGCCTCGCGCCGCTCGGCGGGGCCGGGGTCGTGCGGGCTGCCGAGGAGCCGGGGCGGGGGTGCCGGCCGTCCGGCGGGCGCGGTCTCACTCGGCATGCGGCGAGCGTCCGCCACGGTGCCGAGGCTGTCAATCGACACACCCGGCGGACGGCCGGACGTACGCCGGACGGCTGTGCGGATTCGCCTCCGCTCCTGATCACCCGAGGCCCGGGCCGGGGAATATCCAGGCCCGGTGTGACCTTAGGCTGGACGAACGTAGAAGCAGCAGGCGAGGGAGCGACCGATGACTGTGGGAACCCAGCGAGCCGTACTGGCCGGCGGTTGTTTCTGGGGCATGCAGGACCTGATCCGCAAGCAGCCCGGCGTCGTGTCCACGCGCGTCGGCTACTCCGGCGGTGACACGCCGAACGCCACGTACCGCGATCACGGCGACCACGCCGAGGCCATCGAGATCCTCTTCGATCCGGCGGCCACGAGCTACCGCGACATCCTGGAGTTCTTCTTCCAGATCCACGACCCGACCACGCGTGACCGCCAGGGCAACGACATCGGTCGCAGCTACCGGTCCGCGATCTACTACGCGGACGAGGAGCAGCGCCGCGTAGCCGTGGACACGATCGCCGACGTCGAGGCGAGCGGACTGTGGCCGGGGAAGGTGGTCACCGAGGTCGAGCCCGTCGGCGACTTCTGGGAGGCCGAGCCGGAGCACCAGGACTACCTGGAGCGCTATCCGAACGGCTACACCTGCCACTTCCCGCGCCCCGGCTGGAAGCTGCCGCGCCGGGCCTCGTCCACGGCGAACTGAGTTCGGGCCGCCGGCCGGGACCCGCCACCGGGCGGAAGTCCCTTCCGGCGGCGGGATCCCGTCACTGGCCAAAGACCCCTCGCCGGTGCGGGGGTCCCTCGACCGGCCTTGAGCGCGGCCGGCCCTCGGACCCTCAGGCCGTGGGGGCCGGCACCGCGAAGTAGTGGCCCTTGCCGAGGTCGGCGAGGAGTCCGGGCTCGACGGGCCGCCGGCCCAGCAGTTCGCGGGTAAGCGCGTTCGACGCCGGTGCGTCGAGGCCGAGGAAGCCCCCCAGCCAGGTGAAGTGCCCGGCCGCCGCCTCCGGTGCCACGGAGGTCACCGGCACGTCGAGGTGGCGGCCGATCACCTCGGCGACGTCCCGGATGGGGAGGCGCCTGATCTTCGGCGCCCGCCGTCGACCGGCTGGTGGGGCGGGCGCCGAGGGCCGGCGGCCGCCGCCCCGGCGCTCGGACTCAGAAGACCGGCAGGACCTCTCCCACCTCCCGGCCGCCGCCCAGCAGGGGCACGCGGCCCACCCGGTCGATCACGGGCGCGGTGACACCGGCCATGCGCAGGGCACGGGCCAGGACCGGGCCCAGGGCCCGGCCGCCGCCGTCCTCGATCTTGAGGGCCAGGGCGCGTCTGGGCGACGGGGCGGACCGGAAACGGCTGCACGGGTGCGTGGCCGGCGTCGGGGACCGCGTCCGCGGGTGCGTCCCGGGTCGGGGTCGTGTGCGGGCCGGAGGCGGGGTGCGCTCCGGGCAGGCCCGCGGGGGGAGCAGGTGGAGCGCGCGGGTGTGTCTCGGGTCGTGGCGCGTGAGGGGCGGAGGCGGGGCGTCCTCGGGACGGGGTCGCGCAACCGCCGCCTGCCCCGCACACCCTTCGTGGTCGCGCGCCCCTACCGTCCCCGCGGCCCTGGCGCCCCCGTGCGCAGGCCGTCCATGACGAGGTCGAGGAGCCGGGTGGCGCGTGACCGCCAGTCGTCGTGCGGGTCGAGCTGCCAGAGACCGGCGATGGCCAGGATGAAGTCGTCCGCCGTGATGCCGGGGCGGATGGCGCCGGCCTCCTCGTTGGCGCGCAGCAGCAGTTCCGCCGCGGAGGTCACCGGAGTGTGCGTCGGCTTCGCCGGGCTGCCCGGCGTGCCCGTGACCTGGCGGATGGCGTCGGCCAGGCCGGCCTTGGCCATGGCGAACTCGGCCAGCCGGTCCATCCAGGCGCGCAGGGCCTCCTCGGGCGTCCGGGTCCGCAGGAGCTGGGCCGCGCTGTCGGCGACCTGCTGTATCTCGTGCCGGTAGATCTCCAGGACCAGCGCCTCACGATTGGGGAAGTTCCGGTAGAACGTGCCCTGCCCGACACCGGCCTTCTTGGCGATCGCGCTCAGCGGGGCGTCGGCGCAGCGCGTCAGCTCCACGAGGGCCACCTCCAGGATGCGCTCACGGTTGCGCTGCGCGTCCGAGCGCCGGGGTGAGTCGTCTCTGAGTGGCACTCGTCCTCCTCGCAGGTCCGTGGCCGAACCTCGCCCTTGCTAACCGGACAGCTGTCCGTTAGGTTTTCCAGGTAGCGGACAGCTGTCCGGTTGTTGCGTCCACGATAGCCGGGGCCGCGAACCCGCGGCAGTCCGCGTCCGTCCTTTCGGTCCAAGCGCCCCGCACCTCGCTTCGCCCACAGCGGCAACGGCCCGCACCACGCACTCTCCGCACCGTCCGGCACTCCGTCGCCGGGCCACCCCCCATCTTCTGGAAATGCGAAAGAAGCTGCTCATGGCCTCATCGACGTCCAGTGTCATCACCCTGAAGATCAACGGCGAGAAGTACACACTGCCCGTCGACCACCGCACCACCCTGCTCGACGCCCTGCGCGAGCGCCTCGATCTCACCGGCACCAAGAAGGGCTGCGACCAGGGCCAGTGCGGCGCCTGCACCGTCCTGGTGGACGGCCGCCGGACCGTGGCCTGTCTGCAACTGGCCGTGGCGGCCGAGGGCCGCGAGATCACCACCGTCGAGGGTCTGGCCGACGGCGATCAGCTCCACCCCGTGCAGCAGGCCTTCCTCGACCTGGACGGCTTCCAGTGCGGCTACTGCACACCCGGCCAGATCTGTTCGGCGATCGGGGTGATCGAGGAACACGCGGCGGGCTGGCCCAGCGCCGTCACCGGTGACCTCAGTCCCGAAGCGGGACCGCCACCCCTGACCGCCGAGGAGATCAGGGAGCGGATGAGCGGGAACCTGTGCCGCTGCGGCGCGTACGTCTCCATCGTCCGGGCGGTGGCCCGCGCGGCGGGGACCGAAGCGGACGCCGCCGCTCCCGCGCCGGGCACGAAGGAGGCCGTGGCATGAGGGAGTTCGGCTATCAGCGGGCGTCCGACGTCGCCGGTGCCGTCGCCGTGCTCGGCGCCGACCCGGACGCGCGTTTCCTCGGCGGCGGCACCAACCTCGTCGACCTGATGAAGACCGGTGTGGAGCGGCCGGGCCGGCTCGTCGACATCCGCGAACTGCCGCTGGACGAGATCGAGTCGACCGGCGACGGCGGCCTGCGGATCGGCGCGACCGTCACCAACGGCGACCTGGCCGCCCATCCCGCGGTCCGACGCCACTACCCGGTGCTGGCACAGGCGGTGCTGGCCGGGGCGTCCGGGCAGCTGCGCAACATGGCCACCGTCGGCGGGAACCTGCTGCAGCGCACTCGCTGCGGCTACTTCACCGACATCTCCAAGCCCTGCAACAAGCGTGTCCCCGGCAGCGGTTGCCCCGCCCTCCAGGGCGAGCACCACAACCACGCCATTCTCGGGGCCTCCGACCACTGCGTCGCCGTGCACCCCTCGGACATGGGTGTCGCGCTCACCGCGCTCGACGCCGTCGTCCACTTCGAGACCGCGGACGGACCGGGGGAGTCGCCGCTGGCCGACTTCTACCTGCCCGTCGGCGACACCCCGCACCACGAGACCGCCCTTCCGCCGGGCGCCCTGATCACCGGTGTCTCGCTGCCGCCCGCGCCGGTCGCCGCCCACTCCCGCTATCGCAAGGTGCGTGAGCGGGCCTCGTACGCCTTCGCGATCGGCTCGGTCGCGGCCGCGCTCGACATCCGGGACGGCGTGGTCCGGGACGCGCGTCTGGCCCTGGGCGCGGTCGCGTCCCGCCCCTGGCGGGCCCACGCGGCCGAAAGCGTCCTGACCGGCGCGCCCGCCGGCGCCGACACCTTCGCCGCCGCCGCGGACGCCGAACTCGCCGCGGCCCGGCCACTGCCCCACAACGGATACAAGGTGACCCTGATGCGCAACCTGGTGGTGGCCGTCCTGACCGAACTCGCCGAGGAGGCCGCCCGATGACCACCGTCACGACCGGCACCCCCGCGCAGGCGGCCTCCGTCGGCACCGCGCACACCCGCGTGGAAGGCAGGGACAAGGTCACCGGAGCCGCCCGCTACTCGGGGGAGATCCCCTTCGCGGGTATGGCGCACGGCTGGCTGGTCCTCTCCACGGTGGCCCGCGGCCGCATCACCGCCCTCGACACCGACGCCGTCCTGGCCATGCCGGGCGTCGTCGCCGTCCTGGACCACCGCGAGGCCCCGCGTCTCAACACCGACTACGTCGGAATGCTGGGCACGCCCCCCGACCCCACCTGCGCCGTCTTCCAGCACGACCGGGTGCCGCATCTCGGCTGGCCGGTGGCGCTGGTCGTCGCCGAGACGCCGGAACAGGCCCGGGAAGCGGCCGAATCGCTCGTCGTGCACTACGAGCAAGAGCCCCACGACATCGACTTCGACGGCGAGCACCCGGACGCCTACCCGGTGGACGGCTTCATGCCGGCGGTGACCGGGAAGGGCGACCTCGACGCCGAACTGGCCGCGTCCGCCCATGTCGTGGACGCCGAGTACACCACCCCCGAAGAGCACCACAGCATGATGGAGCCGCACGCGGCGACCGCCCGCTGGGACGGCGGCCGGCTCGAGGTGGTCGACTCCAACCAGGGCGCCACCTGGGTCGTCGGTGAACTCGCCAACCTCTTCTCGCTCGACCCGGCCTCGGTGCGGGTGCGCTCCGAGCACGTCGGCGGCGGCTTCGGCAGCAAGGGCGTCCGCGCCCACCAGGTGGCCGCCGTGATGGCCGCGACCGCCCTGCGGCGCCCCGTACGCGTGGTGCTGACCCGGCGCCAGATGTTCTCGCTGGCCGGCTACCGCAGCCCGACCACGCAGCACGTCAGGCTGGGCGCCGACGCCACCGGCCGGCTGCGCGCGCTTGAGCACCGCTCGGTGAGCGTCACCTCCACGGTGCACGAGTTCGTCGAACCCAGCGCCGGGGTGGCGCGGGTGATGTACGACGCCGACGCCCACCACACCGCCAACCGCGTGGTACGGCTCGATCTGCCGACGCCCACCTGGATGCGGGCCCCCGGCGAGGCGCCGGGCTCGTTCGCGCTGGAGGCGGCGCTGGACGAACTCGCCGAGCGGTGCGGCATCGACCCGATCGAACTGCGCCTGCGCAACGAGCCGGAGCGGGGACCGGTCTCCGGGCTGCCCTTCGCCGGCCGCAGCCTGCCCGCCTGCTTCGAGGAAGGCGCCCGCAGGTTCGGCTGGGCGGACCGCGACCCGCGTCCCGGACGGCGCCGCGACGGCCGCTGGCTGCTCGGCACCGGCACCGCCGCCGCCTCCTTCGGCGCCGGCGCCGCACCGTCCACCGCCACCGCGACCGCCCACCCGGACGGCACCTTCACCGTCCGTATCGCCGCCGCCGACATCGGAACCGGAGCCCGCACCGCGCTGACCCTCGTCGCCGCGGACGCCCTGGGCGTCGCCCCCGACCGCGTCCGGGTCCGCATCGGCGACAGCGACTTCGGCCCGGCGATGATCGCCGGCGGCTCCATGGGCACCCGCTCCTGGTCCTGGGCGGTCACGACGGCCGGCGCCGAACTGCGCGAACGACTCGCGCTGAGCGGGGACATCCCGGCGGAGGGCATCACCGTACGGTCGGACACCACCGCCGCCATCGGAGCCCTCGCACCCGCCGAACGGCACTCCTACGGCGCCCAGTTCGCGGAGGTCGCCGTGGACGTGGCCACCGGCGAGGTGCGCGTGCGCCGGATGCTCGGCATCTTCGCCGCCGGCCGGATCGTCAACCCGCTCACCGCACGCGGCCAGTTCCTGGGCGGCATGACCTGGGGCATCTCCATGGCCCTGCACGAGGAGGCCGTCCGGGACCGCGCCAGCGGCGGCCACGTCGGCGCCGACCTCGCCGGATACCACGTGGCCACGCACGCCGACGTCCCGCACATCGAGGCCGACTGGATCGAGGACACCGATCCCGACGACCCGGTGGGGATCAAGGGCATCGGCGAGATCGGCATCGTGGGCGCCGCGGCCGCCATCGCCAACGCGGTCTGGCACGCGACCGGCGTTCGCCACCGCAACCTGCCGATCCGGCCCGACCGCGTCCTCGCCGCCGGAGGAGCGCCGGATGCTTGATCTGGCCGAGGAGCTGGACCACTGGATGCGGGAGGGCCGGGAGTTCGCCGTCGCCACCGTGGTGGCGGTCGCGGGCAGCGCGCCCCGCGGACCCGGCGCGGCCCTCGCCGTCGACCGCGAGGGCACCGTCATCGGCTCGGTCTCCGGCGGATGCGTGGAGGGCGCCGTCTACGAGCTGTGCCGGCAGGCGCTGGAGACCGGCGAGAGCGTCCTGGAGCGGTTCGGGTACAGCGACGAGGACGCCTTCGCCGTCGGCCTGACCTGCGGCGGCACCATCGAGGTGCTGATCACGCCGGTGGGGGCGCCGGCGCCCGCCCGCACGGCCCTGGCGACGGCTCTGTCGGCTGCCGCCCACGGCCGGCCGGCCGCCCTCGCCCGGGTCGTCCGGGGCCCGGCCGAACTCCTCGGCCACGCACTGCTGGTACGGCCCGACGGCACGCACGAGGGTGGTCTCGGCGGCCACCGGGACCTGGACCGGACGGCGGTGGCCGAGGCCGGGGCACTGCTGGAGGCGGGGCGCACCGGCACGGTGGACGTCGCCGAGGACGGCTCGCGCTGCCCCGGCGGCATCACCCTGCTGGTCGAGTCGAACGTGCCGCCCCCGCGCATGATCGTCTTCGGGGCGGTGGACTTCGCGTCCGCGCTGGCCCGGGCCGGAAAGTTCCTCGGCTACCACGTGACCGTCTGCGACGCCCGGCCCGTCTTCGCCACCCGGGCCCGCTTCCCCGACGCCGACGAGGTCGTCGTCGACTGGCCCCACCGCTATCTGCGGCGGACGGAGACCGACGCCCGCACGGTGCTGTGCGTCCTCACCCACGACGCGAAGTTCGACGTACCGCTGCTGAAGGTGGCCCTCGCGCTGCCGGTGGCGTTCGTCGGCGCGCTCGGCTCGCGCCGCACCCACGAGGACCGTGCGCGGCGGCTGCGGGAAGAGGGCGTGAGCGCCCGGGAACTGGCCCGGCTCCGGTCCCCGATCGGACTCGACCTCGGTGCCCGCACCCCGGAGGAGACGGCCCTGTCGATCGTGGCGGAGGTCGTCGCCGCCCGGCGGGGCGGCACGGGCGTCCCCCTCACCGGCACGGACACCCCGATCCACCGCGACGCGGACCACGGAGGGGCGACGGCGGCCTGAACCGGAACCCGGCCCGCTCGGGCCGGACCTGACGCAGCGCCGTCCGGGTTCCACCCCGGACGGCGCTCCGTCGAAGACGGGGCAGTGCCGCGGCCGGCCCGCGAGTCGTGGTGCGGCCGGCCGGCGGCGGCGTCGTGCGGTTGTTACGGGAGTTTCACGAACGGGGACAGGAACGCCCGGGCTCCGGGTGTGTCGAGGCGGTAGGTGACGTTCGTGGCGTAGCACGGGGTGTCGCCGGTGATGGTCGTGGAGGTGAGGACCCTCTTGCCGCCGAGCAACGCGAAGTTGGGGCCGCCGGAGTCGCCGTAGCAGGCACCGCCGTTGCCCTGGGGTGCCGTCATGGCGAGGCGGACCCATGCCGTGTTGAGGGCGTTGAAGCCCACGGGGGCCTTCATGCGGACCCCGCCGCCCGGGTGCGTCTGGCCGCCCGGGCCCCGCGCCGCCTCCTGGGTGCCGTACCCGGCGACGACCCAGTCGGTGGAGTCCAGCTCCTTCGACGTGAGGGTGCCCAGCTGGTTCGCGGCCGGCAGGGTGGCCGGGGTGAACGACCAGCGGGACGCGACCTTCGCGGCGGGCAGTTCGATCACCGCGATGTCGTGCGTGTCGGAGGCTGGGCCCGGATAGTCGGGGTGCGTGTGCGCGGTGCCCTCCACCGCGACGGCGTTCGCCTGGGCGGCCGGGTCGCCGGGGTAGCGCTTCGCGGCGGCGTCGAGCCCGGACTGGACGTCCTGGTCGAGGGAGACGTAGAACCTGACGCCGGCCGGCCAGTCGCTGGTGCAGTGCGCGGCGGTCAGGAAGGTGCCGGCGTCGACCATGGTGCCGGAGCACACCCAGTCGGCGCGGTCCGGGGTCGCCGGATCGCCGTCGTCGTCCCAGGTGGCCACGAGGGCGCCCACTTCGGTGCGTTCGGGCGCGGGAGTGGCGTTGTACGAGTTGATCGCGGAGGACGGCAGCGCGGCGGCGAGGACGAGGGCGCAGGTGGCCGCGGTGACGGCGGTGGCGCGGATGGCGGTCAAGAAGAACCCCTTCACTGGGTGTGTGGGACAGGTGTTCTCCTGTGGGGAGGTAGGGAGCATTGAAGTGGCTGGGGCGGCTCTCCACAAGACGGCGCCGCGTGAACCGAGCGCCGGCCACCGGACCGCCCGTGGTTCGTTGCCGAGGTCCGGCAGGCCCGCCGGGGTGTCGCTGCCGGTGCCGGGCCTGGGCGGTCCCGGGCCGGCGTGATCGAGTACGCGCACGGAACGTCGCGGGGCGGGTGGGCGAGGAGGCAGGGCGGGGTGGGGGAGCACGACGGGCTGCGGGGTGTGATGTGGCTGCTGATCGCCGTGGTGGCGCTCGGCGGGGGAGTGGCGACGGCCTGTGGGATGCGGGGGGCGCTGGAGCGGGAGCGCGCGTACCGGGCCGCGCCGGCGTGTGCCTCCGTGCCGGTGAAGCCGTCGGGCTGCGTGTGGCGGCAGGATTTCACCGTCCGCACGGCCGACCTGCACCGCGGGAAGCGCGGTGAGTCGCCCGAGGCCCGGTTGGCGCTGCCCTCCGGCAGGCCGTGGCGGGTGACGTTCCGGCAGGCCGAGCCCGTGGCGTCCGAGCTGGAACCGGGCGACGAGGTCGTCGGGCTGATCTGGCACGGCCGTGTCGTCGAGGTGCGGGACGCCGAGGGGCGGCGGCAGCAGACGTCCGACGGGCCGGTGGGGTGGCCCGAGGACCGGCTCGGTGGCACTCTGGCCTGCGGCTCGTTCGGCGTGACGGCGCTCGTCGGGGCGGTGTGGTCCCTGCTCGCCCGGGGCGACCGGCGGCACGCCCGCGCGGCCGCCGTGGTGCGGTGGCACGGTGCCGGCATGGCCGTCACCGCCGTCCTGGCGCTCTGGGCGCAGTCGGCCAACGACTGGCCGATGTGGGCGGTCCCGGCGCTCTGGGGGCCGCTCGCCCTGTTCCTCCTCGCCTCCATGGTGGCTTTCGCCATGGCGGCCCTGCGCGGCGACCTGGACGACGAGGCCCCGGCCGCCCCGCCGTCCACCGGTCCGGCTCCGCCGCCTGCGCCGGAGGGTGTGCCGGGCGGGACGGCGGGGTCGGGGAGCGGCCGCTCCTGAGCGGCCGGTGACGCCGGTGTCAGCCGCTGTGGACGCCGACCTCGTACAGCGAGTAGCCCCACTGGGTCCCGCGTCCGGTGCCCGTGACGCGGACCCAGCGGGCCGGTGCGGGGGTGAAGCGCGCGGTGTCCAGACCGCCGTCGCCGGTGGTGGTCGACCAGGCGGTCCGCCAGTTCTCCCCGTCCGTCGAGAGCTCGATCCGGTACGAACTGCCGTACGCCCGCTCCCAGTCGAGCGTGACCCGTCCGACCAGATGGGTCGAGCCCAGGTCGATCCGCAGCCACTGGCCGTCGCTCCAGTCACTGGCCCACCGGGTGTCCCGCCGGCCGTCCACCGCCCGGCCGGGAGCGTAGCTGGTGAACGGGTTCCACTCGGAGGAACTGGCCGTGGCCGGCGCCCCGTCGGCGAGGTCGACGGACGCCTGGTGCCGTTCGGCCGCGCCCCAGGTGCCGAGGTAGGACTCGGCTCCGCGGAAGAGGTCGTTCACCGTGTCCTGGCCGCCCACCCGCCGGATGTCCTCGATCCAGTCCGGCACCATGCCGTAGTGCGCGGCCCCGTCGGTGTTGAGGTCCCAGGTGCGCTCACCGGTGGTCTGACGGTCGATCAGTGAGCCGCCGTCGACGCTGCGGAAGGGGTAGACGACCTTGTCGGGTGCGTCCGCGCCCCGGGGTCCCGGCCAGCCGCCGACGCCGTTCATGTCCGTGCCGTAGCCGTAGCCGACGCCGTACTTCTCCCGCAGCGCCTTGGTGCGGTTCGCCTCGGCGACGAACCCTTGCGAGCCGTTCATGTACTGGGCGACGAACCCGCCGAGGCCGTAGACCCGTTCGGTCCAGTTCATGTCCATCCAGCTGTGCGAGGAGATCACGCCGGGATAGGAGTCGGCCTCCAGGATGTCGAGCGCGCGGCCCACGGCCTTGACGCTCATGTGGTCGATCTCCAGCATCATCTTGCGCTTCATCATGCCGCGCACGGCGTACTCGCCGAGACCGGTGAGTCCGCGGACGTTGCACTGCGCGTCCGCGTCGTACGCGGGGACGCTCACGCCGGCGGGAAGCTTCGCCTCGGCTCCCGGCGCGGCCGCCGAGCCGATGGGGTTGTCGTGCTGCGGGCCCGCGCACTTCTCGGTCTTCCAGAAGGTGCCGGTCGACAGGAACTGCCCCACGTTGATGGCCGTTCCCAGTCCGCCGGAGTCGAAGCGGACCCCGCACAGCGCGTTGTCGAACTTGTGGCAGAGGAACATGCTGCGCACGCCGAGCGCGTACAGCTCGTCCAACCCTGCGTCGATGTCGTGCCGGTCGCACTGCGGGACGTCCAGGATCTGCTTGCAGCCGAACGGCTCGGAGGTCTCCACGCCCAGCACGACCGCGAGTTTGCCCTGCTCGATGACCTCGCGGGCCTGCGCGCTGTCGGTGACGATGCGGAACCAGCCCTTGCCGGGGCCGCCGTACATCCGGTCGACGTAGGACTGGAGGTCGTACGTCAGCTTCGCCTGCAGCCGGATCGAGGTCATCTCGTCGCAGCCGCGGTCCTTGAAGAAGTAGACCGAGCAGATCACGCCGTTGGTGACCAGGTCGTTGACGAGCACGCGCTGACCGCCGCGCCAGGCGCGCTCCACCCACGCGTAGTAGTTCTGCTGGTGGGTCAGCGAGTCGTGCGCGGGCCAGTCCTTGAACGTCGGCCAGCCGACCGGGTCGTGCCTTCCGTCGCCGCCCTTGGTGATGAAGTCGAAGACGGCGAGCGAGCCGTCGGGGTAGTGCTCGGGGCAGTCCTTGAGCGCGTCGGCGATCCCGGCCTCGGAGAACACCTTGCCGCAGATGAGACGGCCGCCGAAGGCCTCGTTGGCGAACAGGTGGTCGTGGGCGTCGGCGAACCCCCGCACCCGGCCCTGGGCGTCGGTGCCCTTGAACGGCTCGCCGGTGACGTCGATCCGCGCGTCCGGTGCGGGCCGTGCCACGGGTGTCCACCAGTCGTTCCCGGCCGCCGCCGAACTCGGCGTCGGGCTCAGGACGACGGCCAGCACCAGGAGCAGCGCCGCGAGGACGCCCGCCTCCTTGCGGTGGCGGTACGGGCTTCTGCGTACGGTCACGGCCCACGTCCCTCGGTCGGCGGGATGGCGCGGTGTCGTCCAGGCAGGGTTGTCATGTACGACACAATCTGCCCCGAGGATCGCCACTGCCGCCCGGGACGTCAAGACGCCGGCCGCACCCCGCGAGCGCGGGCCGCGCCGATCCAGCCGGTGCGCGAGCGCGGGGCGAGGCGAATAATCGACGGCATGGGGCGTCGACTCACCGACGTGAGCGCTCCTGCCCGGCTGGCCGCCGCGGGCGAGGGCCTCGGGCAGGACGAACTGGCGCTGGCCGCCCGCAACCACGGCCTGCCGCTGGAGGCCCTGCGCTACGACCTGACCCCGCCGGGCCTGCACTACGTCCTCACCCACTACGACATCCCTGACGTACCGGACGACGCGGCCTGGCGGCTGACGCTCGACGGGCGGGTGCGGCGCGCCCTCACCCTCTCGGCCGCGGACCTGCGCGCCTTCCCCGCCGTCACCACGCGCGTGACCCTGGAGTGCGCCGGAAACGGCAGAGCCCTGCTGTCGCCGAGACCGGTGAGCCAGCCCTGGCTGCTGGAAGCGGTGGGCACGGCGGACTGGACGGGGGTACCGCTGCGCCTCCTGCTGGCCGAGGCCGGTGTCGCCCCCGACGCCGTCGACGTCGTCTTCACCGGCGCCGACCACGGAGTGGAACGCGGTGTCGAACAGGACTACGAGCGCGCCCTCCCGCTCGGCGTCGCCACCGGCACGGAGCCCGAGGTCCTGGTGGCCTACGCCATGAACGGCGCGCCCCTGCCGCCGCAGCACGGCAGACCCCTGCGCCTGGTGGTGCCCGGCTGGTACGGCATGGCCCAGGTGAAGTGGCTGCGCGCCATCACCGTCGCCGACCGGCCCTTCACCGGCTTCCAGCAGTCCGTCGCCTACCGGATCAGGCAGGAGCCGGACGAGGCGGGAGCGGCCGTCACGCGCATCGCTCCCCGGGCGCTGCTGATCCCGCCCGGCTTCCCCGACTTCATGTCCCGCACGCGGGTCGTCGCACCGGGCTCCGTCCGCATCGAGGGACGGGCCTGGTCCGGGCGCGCCCCGGTGACGGCGGTGGAGGTCAGCACGGACGGCGGCGCGAGCCACCACCCGGCCGATCTCGAACCGGACCACGGACACCGCTGGGCGTGGCGCCGGTGGAGTCACGAATGGACCGCCGATCCCGGCGACCACGTACTGAGCGCCCGCGCCCACGACGCGGCCGGGAACACCCAGCCGCTGGAACAGTCCTGGAACCGGGGCGGCTTCGCCAACAACCTCGTCCAGCGGGTACCGGTGTTCTGCACGGACCCACGCGACACCGTGTGACGGTCCTTGGACCGTGGCGTCGCGTTCCCACGGGGCGTCAGGGAGGGTATCCGGCCGCGGGCCGACCGGGGGAGGAGACCGGAGCGATGACCGTCACCTCCTTCCCGCCGCACGAGCACGCGCTGCACGCCCGCGCGCGGTCGGCGGACGGGGAACCTGCGCCCCGCTCCGTTCGGCACCGCCCGGCGCCGTCCGCGCGGCACCCCCCGTGCTTTCGTCCACGCCCTGCTGCTGGAGAGCGCCGCCCGGCCCGCCGCTCGCACCCCGCAGTCGGTCAGTGCCGGTGGATCAGATGGTGCGGTGGCGGCTCGGGGCGGCGTTCGCCACTCGGCATGACCGGATGCCGGCCGAGTACGAAGACCCCCGTGAGCGCCGCCACCACGCCGGCCGCCTGCCAGGCCAGCGCGCCCGGTGTCGTGCGCAGTTCGTCGTTGAGGAAGCCGATGCCGCAGGCGATGCCGCTCAGCGGCTCGGCGGCGCTCAGCGCCGGCAGGGACAGCCGCAGCGGCCCGGCCTCGAAGGCGCTCTGGACGAGCAGCAGCCCCACCACCGCGAGCGCCACCACGCCCCAGGGCTCCCAGGAGGCCAGCAGTCCGGTGAGCCCCTCGGCGCCGAAGATGCCGCCGCAGACCCGGGTGAGCGCGTCCTGCAGGCCGTACAGCGTGCCGGCCGCCGCGGCGAGCAGAGGCGGCCGGTGCAGCAGCCGCAGCCGCTGGGAGATGACCACGAGGATGCCGGCGACCCCCAGCACGCAGCCGATCACCACCCAGTGCCGCAGGGCGCCGACCTCGCCCTGGCCTTCGTGCGGGCGTCCCGCCAGCACGAAGGCCGCGACCCCGCCGCTGAGGGCGAGCGCCCCCAGCCACCCCGACCAGCCCAGCGGCTGGTCGCCCATCCACCGGGCCAGCGCCATCGCGAAGAGCAGGTTCATGGTGAGCAACGGCTCCACCTGGGCGAGGCTGCCCTGCGTAAGCGCCAGCGCGCCGAGCACCTGGCCGACCACCATGCAGCCGATGCCCGCCAGCCACAGCGGCACCCGCATCAGGTCCAGCAGCAGCCGGAAGGACAGCATCAGGGACAGCGGTTCGCGTTCGGCCGCGTGCTGCTGCAGCACGAAGCCGAAGCCCAGCAGACACGCGGCGGGAAGGCCGAAGAGGTACACCACGGCGGGCCATCCTCCCGTCCCGGCCGGGCGAAGGCTCCGGACGGCGGGACCCCGGCCGGGACCGTCCCGGAAAGAACACCCGCATGGCTCATCGCCGTGCCGTTCGCGCGCCGCCGTCCGGCGCCCCGGAGCGCCGGACGGCCGGTAAGCGGTCAGCTCACCGGTTTCGGCGCGGCGGGCCCCCGGCGTTGCGGTGCCCGAGCGGCTCCCGTGCCCGCGGGGCCGGGGCCGCCGCACGTTTGAAAGCCGTGAGGTCCGGCTATCCCTCGATGGTCGCCGGCACGGACGGGCGCACGGCGCACGGACGCACGGGGACGGGCGGGGCGGAGAGAGTGCGCTCATGAGCGGCCGGCGGTCCCCGAGGCCGCCCCGGGGACCACCACTCGAGGAGGTTCAGCTTGGGACGCGCGACGGCGGATCCGTACCCCGCCCCGTCCACCCTCCTGCCGGGCACCGTGCCCACGACGGGCGTGGCGCTCGTGACGGGCGCGTCCTCCGGGATCGGCGCGGCGGTCGCGCGGGCCCTGGCGGGGGAGCGGTGGACGCTGCTGCTGTCCGGGCGCGACCGGGCCCGGCTGGACGCGGTGGCGCGCGAGACGGCGGGCGTCGCGATCCCCTGCGACCTGGCCGGCGCGGACGGCGCCCGGCAGCTCGCCGAACGGGCCCTGAGCCGGGCACCGGGCGTCGATCTCCTCGTCACCGCGGCCGGAGTGGGCTGGGCCGGACCGTTCACCTCGATGCCCGGCGGCGAGGTGGACCGGGTGCTCACCGTCGACCTGGCCTCGGTGATGCACCTGGTCCGCCAGGTGCTGCCGCACATGGTGGCGCGCGGCCGGGGCCGGCTGGTGCTCATCGGCTCCGTCGCGGGATGCGTCGGGGTGCGCGAGGAAGCGGTGTACTCCGCGGCCAAGGCGGGCCTCGGCGCCTTCGCCGACGCGCTGCGATACGAGCTGAACGGCACCGGCGTCGGGGTGACCCACGTCGTACCGGGCGTGGTGAACACCCCCTTCTTCGCCAGGAGAGGGGTTCCCTACTCCCGCCGCCGCCCGCGTCCGGTCCCGCCCGAGCGGGTGGCCGCGGCGGTGGTCGAGGCGGTACGCGGCGGACGCCACGAGGTGTTCGTGCCCGGCTGGCTCCGCATCCCGGTCGCGCTGCGCGGCCTGGCACCCACGCCGTATCGCCGCCTGGCGGCCCGGTTCGGCTGACGACCGGACCGGGACCCGTCCCGCCCGGCGACCGAGGGACCGCAGCGGACATGAAGGGAGACGCGCATGCGGAGCTCTGCCCACCGCGGCCGGCTGCTCACCGCGGCCGTCGCCACCGCGCCCCTGCTGGCCGCCGCCGCCCACATCGTCCCGGCCGCCTCCTGGCTGCCCGGACCGCGCCGCGCCTGGCTGCCGGCCCTCGCCGGCGCCGGGCGTGCCGACCACGTGGCGCTGACCTTCGACGACGGCCCTGATCCCCGCTCCACGCCCGCCTTCCTCAACGCGCTGGACCGGCTGGCGGTCCGCGCCACGTTCTTCGTGCTGGGCGAGCGGGTGCCGGCCCACGGGCGGCTGACCCGGGAGATCGTCCGGCGCGGCCACGAACTCGCGGTGCACGGCTGGACGCACGACCGCCCCTGGCGGCCCGCACCGGTCAGGGAGACCCGGCGGCTGGCCCGGGCCGCGGACGCCGTGGCGGAGGTCTCCGGCACGAGCCCCGTCTGGTACCGGCCCCCGTACGGCATTCTGACCGGCGACCGGCTGCTGGCCGCGCGCCGTACCGGGCTGCGCCCGGTCCTGTGGACCGCCTGGGGCCGCGACTGGACGGCCGATGCCACCGCGGCCTCCGTGCTGGCGACCGTCCTGCCGGATCTCGGGGGTGGCGGCACGGTGCTGCTGCACGACACCGACCGGCACGCGGCACCCGACTGCTGGCGGGCGGCGCTGGGCGCGCTGCCTGGGCTGGTCGCTGCCTGCCGCGAGGCGGGTCTGACCGTCGGACCGCTGGGCGAACACGGCGTCGCGCGTCCGGCACCACCGGCACCACCGGCACCCCCGGGCCGCACGGCCCGCGACGGTTGACCCGGGTCACGTCCCCTGGCCTCAGGAGCAGAGACGTTCCAGCGGGCTCACGACGTCGCCCCGGACCAGGCCGCGGGCGGCCGCGTCGCGGCGGCCGGATCCCGGGCCGCCCGAGGTGAGACGGTCCAGGGACTGCACGAGCTGCCACGGGTCGGCGGCGTGCTCGGTCAGGCCGAGCGCCGCCATGCGGTGCACCCCCTCGGCGCCGTGACCGGGGATCGGACGGTACCCGACGACCGGCACCCCGACGGCCAGCGCTTCCAGCGACGTCTGCCCCGCCGCGTTGTCGACCACCGCCGCGCACGCCGAGAGCAGACCCGGCATGTCGTCCACCCATGCCGGCGCGAGCGTTCCCGGCACCTTCGACACCACGCGGCGCAGGCGCTCGTTCCGCCCGCACAGGACGACCGGCAGATAGCCCGCCCCGGCCAGCAGCCGGGCCGTCGCGCCGAGCCGGCTGCCCGCCCCCCACGCGCCCGCCGACAGCAGGACGGGCGGGCCTGCGCCACCCGCCGTGAGCCGCCGGCGCCAGGACGCCTCACCCGCGGGGTGCGGCCGGAAGCGGTCCGCCAGCAGCGGACCGCAGGCGGTGGCGGGGCGCCCCAGCCGGTGCTCCACCTCCCGGGCGATCCGCGGGGTGAGACACAGGTGCAGGTCGTTGCCCCGGTGCAGCCACTGCCGGTGCACGGCGAAGTCGGTGATGACCACCGCGCTGGGCACCGCCAGCCGCCCCCGGGCCCGCATCCCGCCGGTGAGCTGGGCGGCGAGGTGGAAGACCGACACGACCGCGTCGGCGCGCTCGTGCGCCACCTCCGCCCGCAGCCGGTCGCCGGCGAGCGCGGCGAGCGGCGCGCTGCCCGGCCGCGGCCCCGTGCCGCCCCTGAAGAAGGCGGCGTAGATGCCCCCGTAGAGGGCGGGGACGTGCCGGATCGTCGCGCGGTAGAAGCCGCGCAGCCCTGCCCCGACACGGGCGGGCAACAGCTCCAGCACGTCCCGGTGCACGGCCTCGTGCCCGCCGGCGCGCAGCCGCCGGGCCAGCTCCCGGGCCACCGCGTCGTGGCCCGACCCCATGCTCGCGCTGACCACCAGCAGCCGGCTCACGGCAGACGCCGCACCGGCGTGACGGCGGTGGTCCGTCCGGCCGAGCGGACCCCCGGGACGGAGCGGTGGGCCGGCGGGTACGGGCACGGCCGGGGGCACGTGTGCGGCATGGTCACCTCGAAGGAACTGGGAACTGGGAACTGGGACTGAAGACTGGGATCTGGGACGACGGGTGTCCGTGACACCGGCCGCCGACAGGCGGTGACCGGTTCCCACCCTTCGCGTACGGCCGGTATGACCAGGTTTATCACCGTGTACGGCGGATACGTCTTTGTTCGCTTTGGCTATCTTTGTCCGCCTACCGAGCGTGCGGTGGCCGCCCGCCGGGATCATCCCGCGAACGACAGGCAGTCGCATGAACGTGCTCACCGTCATCACGGCGCTGCTGTCCGCGCTGTCCAACGGGGCGGCGTCGGTCCTGCAGCGGCGGGCCGCGGTCGAGCCCGACGCGGTCTCCGGTCACGGCGTCCGCGCGGCGACGGCCCGCCTGGCGGGACTGCTGCGGCGCCCCTTCTGGTGGGCGGGAGCACTGGCCATGGCGGCATCCGCGGTCTTCCAGGTGATCGCCCTGGACTCCGGGCAGCTCTCGCTGGTCCAGCCCCTGCTGGCCACCGAACTGCTGTTCACCCTCCTCATCGGCGCGGTCGTGTTCCGCCGCCGCCCCTCGGCCGGCACCTGGCGCTCCTTCGTGATGCTGGCCGGCGGCCTGGCGCTCTTCCTGCTCAGCGCCTCCCCGGCACCCGGCGGCGACCGCGCCTCCGACTGGCACTGGCTCGCCGTCGGCGGCGGGCTGACCTGCTGTGTCGCCGTCCTCCTGACGGCCGCCCGGCGCATGCGCGGGCCCCTGCAGGCCGCCACCCTCGGCACCGCGACCGCCGCCTGCTTCGCGGTCACGGCAGCGCTGATCAAGGAGGTGACCGGCCGGTTCCCCGAGGGCGTGACCGGGGTCCTGACCACCTGGCACACCTATGCGGCCGCTCTCACCGGTCTGCTGAGCGTCCTGCTCCTGCAGTGGGCGCTGCGGGCCGGCACGCTGGCCGCCTCCCAGCCGGCCCTGACCCTTGGCGACGCGCTGATCAGCGTCATCCTCGGCGGACTGCTCTTCGGGGAGAGCATCGCCCTCGGGTGGCGGGTGCTGCCCGAGATCGCCGGGGTCCTCCTCATGGCGCTGGGCATCATCGGTCTGACCCGGTCGCCGGTGATGTCCGCCGGACGGAGCTGGGACGCGGCGCAGCCGGAGCCCACGCGGGCCCGACGGGACGCCTGACCCGCGCGGCGGCACCCGGGCGCCGGCGGGAGGGTCCCCCGGCCGGACCGGGGGAGTGGACGCCGCGCGGGCCGGGACTTTCGGGGCCCGGACGGTGGGCGCGGGGCCGTGTTCCAAGAGCCGGGCCGGTGCGGGACGCGGTCGGCGCACGGGCGATTGTCAGTGCCGTCTGATTAATTCCGGTGCAGCGAGATCGATATGGCCCGAAGCGGGTAATCGGTCGTCAGTTCCTGCGGTTGGAGGCCGTTCTTGATGCAGATGCTCCCGCGTCACCAGAGGTCCCAGGGTGCCCGGCTCGGTCGTGGCGCCGCCGATCTCCTGCGCATCATCGCGGACCCGGGCACCACGGTCTTCCTGACGGTCCACGAGGGGGGACGCCGACGGTACGCCTACTGGCAGCCGTTCGACCCGTCCACGGGCAGGGGCGCCGGATACGTGGCCCTGCCCGTGGACGAGTGCGACGCGCTGCACGCGGCCGGCCGCATCGTCCTCGGTGACCCGCTCGTCGACCCCGGCAAGGTCACGTATCGCGTCAGATCCGCCCCCGCTCGGTCCGCCCGGGGCAGCGCCGTCCGGGAGAGCGCCGTCCGGCAAAGCGCCGTCCGGGGGAGCGCCGTCCGCTCGGTGGCCCGGGCCGCCTGAGCCGTTCGCGGGCCCACCGGGCCGCCGCCGTGGCGCCGATCGCGTCCTCCCCGGCGGTGTGACACGGGCGACAGGCGTGGTTCCCGAGGCCCGCACCAGGTGATAGACACAGCGGCGTCACAGTTCCTGTCCGCCAGCAGGAAGGTTGCTGCCGCATGTCCGCAACACGCCGTCAGGTCCTGGCCCGGGCAAGTGCGGTGGGGGCGGGTATCGCCTTCACCGGGGCCCTGTCCGAACTCTTCGCCGGCACCGCCTTCGCGCGGAGTCCGGGCGACACCGGCTACGGTCCGCTCGTGCCCGACCCCAACGGTCTGCTCGACCTGCCGAAAGGTTTCCGCTACACCGTGCTCTCCCGCGAGGGGGACCAGCTCCGCTCGGGAGAGGGCCCGGTGCCCTCCAACCACGACGGGATGGCCGCCTTCGCCGGCCGAGGAAGCCGTACGCACCTCGTCCGCAACCACGAGAACCGGGTCACCGCCAGGATCCCGGTCCCGACGGTCGCCGGTCTCACCTATGACCCGGCGGGCAAGGGCGGCTGTACGGCCCTGACGCTCGACGCGGGACGGCGCGTGCTGTCCGAGCGGGTCGCCATCGCCGGCACGGCCGTCAACTGCGCCGGTGGCCGCACTCCTTGGGGCACCTGGCTGACCTGTGAGGAGACCGAGGACCGGGCCGGTACCAACGGGTACACCAAGGACCACGGCTTCATCTTCGAGGTCCACCCCACCGACCCGCACCGCACCGGCGCCGTCCCGCTGACCGCGATGGGCCGCTTCCAGCACGAGGCGATCGCCGTGGACCCGCGCCACGGCGTCGTCTACGAGACCGAGGACGCCTTCGACCGGCCCTTCGGCCTCTTCTACCGGTTCCTGCCCCAGAAGCCACTGGGCGGCGTCGGTTCGCTCCGGGCGGGAGGCCGGCTCCAGGCGATGCGCGTGCCCGGCGTACCCGATCTGTCGACGATCCAGGAGACCGGAGCGCACTTCGACGGCGTCGAATGGGTCGACGTGCCCGATCCGTCGGCCGCGGCCACCCCCACCCGGCTGCAGGACTACGGTCCCCGCGGCATCACCCACGCGCAGAAGCTGGAGGGCTGCTACTGGGGCGGAAGTTGTGTGTACTTCGTGTCGTCCTTCGCCCGCAGCGCGGACGGCTCGGCGGCCGACCACTACGGGCAGATCTGGCGCTACGACCCGGCGCGCCGCCGGCTGACCCTGGTCGTCGTGTTCGGCCCGGACACCGATGTGCAACTGCCCGGCGAGTCCCCGGACAACATCTGCCTGGCCGCCGACGGCGGCCTGATGGTCTGTGAGGACGGCAACGGCGCGCAGCACGTGTTCGGCGTGACGCGCGGCGGGGAGGTGTACGCGATGGCCCGGGGCCGGCAGAACATCGGGACGGACCAGGAGCCCGAGTGGGGCGAGTTCGCCGGCGTCACCTTCGCGCCCGACGGCCGCACGATGTACGTCAACTGCTACACCCCCGGCACCACCTTCGCGGTGACCGGGCCGTGGCGCCGGTAGGAGCCGTACGGCCTCCGCGTCATGGCGGGTCGGGGCACCGGCCCCGCCATGACGCGGAGGCCGGGACGCCCGGCCGCGGGCGCCGCTACCGCGCGGCGCGGTGCCGCCGGCCGCCGCGGCGCAGGCGCACGGCGCCGTACCCGAGGTCGGCGAGCAGTACGACGGCCCCGATGACCAGCAGGTAGAACAGGCCGTGGGCGGCGAACCCGATGATGCCCAGGACGAGGGCCACGAGGATCAGGAGCAGAAACAGACTCATCGGCTCTCCAGGTGGCCTCGGCCGCTCGGCGGCGGACGGTTCGACGGTGGCGGCTGTGCCGCGGTGGTTCGGAGGCGGGTCCTCAGCGGCGCCCGAGGCGGCGTTCGCCACCGGCGCCCGGCGCGTAGTCGAGTTCGTAGTGCGCGAAGACGGCCGGCTCGTGCGACGCAGGCAGCTCTCCGTCGGTGTCGATGGCGGGAGCCTTCTTCACCGCGTCCTTCGCGAAGGCGACCCGCAGATACCCCGGACCGACGGTCGCGCCGGTGAGCGGCACGAACGCCAGCCGGCGGCGGGTGGGGAGCCCCACGGTCACCGTGGCGAAGAACGGCTTGTCGGTGGCGGTGTCGACGTAGACCGACTCCAGGGCGCCGATCCGGCGCCCGCCGGGGTCGACCACGTCGTGCCCCCGCCACTCACGGATGTCTCCCGCCTCGAACATCATGAACCTCCACAGAGCTGGTACCCGGGTCGGGGCGCCTGATGTCCTCGCGTCACCCGGTCCGACGTTACGTTTGTCCCAGCAGCCGCCGAACGACCCTGGAGAGCACCGGTGCCCGTACCCCTCGGTGAGGACGTGGTGGCGCTGCTGCGCCGCCCCAGCACCTGCTACATCGCCACGACGATGCCCGACGGCTCGCCCCAGCTCACCCAGACCTGGGTCGACACGGACGGCGAGCACGTACTGATCAACAGCGTGGAGTCGCACCAGAAGACCCGGAACATCGCCCGTGACCCACGGGTGGCCGTCGCGGTGTCCGACCCCGCGGAGCCGTCCTCCTACGTCCAGATCCGCGGCCGGGTGGTCCGGGTGACCACCGAGGGCGCCGTCGACCACATCGAGGCGCTCTCGCGGAAGTATCTCGGTGGCCCCTACCCGTGGTTCGGCGGGCGGGACCAGGTCCGGGTGATCTACGTGATCCGGCCGGAACGCGTCAGCGGTCCACGCGGCTGAGCCGGGGCGCCCGGACCGACGGCTGCGAACCGGCTCCGTCCCTGGTCAACGGCCGTCCGGGGGCCGACGGGGCCGACTGCGGGCAGAATCGACGGTGTGGACGCGCAGCAGTCACAGGAGAAGACGCCCGACGGACACTTCGTCGTCATCGGCGGGCGGCGCTGGCGTGCGACCGACCCGTCGCTGCCCGAGGAGGCCGCCGCCCGCCTCCGAAGCCATCTCATGGCGGCTCGCCGCGCGGTACGGTCCGCGACCTCCGCGGGCGACCCGGGTGCCGAGCGGACGGCACGCGCACGCGTGCACCGCGCGAAGGTCGCGCTGGGCGAACGCGGCACACCCTGGTGGGAGCAGTCCGGGGACGAACGCCGCCGCCGCTGGCGGGACGGGCTCGCCCGGCTCGACGAGGACGGCCCCCGTTGACCCGCTCAGGACATGAGGCGCTCCCGGTCCCCCATCACGACCACGGGGTGGTCGCCGGGATCAAGGGTCCGCAGCAGGGTCCGCATGCCGGACTCCGGGACCGTGACACAGGCGGAGGTTCCGTCCCCGTGGTCCAGGTGCAGCCAGATGCCGCCGCCCTTCTCCACCCCGTCGGGCCGGGACCAGTCGTAGGGCGGGGCGCCCACCAGCCGGTTGTAGTTGATGGCGATGACGTAGTCGAAGTCGTGGGCGTGTGCCTCGTCATCGGTGATCGTGGAGGCGAAGGCATGGTCGTCGTGCCAGTACGGCAGGCGGCTGCCGGGGTTGCCGAGCGTGCCGCCCGCGTCGGTCAGGCCGAACACGCCGACCGGAGTGCGCTCGTCGTCCATGCGGTGGTCCGTGGTCCAGCCCAGCCTGCCGTTGTGCGCGGGCCAGGCCGCCGTCCGCTCCCAGCCCGCGGCCCCCCTCTCGTAGAGCACGAGGAGGCTGTCGGGCGAGTCGCGGCGATCGCCGTAGACGACCACGACCTGGCGGGACGCGGCCGGCACCTGCTGCCACATCCGGTCCCCGACCCCCGGGAGGCGCGAGCCCACGGACGCCGGGGGAGAGGGCGACATCGCCGGGTTGTTCGTGCCCGGCGCGCCGCCCGGGCTCGACGGCTCACCGGTGCCGCAGGCGTCCGTCGCTCCCAGCAGCAGACCGCAGGCGAGGGCCGCGCATATGGCGTGCCGCGCACCGCCGTGCCGCAGCCGCCGAGCGGTGGACCCCGGGACGGACCCGGTAACAGTGGATTTCCGCATGATCAGGATCCTCGGGCGCGGGAACCCCGCACGCATCCACACACGGCATCCGGCCTAACCCGGCCGACCCGACGCCCGCTTCGGACCGATGGGCGCGCCATACACGTGTGCGCTCACATGTGAAACACGAGAGTCAGATGTGCAGGACGAGTTGATTGACACCGACTGATCAGGGAACCCGGGCCGCGTCAACCGGCCGGTGCGGACTGCCACGTCAGCGCACCGGCGGCTGTGGTCCACTCGCAGGGGAGAAGTCGTGACACCACGCCTCGGAGCGGAAGAAGAGTTCCATGTACTGGACGTGGAGAGCGGCCGACTCGTCCCACGCGCCGCTGAACTGATAGGGCGTCTCGCCAGACCGGGCTTCACCACCGAGCTGCAACGGTCGGTGGTGGAGAGCAACAGCGGCGTACACGGCACGCTCGAGGAGCTGTACACCGACCTCTCCTCGACCCGGCTGCGGCTGGAGTCGGCGGCCGCCGGCCTCGGCCTCGCCGTCGTGGCCGCGGGCACCGTGCCGCTCGCCCGTGTGCGCCCCCTGGACGTCACCGCCGACGCCCGCTACGAGCGGATGGTCGACGACTACCGGATGGTCGCCGACGAACAGCTCATCTGCAGCGCGCAGATCCACGTCGACGTCCCCGACCGGGACACCGCAGTCCGCGCCATGTGCCTGGTCTCGCCCTGGCTGCCGCCGCTGCTCGCCCTGTCGGGCAGCTCGCCGTACTGGCTGGGGTCCGACACCGGGTACGCGAGCTGGCGGACCATGCTGTGGCAGCGGTGGCCGACCGCCGGACCGGCCGGCTGCCACCGGGACGCCGCCGACTACGACAGCTCGCTCGAGGAACTGATCCGCTCGGGCGTCATCAGCGACGCCGGCATGGTCTACCACGACGTCAGGCCGTCGGCCCATCAGCGCACGCTCGAACTGCGCATCTGCGACGCCTGCCCGCGGGTGGAGACCGTCGTACTCGTCGCGGGCCTCTTCCGGGCCCTGGTCCGCGACGCCTGCGAGCGCCTGGCACAGGCGGACGGCCCCCTGTGCGACGGCCGCCACGACTGGCTGCGCGCCGCCTCCTGGCGGGCCGCGCGGTCCGGTCTGGAGGGCCAGCTCGTCGATCCCGCAAGCCGCAGCGCGGCGCCCGCCGGAACGGTGCTGCGCGGCATGCGGGCCCGGCTGCGTCCGGCGCTGGAGGCGTCCGGCGACTGGGACACCGTGCACGCGCTCATGGAGGAGGCACTGGCCCTCGGGAGCGCCGCGCACCGGCTGCGCCGCGTCGCCCGGACCGGAGGCCTGCTCGCCGGCGTCGACATGCTGACGGCCGAGACCCGCGGCGAGCGCCCGGCGGGCCGTCCGTCGGCGCGGCCGGCCCGGCCCACCGCGTGGTGGGACCCCGTCGGAGCACCCGTCCCCGGCCACGGCACCGCCGCGCCGGTCCGGAGCGCCTGAGCCCGCCCGGTCTGCGGCGGCCCCGGGCACCCAGCCCCACGAGCCGCTCCGGAGCCCCGGCCGACCAGGACGCCCCATCCGTCGATCTAGGAGAGTCACGTCCCCATGCACACCTCGCCGCATCCCCCGGCCCCCGAACACCACCGACCCGGGCGTGCCGCGCCCACGCGCCCGCCCGGGGCGCGGCACGGGCGGGGCGCGAGCCCCCCGGAGCCCGCTCGGAGCACGGGCGGGGGACGGAGGACCAGCTGATGTGCGGACTCAGTGGAGAGATACGTCTCGACGGGGAGCGGCCGGACGTCGCCGCCGTGGAGCGGATGACCGACCGGCTCGCGTCCCGCGGCCCCGACGGCCGCGGTGTGTGGTCCCAGGGGGCCGTCGCGCTCGGCCACCGCCGCCTGAAGATCATCGACCTCTCCGAGGACGGCGCGCAGCCCATGACCGACCCGCGCTCCAGGATCGCGGGCGTCTTCAACGGCTGCGTCTACAACTACCGTGAGCTGCGCGACGAACTGCGGGCGCTCGGCCACCAGTTCTTCTCCGACTCCGACACCGAGGTCGTGCTCAAGGCCTACCGTCAGTGGGGCACCGACTGCGTCCGGCACTTCCACGGCATGTTCGCCTTCGCGCTCGTCGAGCTGGACAGCGGGCGGCTCGTACTGGGCCGGGACCGGATGGGCGTCAAGCCCCTCTACCTGACGCGGACCGCCGACCGGCTGCGCTTCGCCTCCTCGCTGCCCGCCCTCCTGGCGGGCGGCGGCGTCGACACCTCCCTGGACCCCGTCGCGCTGCACCAGTACTTCAGCTGGCACGCCACCGTGACCGCGCCCCGCACCGTCCTCAACGGCGTGCAGAAGCTCCCCCCGGCCACGGTGCGCGTCATCGAGCCCGACGGGACCCAGCACGACCACCGCTACTGGCAGCCGTCGCACACCCGCCGGCCCGAGTTCGCCGCCCTGGACGCCGAGGACTGGACGGACGCCGTGCTGGACGCGCTCCGCACCGCCGTGCGCCGCCGGATGGTGGCCGACGTCCCGGTCGGCGTCCTGCTGTCCGGCGGGCTGGACTCCAGCCTCATCGTCGCCCTGCTGGCCGAGCAGGGGCAGCACGATCTCGCGACCTTCAGCGTCGGGTTCGAGGCCGAGGGCGGCGAGGAGGGGGACGAGTTCCACTACTCCGACCTGGTCGCCCGGCACTTCGACACCGCGCACCGCCAGCTCCTGGTGGCGTCGGACCGCATCCCGGGGGCGCTGGAGTCGGCGGTGCTCGCGATGAGCGAACCGATGATGAGCCATGACGTGGTCGCCTTCCACCTGCTGTCCGAGCAGGTCGCCAAGGAGGTGAAGGTCGTCCAGAGCGGCCAGGGCGCCGACGAGGTGTTCGCGGGCTACCACTGGTACCCGGCGATGTCCGGCGTGCCCCGGCGGCAGGCCGCCGAGGCGTACATCGACACCTACTTCGACCGGTCCCACGGCGAGCTCGCCCGCATCCTGGAGCCCGGCATGCTGGCCGGGCGGGACGTCTCCGCCGAGTTCGTGCGCGCCCACATGGCGGCCGAGGGCGCGGAGACCGCGCTGGACGCAGACCTCCGGCTGGACACCCAGGTGATGATGGTCGACGATCCGGTCAAGCGCGTGGACAACATGACGATGGACTGGGGTCTGGAGGCCCGCGTCCCGTTCCTCGACCACGAGCTGGTCGAACTGGCCGCCGCCTGTCCGCCCGGGCTGAAGCTCGCCGACGGCGGCAAGGGGATCCTCAAGGCCGCCGGGCGCAGAGTCCTCCCGGCGGAGGTCGTCGACCGGCCCAAGGGCTACTTCCCGGTCCCGGCGATCAAGCACATGGCGGGTCCGGTGCTGCAACGGGTCCGCGAGGCCCTCACCGCGCCGGAGGCGAAGGAGCGCGGCGTCTTCCGCCAGGAGTACGTCGCGGAACTGCTCGAAGCACCCAACGCGCACCGCACCAGGCGAGGAGCGAACACACTGTGGCAGGTAGCGCTGCTGGAGACATGGCTGCAGACGCACGGAATCCGCTGACCGCGACCGGCCCGGACACGTGGGTGCCGGCGCCGCCGGGCGCGGGCACCGCCACGGCGACCGGGCCCCGCGGCGGTGGACGGCGGCCCGCGGGGGCACCTCCGGCGGACTCCCCGAGCATGCTCACGGGCGCCGACGCCGAGCCGGCCGGGGGCGGCACGGCGGCGGCCCGTCCGGCGCCGGAGCCGGTGCTCCTCACCGACGCCGCCGCCGCGCACGACGTACCGCAGCGGCTGACCGCGCACGGCTGCTGGTACCCCTCCGTCGACCCCGGCGGCCGCCACGTCGCCTTCATCTGCGACCGGACCGGGGTGCCGCAACTGTGGACCGGCCCGGTGGACGGCGAGGAGGCACGGCTGCTGGACGCCGACCCGGACCCGGTCACCGAGGTCTCGTGGTCGCCGGACGGGCGCTGGATCGCCTACACCACGGCCCCCGGCGGCGGCGAACTCACCCGGGTCCTGTGCGTGCGCCCCGACGGCACCGGGCGCCGGCTGCTGGCCGGCGGCGAGCCCGGCGCCTCCGCCTACCTGGGCTGCTGGACGCACGACGGCTCGGCGATCGCCGTGACGCTCACCGAACCCGCGCCCGCCGGCCGGAGCCGGCCCGGCCCCGACGGACCCCTGGCGGACCTTCCGGAACCCGCCCACACCGGCGGCTGGGCCGGCCGCGACGGCCGCGCGGTGCTGCTGGGCGGACCGCCGCTCGGCGCCCCGCAGGGAGGGGACGTGACCGTGCTCCGGGGGCCCGGCGCGTCGCCCGCGCGCGAACCCGGCCCCAGGGCGCTGGCGGCCTATCTCGTGGACCCCGAGGGCGCGACCGCGCCGGTGCTGGTGGCGAGCGAGGCGGGGGCACCGACCCTCCGCGTCTGCGGGCTCAGCCGGGACGGCAGGTTCGCCCTGCTGCGCCGGGGTCCGCGCGGCCGGCGCGAGGCGCTCGTGGTCCGCCGCCGGGACCGGGCCGTCACCTGTGCCGTCCGCGCCGCCGACGGCGATCCGTGGATCGGGGGCTTCGCCCCGGACGGCCGCACCCTGTGGCTGCGCAGCGACAGCGACCGCGAGTTCGCGGCGCTCCTCGCGGTGCGGCTGGGCCGGCAGGGACAGCGGCTGGCGCAGTGGCCGGTCGCCGCGCGCCCCGACTGCGACCTGGAGCTGCTCAGTCTGCACCGGGACGGGCGGCACGCCGTGCTGTCCTGGAACGTGCGCGGGGTCAGCGAGCTGGAGGTCACCGAACTGCCCGCGACCGCCCCCGACGGGGACGGCCCGGCCCCCCTGCGAGGCTCCGCCCCGCCATCGGCCGGGACCTCCCGCGGCATCCCGCTGCCCCACGAGGTGGTCACCCGGCTCGCGCCCGCCCCCGACCCGGACGGCCCCGTCGTGGCCCTGTCGGGATCACGGCGCCGTCCCGGCGTGTGGTGGCTGCCCCACGCCTCGGCCCTGCGCACCCCCTGGTCCTCGCGCGACGAGGACGCGGTCCCCGACGCCGGCCACGCACCCGTGCAGCCGTTTCCGGTCCGCCCCGTCGCCCGGGACGGGCTGGCCCTCGGCGGCTGGTACTACAGGGCGCCCGGCCGCTCCCCGGGCGAGGCGGCCCCCTGCGTGCTGCACCTGCACGGCGGTCCCGAGGAGCAGGAGCGCCCCGTCCTGCAGACCCTCTACCACGAGCTGCTCGGCCGCGGACTCGACGTCTTCGCCCCCGACGTGCGCGGCTCGTCCGGATACGGCCGTTCGTTCGTGGACGCGGACCTCGGCACCAGCCGGTTCGCCGCGATCGAGGACGTCGCCGCCTGCGCGGCCCACGTCGTCGTGGCGGGCCTGGCGGATCCGCAGCGTCTGGCGGTGATGGGCCGCTCCTACGGCGGTTATCTGACGATGGCGTCCCTCGTCTGGCATCCGGAGCTCTTCCGCACCGGCGTGGCGGTCTGCGGGATGTCCGACCTCACCACGTTCTTCGCCGGCACCGAACCGTGGATCGCCGAGTCGGCCGCCCACAAGTACGGGCACCCCGAACGCGACCACGAACTGCTGCGGTCCCTCTCCCCGATGAGCCGTGTCGACGCCCTGCGCGTGCCGGTGCTCGCCGTGCACGGGGAGCACGACACCAACGTGCCGGTGGGGGAGTCACGGCAGTTCGTGCGGGCGGCACGGGAACGAGGTCTGGAGGCCGAGGTCCTGATGCTTCGTCAGGAAGGACACGACTTCCGCCGGGCCGACAACCGGCGCCTCTTCCGCAGGACCGCCGCCGACTGGATCCAGCGGCACCTGACGAGCCGGCCCGCCTGAGCCGCCCCGCCGCAAAGACCCCCGTCGTGCCGCCCGCTCACGCGATCGACGGGTCGTGCTCCTCCCGCACGGACCAGGAGGCGAGGACGATCACCACTCCGGAGAGCACCCCGCCCGAACCGGCGGCCAGCCGGGTGAGCACCAGCGGGGTCAGCAGGAGAAGGACGGCGCCCGTCGTACGGCCCGCCTGACGCGCGGGAAGGGGCAGCCGGCGGGGCGGCGGCGGCACTCCCGGCGCCGACGGCACCTGCCGCGGCGCCGACGGCACGTCCGGGTCGAGCCTGGGCGCCGCGCGGCCGGCGAGCGCCCATCCGCCGGCCGTGACCAGGGCCGCACCGAGGGCCGAGAGGATGTCCCAGCGCGGCGCGGGCGCGTCGTAGCGCAGGAAGACCAGGGACAGTGCCTCGGCCGCGCACGCCAGGGCGGCGCCGCCGAGGGCTCGGGTGATCAGGGTGGAGCGTCGCATGGGCGTCCTTCACCGAACGGGGAGCCGGGGTGGGGGGGGGCACCGTCTCGCGAGGCCGGACTGGCACGGGCGCGCACCAGTTTCCTACCTGATCGGCAACCGAGTAAAGGAATGGCCGGCCGGCTTCCGGTGCCGCGCCCGGCTCAGGGGCGGGGCGCGGCACCCTCGTCGACGGGCAGCGCCACCGGCTCCTCCGCGGGCGGTGCGGTTCGCGCGCCGGGCGCACCTGCCTTGCCCGGGCGGTCACTTCGCGTGTGCGCGCGGCGCAGCGCCAGCAGGAGCACCGGCATCAGCACGCAGGTGACCGCGGCGCTGTGCCAGAGCAGCGCGTCGAGCCGGCCCGCCGCCAGATAGGCGCCCGCGGCGACGGCGGCGAGCGCGCACACGCCACGGTCCACGATGCTCTCCACCGACAGCAGGGTGGCCCTCGGCGCGTCCGCCGGGATGGCGTCGTTGACGAGTTTGCGCTGCACCGGATAGACGAACCCGGTGATCGCGGCGAACGCGCACAACAACGCCACCACGGCCCAGGGCCCGCCGACGGCCGTGCCCGCGAGCGTCCCGGCGAGCGCCACGCTCAGCAGGGAGACCCACACCACCGGCGGCAGCCGGCGGCCCAGCCACTGGGGACGGGCCGAGGTCACCGCCTCCGCGACCGTCATCGCCGCGAGCACCCCGCCGTGCGCGTTCTCCCCGATGCCGTGTTCCAGGAGCACCGGCTGGAACAGGTTGACCTGGCAGATCCGGGACAGCGTGAACACGGCCACGCCCTGCACCATGAGCAGGGCCAGCCACGGTGACGACCGCAGGGCGCGCAGGGCCGCCCGCGTGTCGCGCAGGAGGCTCCCGTCGCGACGCGCCCGGGCACCCGGGCGTACCGGCCCGCCCCCCGGTGCGGCGAGCCGCGGCAGGGCGAGCGCGCAGCCGAGGGAACCGGCCGCGCTCGCGGCACTGAGCACGTAAGGGGTCTGCGGCGCCAGCATCATCAGGGGGCCGACCAGCGGCCAGCACACCACCTTGGCGGCGAGACCGAGGGCCCGGGCCGTGCCCTCGGCCCGCAGATAGTGGGCCTGCGCCCCCTCGGCCCGCAGCCCGTCGTACAGATAGGCGCTGGCCGCGCCGGACGTCAGCGAACGCCCGGCGGCGATGGCGAGGAAGTGCACCAGGAAGCCCGGGTACGACGGGGACAGGACCGGCGCCAGGTTGGCCGCCGTCATGACCACCGCGCCGGCACTCAGGCAGTTGCGGGCGCCGATGCGGTCGGCGACGACCCCGGTCGGTATCTCGAAGAGACAGAAGGCGATGTAGTAGATGCTCTGGATGCCGAAGATCTGGTCGTCGGACAGGCCCGCGTCCCGCTGGTAGGCGTAGAAGACGGGCATCCACCAGAGCAGGTTGAACAGGAGCTGGAACCCGTTGTTCAGGCGGATGACGCGCCGCGCGGCCGGACTCGGGAGCGGCGCCGGTGGGGTGGACCGCAGGATCGGCATTCCGGGCCTCACCGGGAGTAGGGGCGGACCTGGACCAGGCGGAACGCCCCCTCGGTGGTCATGAGCCACTCGATGTCCAGGGCGCCGTCGGGGTCGTCCGCGCCGAAGTGGGACTGCAACAGCCGCCCGGCCAGGGCCAGTCGGGCCAGCGCGGCGCGTGTCGCGGCCGGCAGGTCCTCGCCCGACGAACCGACGTCGACCGTGCGTCCGCCGCCCTCCACGGTGTTGTAGAGGTACTGCTGCGGCAGGATCGTGCCGTCGACCACCCGCTCGGGCGAGCCCGGCGCGCAGTTGATGTACACGTTGCGGAAGTCCTCGCGGCGGGTCGGATTGCAGGTCACCAGCACACCCCCGAGGCCGGCCGGCACGTACTCCTGGACGATCACCCCCATGTAGGTGTCGTCCAGCGGGATGCCGGCCTGGTGCCGCAGACGCACACTGCGCGGCGACACCAGCGACGCCCACACCTGCCGCACGGCGTCCATGAGCTGGTCCGTGCCGCGTACGGTGGTGACCGAGTCGTAGATCCCGGCGGCCGAGAACCCCGGCAGATCCTCGGCGTTGGAGGAGGAACGCACCACCAGACGGCGTCCGTCGGCCGACAGCGGCGCCACCGACGCGGTGATCGCGCGTTCCACCTCGTCGGGCATCGGCGTGGTGCGCGTCAGCTGCTGGAGGCTGAGCGCCAGGGAGTCGATCACGTCGAACGCCTCCAGTTCGAGCGCCATCTTCAGCTTGCCGATGCCCTGTTGCAGCGCGGGCGACGAGGTCAGGAAGAGGTGGTGCAGCCGGAACGGCAGCGCCACGCCCTCGGGTGCGCGGACCGTCTCCGCCACCCGTGCCGCCGCCGCGGCCCGCAGCCGCTCCGGTGACGCGCCGGGCTCGCCGAGCCGGGCGGCCAGATGACCGAGCAGGTCGGGCCGGGGCGGACGCGGACGCGCGTAGAACGCGGTCAGGTCCGCGGTGCGGCTGTCCAGGACGTGGTGCAGTTCCCCGAGGCTCGCCGCCTTGGTGCCGTAACTGTCCCGGTCGGCGCCGCGCAGCCGGTGCAGCGCGAGGACCGGGGCGTCCTCCAGGAACGGCGCCTCGAGACGGATCCGCTGCTGGTGCCAGGCGGGCCTGGTCAGGGCCGGTGCGCGGGACAGCCGTTCCAGGGTGACGGCGTCCTCCTGGGCGCGGTAGCGCACCCACGCGCCGTCGAGCCCGTCGCGCCGCACGACGTCGTCGAGGTCGCGGACGATCGCGTTCGGGATGCCCCAGCCCGAGGCGAGGACGTTGGTGTGGGAGAGCGGCGTGATGGGGGCCGTGTTGATGATCCCCGCGACGCGCGGCACGTCGTCGGGCGGACAGGGCATCGCGACGATGTCCGACCAGCCCAGCTCCCCGGCCGCGCTCTCGTACTCCGCCGTCGTGCGGAAGTAGCGCAGCCTGCCGCGCGCCTCGCCCGGGTTGAGGCAGGTACGGGTCCGGTTGCCGAACAGCTCGTGGCTGAGGATGCGCGGTACCCGCGTCTCGCTGACGTGGGACAGCTCGTGCTCCTGCCCGTGGTTGGCGGGCTTCAGCAGCAGCGGCAGACGTCCGTCCACCCGGCCGCGCACATAGCTGTAGAACTCCTCCAGCAGCGCGCCGTGCATGGTGTCCGCCTCGGTCGTCTCCAGCACCAGGAAGGGCCGTTCGGCGCCGTCGGCCTCCTCGTCGGTGTGCAGGGACAGCACGCCCAGCAGGAACCGCCGCTCGGGGTCCGTGTAGACGGAGGCGTTGAACGCGTCCAGGTCCGCGTCGAGCTGGTCCAGCGTCAGGCCGAGGACACGGGTCGCGATGTAGTTGACGTGGAAGGGGTGGACCCGGGTGTCCAGCAGGTGCCAGGTGTCCTCGGACCGGTCCACCACCACCTTCAGGTAGGGATGCCCGGCCAGCACCCCGGACAGGGTGCGGAACAGCGGCAGCGAGAGGTTGGCCCCGACCACCGTCCGGTCGCCGGCCGCGTCGGGCACGTCCGTGGAGTCCAGTGCGAGGGTCATGCCCGCACCCCCTCGCCGGCGTGCGCGGGCAGGATGCGCGGCAGGGCGTCCACCAGCGCGGTGAGGTCGCGGACCACCGACTGCGGCCGGTCGGCCGACAACAGGCACAGCCCCGCCATGGTGTTGGCGCCGGCGGCCGGGTCGTAGACGGGTACGGGGGTGCCCTGCGGCAGGGAGTTCTCGTGGACGACGGACAGCGAGCTGCCCACGCCGATCGGCGCGCCGCGCAGCACCGCCGCCGGGTCCCACAGATGGCGCCGCTCCCAAGGAGCGCCGTCACCGTCCACCGCGAGGACCACCAGGGAACCGGCCGCGCCGTCGGCGTCCTCGCCGGTCAGGGTCCGCGCCGGCCACTCGGGGGCGCGGCCGAGCAGCTGGTCGGTGAACAGGCCCACCAGGTCGAGCCCGAAGACCTCCTCGATCTGCGGCACCGTCATCGCGCCGCCGAACCGCGCCGCCGTCTCGATGACCCACATCCGGCCGTCCGAGCCCAGCTTGATCTCCGTGTGGGTCCCGCAGTTCTCCAGGTCCAGGGCCTCGACGGCCTGCCGGGCCAGTGCCACGATCCGGTCCTGCGCGTCACCGCCGAGCGCCGCCGGGGTGATGCCGGCGCGCTCCGTGAACGGTGCCACCGTCGGCATCCGCCCGCTCACGCACACCGGGCGGAACACGCCGTCCACGACCACGCCCTCGACACTGACGTAGTCACCCCAGCCCGAGCCGTCGAACCACTCGCCGGCACAGCCGCTGACGATCTCCTCGACGATGAAGTCCTCGCCGGCGCCCGCCACATGGAGCTCCGCGAACCCCAGCAGCGCCGACTCCGTCATCACCGCCCGCGACCGCCGCCAGGCCTCCCGCGCCTGTTCGGGCGCCTCGATGATCTGGTGCGCCGTCGAACCGGCGCTCCAGGCGGCCTTCAGCAGCAGGGGGTACGACAACTCGGCCGCCGCGGCGTCCAGTTCGGCGGCGTTCGTGACCGAGCGGAACCTCGGCTGAGGTATCCCGCGGCGCTCCCACGCCGCGCGCATCAGCCGCTTGTCGCGGGCCAGCGCCGCGGCGGGTCCCGCGCCACGCAGCCCGAGCCGCCGGGACGCCTCGGCGACCGCGACCACCGCGTACTCGGAGAACGTGACCACCGCGTCCGCGCCGACCTCGCGCGCCCGTCCGGCGATCAGGCCGACGAGGTCGGCACCGGGAAGATCCTCGATCGTGACGACCGACTCGCACAGTCCGCCGGCGTCCGCCGCCACGGCGGACGGCAGCTCGCTGAGCGCCAGCAGGTGCACCGCGGCCCTCGCGGCCACCCGCGACAGGGCGTGCCCCACCGGGGGGCCGCCCTTGGCATGCACGTACAGCACCCTGCTCACGAATACCCAACTCCTCTGATAGCGCTGTCGGTTGAGGCGCGTCACGCGCCAAGTGCGTACGGCGGGACCGCGGCTGCGCCGTACGCGCCCGCCGTCTCACCGCCTCCTTCAAGCGAACCAGTCGCGTGCCCCGCCCGAGGGCCCGTGATACGCGAAGGGCTCAGGCAAATGCCCTACTGCCGAGGGCGTTCCACGTCCTGCGCGGGGCCGGTGATGCGCTACGTCCGCCGCCCCGGAAGCGCCGCTTCCGGCCACCCCGCATGTCCGCCGGGCTACGGGAAACGCATGATGTGTTACGCAAAGTAATGTAGTAGACGGTTGAAGGAGTTGGGCCGTGGACGAAGCCGATTTCAAGGCGCTGCTCGAGACCCTTCCGGTGTCCTGGTGGGAAGCCGACGGCGGACTGACCGTCGTGGACAGCGGAGGCGGCGCGTTCGACGACGAGCACACCGCCCGGCGCTTCCTGGAAGCCCTCTGCGCCGACCGCGGCGGCACACCCTTCCCCTCCGGCGCCGGCCCGTACCAGACGTCCTTCGAGGGCCGGACCTTCGACGTGAACTGGCCGGCCCGCAGCAGGGGCCCGGAGCGGCACGCCAGCAGGGGAGTTGCGGTGGAGGTGGGCGGCCGCGCCGAGGGAAACCCGTACGCCTCGTTCGCCGAACTCACCCCGGCCGCGGCCTTCGTACGCGACGCGGGCGGCCGCTACCTGTGGGCCAACCACGCCTACGCCCACCTGTACGGCACCACGCGCGACGCGGTGATCGGCCGTCACCTCGCCGACGTCGACGAACCCGACGACGCCGAACGGTTCCTCGCCCTGGACCGCGAGACCCTCTCCTGCGGCACCCCCGTCCGGCACACCCTCACCTACCGGCGCTCCGACGGATCACCCGGCCACGCCGCCGGGTACCGCTTCCCCGTCCGCTGGGGCGCCGCGCGCTGCGTGGCGGGCATCTACGTCGACGTCACCGAGCACGCCCGGGCACTGGACCAACGGCACCGGGCCGAGGCGGACTTACGCGCTCTGCGCGACCACAGCGGCCTGCCCTGCGTGCGCCTGTCCGCGGACGGACTCGTGGAGGAGGCCGGCACGGCGGTCGCCGAACTCCTGCGCGTCCGCCTCTCCGACCTCATCGGCCGGCCCGCCGACTCGCTGCTCGCGGAGACCCCCGAACGCACCGGCCTGCACCGGATCTGGCACGACCTCGTCGGCGGCCGGCGCCGCAGCGCGCGTGCCTGCGCCGTGCTCGTCGACGCGGACAACCGGCAGCGCCGGGCCCTGATCCAGTTGACCGCCGTGGACCGCGTCCCGGGGCGGGCGGCCGGTGTCTGGGCCGTCCTCGCGCACCTGGGCCTGCCCCACGAGGCACGGTCACCCCTGACCGCCGCCCAGGTCCGCATACTCGCCCTGCTGGCCGCCGGGCGCAGCAACGCGGAGATCGCCAGGGCCCTGCACCTCTCCCGGCAGACCGTCGACTACCACCTCAGCCGCCTGCGCGAGATCCTGGACGCCGCCACCCGCCCGGCCCTGGTGGCGCGCGCCTACGTGCTCGGCATCCTCTCCCCCCAGGCCTGGCCCCCGAGGTCCGCCACGGCGGCGCACCCCCTGAGCCCGGTCTGAGCGGCCCCTTTCGGGCCCGGGTTCCCCGTGCCCCCGGGACCACCGGCCGGCCGCCGTCGCGACGCCGGCCGGTGGCGGGGCCGGGCGAGGGAGTGAGTCCGGGTGTGCACGACGTCCACCGAGGAGCCGTCACCCCGGCCGCGGAGCGGACCGCCGCCGCGCCGGACGGCCGAGTGGTCAAGGCCTCGGCACCACCCTCGCCGGCCCGCTCCGCACCGGCGGATCGGCCCGTCCGCCGGACGTGCGCCCGCCCGCGCCGCTCAGCGGCCGCGCAGCCCCGCCGTGGTGGTACCGGTGCGGTCGCGCAGCAGGGCGCGCAGGGTGGCGGCGTGTTCGTAGCCGACCCTGCGGGCGATGGTCTCCAGGGACAGGTCCGTCGTGCGCAGCAGATGCGTGGCCTGTTCGACGCGCAGATCCTGCACGAACCTCACCGGCGTCGTGTTGAGCACCCGGCGGACGGTGCGCTGCAGCGTGCGCTCGCTGACCCCGAGGGCGCGTGCCGCGGCGGCCAGGCTGTCCGGCGTGTCGAGGTGCAGCCGCGCCCACCGTTCGAAGGCGGCGACGAGCGGATCGCTCTGGGCCAGGGCGCTCGGGATGGTGTACGCGGACTGCGAGGGCCGTTCGTCGACGACGAGGTAGCGGGCCACGAGGTCGGCCAGGGCCGGGCTGGCCGCGCGGACGACGGCGAGGGCGAGGTCGACGTGCCCGAACGCGGCTCCCGCCGTGGTCACCCCCTCGGACGTGATGACCATGCTGCTCTCGTCGAGCGCGACGTCCGGGTAGCGGCGGCGGAAGACGGGCGCCAGCCACCAGGTGGTCGTCGCCCGGCGGCCCGCGAGGGCTCCGGACTCGGCGAGCAGGAAGGTGCCCGTGCAGGCGGAGGCGAGGGGCTTGCCGCGGTCCCGGCGGTCGGCGACCAGTTCCCGGACGCCGGCCAGGTCCGGTCCCGCCACCCGCTCCAGGAGGGCGTCCGGCCGGCGCTCGGCGAGTGCGGGAACCAGCAGCAGACCGGCGGTGGCCGCGGCGGAGGCCGGTTCGGCCGTGACGAGGTGCCCGGCGCCCGTGCGGACCTGGCGGCTGAAGCCGACCGTCGTCACGTTCCAGGCGGGTGGCGGCTGGGGGAGTTCGCCGCGCATCGCGTTGGCGGCCTCCAGGACGTCCAGTACGGCACAGAGCCCTGAGTCGAACACGCCGTCGTACACCAGCACCGAGACGTCCATGCCGGAAACGCTAACAGGCGAGCCGTTCCCGACACCGCGGCCCGCTGTGGCGGAGCGGGGCACAGCAGCGCGGGCGAGGCCGTGGCTGGGGTGCGTACGCGCTGCCCGAAGGCGGCCGGCCGCGCCCCCCGGCCGGCCGAAGTCGTCGCCGTGACCAGGTATTTGGCCCCCGCGCGGCCCGCCGTCCCGGGACCGGCGGGCCCGACGCCTCGGTGGACGCCGACGCGGGGTAGTCGGAACCTACGCGCCCGCCGATTGAAACGGAAGCCCCAATTCCTTTTGACCTTGGACGAGCGCGACGGCCCCGCTCGGGCGTGCTGTCGGCGGGTGTCGAAGTGCCTGTCGGAAACGATGCCAGGAGTGTCGTTTACGACACTGGGACCGGACCGTGGACCGGCCTAGCGTGGATGGTGTCCCCGCAGGGAGGACCCGACACCGGCCGGTGCCGGCACCGCGTGCCGCGCGCTCGCGCCAGTACACCCGCCAGGCGCCCGTCGTACGAGGCGCCGGACAGAACCAAGGAGCCCGCCATCATGAACAACATCGGTCTGCTCGCCCGCATCGAGGCCAAGCCGGAACACGCCGACGACGTCGCCCGCATGCTGACCGAGGCCGTGCACCTCGCCGAGGAGGAGAAGCGGACCCTCACCTGGTTCGCCTTCCGCGAGAACGCCACCACGTTCGGCGTCTTCGACACCTTCGAGAGCGAGGAGGACCGCGCCGGGCATCTGCGCGGCCGGATCGCCGCCGCCCTCATGGGAGCCGCGGACACCATGCTCGCGGCGGCGCCGGACATCCGGCCCGTGGACCTGCTCGCGGTCAAGCTGCCGTGAACGAGCCCGCCACCCCGCACCCCGCAGTTCCACCCGTACAGGAGGTCCACCGCCCATGACACCGACGACGCCCGCCCCGGCCGCGGCGCTCCGGGAGCCGCTCGGCACGCCTCCGGCAGCCCGCTCCCGCACGCACACCTGGGAGCCGCCGACCGGCTACGCCGACGGCGCCGGACGCTCGGGTCTCGAGGTGCTCCGCATGTGCCTCGACGGCCGCTTCCCCCAGGCGCCGATCTGCGGAACTCTCGGCTTCCGCCTGGTGGCGGCGGAGCCGGGCCGGGCCGTCTTCGAGGGCGACCCCGGCGAACACCTGCTCAATCCCATGGGCACCGTGCACGGCGGCTTCCTCGCCACGCTCCTGGACTCCGCCCTCGGCAGCGCCGTGATGTCCACGCTCCCCGCGGGACGCGCCTACTCCACCGTCCAGCTCGGTGTGCACATGGTGCGCCCCGTCCTCGCGGGTGCCCCGACGCTGCGCTGCGAGGGCACGGTGGTCCACGCCGGCCGCACCACCGCCACCGCCGAGGCCAGGATCACCGGCACGGCGGACGGAAAGCTCTACGCGCACGGCACCACCACCTGCGCGGTCTTCGCCCTGCCGGAGTGAGCCCGGCCGCCCACCGCGTGGGGCCGCACCCCTCCTGAGGTGAGCAAGCGCTTGGTAAGGTGCCGGGAGGTTCGCGGAAAGGGAGGACGCGCCATGCCGTCGTCGCAAGCAGAGGCCTTCTACGAGCGGGAGGCCGCCGACCGGTTCCTCCCCACCGCCTACACCCGGGGTCCCTGGGACGCCGGTTCCCAGCACGCCGGCCCGCCGGCCGCGCTGCTCGGGCTCGCCGTGGAGCGACGCCCGGGCGGCCGGCCGGACATGCGGGTCACCCGGCTCACCTACGAGATCACCCGGCCCGTCCCCATACGGCCGCTCACCGTGACCACCCGCGTGCTGCGCGCCGGGCGCAACGTCGAACTCGTCGAGGCCGCCCTGACACCCGACGGCGGTACGGAGGTGATGCGGGTGACGGCCCTGCTGATGCGGACGGCGCCCGAGTCGGTACCGGAGGTGTCGCCGGGCCCGCAGGTGCCGGGGCCCGCGGCCGTGGCACCGCAGGCGTTCTTCCCCGTCCCGTGGGACCAGGGCTACCACACCGCCATGGATGTGCGCTTCGCCGCGGGGTCGTTCCTCGAACCCGGCCCGGCCGCGGCGTGGATGCGGATGAGGGTGCCGCTGGTCGCGGGCGAGGAGACCGCCCCGCTCAGCCGGGTGCTGACCGCCGCCGACTCCGGCAACGGCGTCAGCTCGGCACTCGACTTCCACCGCTACGTCTTCGTCAACGCCGACCTCACCGTCAGCCTGCACCGCCACCCCGAGGGCGAGTGGGTCTGCCTGGACGCGCGGACGATGGTGGACGGGGCGGGCATCGGTCTCGCCGAGTCCGCCCTGCACGACGAGAAGGGCCCCCTCGGCCGCGGCACACAGAGCCTGTACGTGACCGAACGCGGCTGACCGGCCGACGCCGGGCCGGCGGACCGGACGCCGTTCCGTACCGGTCGGGCGGGGGAGCGCGTGGCACCTGGCCGTGCCACGCCGCGTGCCGACAACTCCTTTGCCCCACAAGCAACTTGCTTCCTACACTGACCCGTCGAAACAACGAGTGAGAAAGGTAGGAAATGCACCGACTCCTGCAGACCGCGTTCGCCGCCTCCGCGGCCGCGCTGCTGAGCGTGGGGCTGACCACGTCGGCACACGCCGACGGCTCCAACGTGAGCATCTACACCTACAACCAGGCGGGCATGGCGACGTTCAAGCCGTACGGCGAACATCTCCTCGTCAACGACCTGTCGGCCGACGGCTGGTCGGCCGTGGCCCGCCTCGAGGTGGAGGGTTACGGCACCTACTACTACTGGGACCGGCAGGGCGCGGACGCGCCGGCGCGCGACGTCGACCTGTCGTTCGCCGAGGGCCACAGCGTCGCCCTGACGGCGTTCCTGGGCAAGTGGCAGGGCACCGCGGACGGCGGCATCGACTGGTCCAGCTACGACCACATGGTCGACTCCGTCCACACCACGACCTGACGGACGGCACCCGCGCCACCGGCCGTCGCCTCCGCCGCACGCGGGGCGACGGCCGCGTCCCACGACGCCCGGGTCCCGGCGTACGGAGCGGGACCGGTCACCGGCGGCCTTCCGGGTCCTCCGCCGTCCCGCCGCCGCGAACGGCGGGGGAGAGCCGGCCGCGCAGCCAGGCGGGATCGGGATTGACGTACGGGTGGCCCCCCATGACGACGGTCGGTACGGTCTCGTCGCCGCCGTTGACCGCCCTGACCTCCGCCGCTCCCGCCGGATCACGCCAGATGTCCACCCAGTGCAACCGGTCGGCGTCGCGGCCCAGCCGGATCCGCAGCCGAAGACAGTACGTGCAGCCGGGCCGCCAGTACACGATCGGCCGGCCGTCGACCGCGCCGCGACGCCGCGCCTCCTCCGCGCCGACCGGCCTCGGAAAGATCACCGGCGAGTACACGACGGCCAGCAGCACGAACCACACCAGGACCGGTGCGGCCGCGCCCGGGCCCCTGCCGAGGAACAGCCCGGTCGCGAGCACCGCACCGCAGAGCCCGATCAGCGGCGGCGCCGTCCAGCTTCTAGTCATGAACACGCAGGCTATCGGCGCCCCGAGCGATCGCGGAACCCGGCGGCCCGCTGCTTCCCGGGGACCAGGTGGCCCCGGCACGGTCGCCCGCGGGGGCGTGCCTTGACTCGTCATCGCGCGCGCCCGCGGCGGACAATGGGATCTCCACGCCGAGCGAGGTGGTGGTGACGATGCCCGTATGGCACCTGCGCGACTATCACGACGACGATCTCGACCAGGCCATCCGGATCTGGGACCAGAGCCGCGGAGCCGACGAGGACCGGGTCTTCCCGGTCTCCGAGGTCATGGCGGCGGCGAAGTCCGGGCAGACGGCGGTCGTCGCCGTGGTCGGTGAGGAGCTCGTGGGCATGGCCGTGGCGGAGTCCTACGCCAAGCGCGGCTGGATCCTCCTGGTGGCACTCGCCTCCCGCTGGCGTGAGCGCGGGATCGGCAGCGCCCTCGTCGCCGAGCTGGAACGGCGGCTGCGGGCGGCCGGAGTCCGTCACGTCAGCGCGCTGCTGCCCGCCCACGCCGCCGGGACGAAGGCCCTGGCGAACTCCGGCTACCAGTCCCGCGACGACCTCACCTACTTCGAGAAACTCGAACCGCCGGGCACCGCCGACGCCGACGTCCTCGCGGCCCTGGGCGGCCGCATGCTGCCCGAGGGGCTGTGGGACGCGATGGCGGGCATGGAGCGGGAGAAGCAGGTCATCGAGCGCCGTGTCGTGCTGCCGCTGACCGAGCCGGTGCTGGCCGACCGCTACGGGGTCGTCCCGCCGAAGGCGGTCATGCTGTTCGGCCCGCCCGGCACCGGGAAGACCAGCTTCGCCAAGGCCGTGGCCTCGCGGCTCGGCTGGCCGTTCGTGGAGCTCTTCCCCTCCCGCCTCGCGGCCGACACCAGGGAAGGACTCGCCGCGGCCCTGCGGGAGGTGTTCGCGGAACTGGCGGAACTGGACTCGGTCGTCCTCTTCATCGACGAGGTCGAGGAGATCGCCGCCGTGCGGTCCGGGAAAGCGGTCGATCCCGGACACGGGGTGACCAACGAACTGCTCAAGCTCATCCCCGTCTTCCGCGAGCACGACGCACGCCTGCTGGCCTGTGCCACCAACTCGGTGCGCTCGCTCGACCCGGCCTTCCTCCGGCCGGGCCGGTTCGACTACGTCATTCCGATCGGCCCGCCGGACCCGGCCGCCCGTTCCGCGATCTGGGCCCGCTATCTCAGCTCCTCCGCCTCCGACTCCGTCGACCTTCCCCGGCTGGTGGAGGCCAGCAAGCTGTTCACCCCGGCCGACATCGAGTACGCGGCGCGCAGGGGCGCCCAGGCGGCGTTCGAACGGGAGGTCACCGAGCGCCGGGGCGGCCCGGCGACCACCGACGACTACCTGACCGCCATCGGCGACACCAGGCCGACGCTCACCGCCCGGGCGATCGAGGAGTTCACCGAGGACATCGACAGGCACAGCCGGCTCTGAGGAGGGTTCGGGCACCTCGCTCGCCGGCCCTGGCCTCGGACGCCGCGGGCATCTAGTCTAGGTAGACCTACCTACCTAGTTTGGATGGCGATGAGCGAGACCGACTCGAATCCCCCGACCCGCGGAAGGCGGCGTCCCGCCCGGGAGCGGCTGCTGCGGGCGGCGGCGCGGCGCTTCTACGCCGACGGTGTGGCGGCGACCGGCATCGACACGATCACCGCCGAGGCCGGCGTCGCCAAGATGAGCCTGTACAACAACTTCTCGTCCAAGGCCGAGCTGGTCCGCGCCTACCTCGACGCCCGGCACGAGGAGTGGCTCGGTCTCTACCGGGCGCGGCTGGAGTCGGCCCGAGGGCCGCGGGACGGGGTCCTCGCGGTGTTCGACGCGTACGCGGACCACGCCGCGTTCGCGTACGAGCGGGGCTTCCGCGGCTGCGGTCTGCTGAACGCCGCCGCCGAGCTGCCCGCCGGGGACGAGGGCCGGGCCGTGGTCCGCGCCCACAAGGAGGAGGTCGAGCGACTGATCGCCGGGCACCTGGACGAGCTGCTGCCCGGCCGCCCCGACGAGGCCCGCGTGTCGGCCGAGCACCTGTCGTTCCTCCTGGAGGGGGCCATGGCCCGCGCCGGCCTGGAGGGCGACGGCGAGCGCCTGCGACACGCCCGAGCACTCGCGGCCGGCCTCCTGGACCGGCTGTGAGGGGCGCCGGCCGCGCCCGGTCCGCGGGCACCGGGGCGCTGTGCGTACTGGCGGCCTCCGTGCTGTGGGGCACGACGGGGACCGCCGCCACCTTCGCTCCGGACGTCGGCCCCCTGGCCATCGGCGCCGTCGCCATGGGGCTCGGCGGGCTCCTCCAGGCACTCGCCGCGGCGCGGCAGACCGCCCGCGACGCAGCCCGTCTGCGCGCCCGCCGCGGAACCGTACTCCTCGGCGCCGCCTCGGTGGCCGTGTACCCGCTGGCCTTCTACAGCTCCATGCGGCTGGTCGGCGTCGCCGTGGGCACCGTGGTGTCGATCGGCACCGCCCCCCTGGCCTCGGCGCTGATCGAGCGGGTGGTGGACCGTCGCCGCCTCACGCGCCGCTGGATGCTCGCCGCCCTCCTCGGCCTGTCCGGCACGGTCCTGCTGTGCGTCGCGGAGGCCGCGCACGCCTCCGGCGGCGCGGGCCGGCGGCCCGTGGCCGCCATGCTGCTCGGGGTCGGTCTCGGACTCGTCGCCGCCGTGACCTACGCCCTGTACTCGTGGGCCGCGCACCGGATGATCACCGGCGGGATCCCCCCGCGTGCGGCGATGGGCGCCGTGTTCGGCATCGGCGGCGTGCTCCTGGTCCCCGTCCTGCTGGCGACCGGCGCCCCGCTCGTGGCCTCGTGGTCCAACGCGGCCGTCGGCGTCTACATGGCGCTGGTCCCGATGTTCGCCGGCTACGTCCTCTTCGGCTGGGGGCTCGCGCACGTACCGGCCAGCACGGCCACGACGCTGTCCCTGCTCGAACCGGCCGTCGCCGCCGTCCTCGCCGTCCTGGTCGTGGGCGAACGCCTCCCTGCGGCCGGCTGGTCCGGCATCGCGCTCGTCGTCATGTGCCTCGCCGTCCTCACCGCGCCGACCGGCGCCCGCCCCTTGGCGCGGGGCGAGCCGGCACACCCGGGCGACACACCCGCGCCGGCGCGGGCGCACACCACCGGGGTCTGACCGGCCGATGAGCCGGGGATCCCCGGAGGCTCACGACGCGAGGGGCTGGGCGCGGGCGATGAGCAGGGCGACGTCGTCGTGGCCGGTCGAGTGCCGCAGCCGCCGCAGGAGCCGGTCGCAGGTCTCCTCCACGGTGCGGCCCGGCTCCGCCAGCAGGCGCAGCAGCGCGTCGAGACGTTCGTCGATGGCGTCGTCGCGGGTCTCGATCAGGCCGTCGGTGTAGAGGACCAGCCGGTCGCCGGGCAGCAGCGTGAGGGTCGTGGTGTCGAAGGAGGCGCCGCCCACTCCCAGCGGAAGTCCGGTGGGCAGGTCCAGCAGCTCGGGCGGCCGCCCCTCCCGGATCAGGACCGGGGGCAGGTGCCCGGCGGAGGCCAGGTGGAGCCGGGCACGCCGGGGGTCGTAGACGGCGTACAGGCAGGTCGCGATGTACGGGTCGAGCCCCAGGGTGATCCGGTCGAGGTGGGTGAGCACCCGGGCGGGGTCGAGGTCCAGATCGGCGAGGGTGGAGGTGGCGGTGCGCAGACGGCCCATGGTGGTGGCGGCGTCGATGCCGCTGCCCATGACGTCTCCGACGGTGAGCACGGTGCGGTCGCCGTCGAGGGGGATCACGTCGTACCAGTCGCCGCCCACCTGGTTGAAGGCCTGCGCGGGCCGGTAGCGCGCGGCCACTTCCAGGCCCGGATGCCGGGACGGCAGCTGCGGGAGCAGGCTGCGCTGGAGGGTCTCGGCGGCGCTGCGGATGTGCTCGTGCAGGACGGCGTTGTCGATGCTCAGCGCGGCGGTGGAGGCGAGTTCGCAGGCCAGCGCGAGATCGTCCTCGTCGAACGGCTGGGGGTTGCGGGCGCGGGCCAAGCCCATGACGCCGATGACGTTGTCGCGGGCGATGAGCGGGATGGCCATGTCGGTGTGCACGCCGGCCCGGGCGAGCAGACCCGCCTTCTCGGAGTCGGCGGCGATGCGGCCGTGGCCGCCGCTGTCCACATGGGTGATCAGCAGGGGCTTGCGGGTGCGGACGCAGTGGGCCGCCGGGTGGTCTGCGTGGTAGGTGGTGAGGGAGCCGGGCGGGACGATCGCCCCGGCGGCGTCGGTGGGGTAGGCGGTCTTGACCGCCATGGCGCGGAACTGCGCGAGGTCCTCGCCCAGTTCCGCCCGGCCCGTCTGCAGTACGGAGTCCAGCAGGTCCACCGCGACCATGTCGGCCAGGCCCGGCACCACGACGTCGGCCAGCTCCCGGGCCGTCCGCTCCACCTCCAGGGTCGTGCCGATGCGAGCGGAACCGTTCGCCATCAGCCGCAGCCGCTGCTGCGCCCGGTCGGCTCTGCGGGCGGCCCGGTAGCGATCGGTGACGTCGATGACCACGTTGGCGATGCCCAGTACGCGCCCGTGCGTGTCCTCCAGCCGGTACAGCGAGACCGCCCAGGCGTGGTCGTTGTCCGGGTCGGCGGCGGTACGGCCCACCACCTGCCGGTCCACCATGGGCGCACCGGTCGCCAGCACCTCCCGCATCGCGGTCTCGGCACTCCGGAACGGATCCCCGGGCAGGACGTCCCGGAACCTCCGGCCGACGTGCTCGGCCTCGGGCAGCCCGTGCATCTGGGCCATCGCCGGGTTGACCGCCAGGTACCTCAGGTCGTTGTCCAGCACGGACAGCCCGACCGGTGCCTGGGTGACCAGCCGGGTGGACAGGGCCACCTTGCGCTCCACCTGCCGCAGTGTGGCCCGGTCGGTGGCGAGCCCCAGGGCGTAGTGGTCGCCCAGGTGATCGGTCAGCCGCATGTTGCGGAACTCCACCATCCGGGTCCGGCCGTCCTTGTGCCGCACGGGGAACGCCCCCGCCCAGCCCCGGCCCGACTCCATCACCTCGGCGAAGAGCGTGATCGCCGCGTCGCGGTGCTCGGGGTGCAGCAGCAGCGGGGCCGCGTACTGCCCGACGGCCTCCTCCCCGGTGTAGCCGAACAGCTCCTCGGCCTGCGGGCTCCACATGTCGATCCGGCCGTCGCCCTCCACCAGGACCGCCGCGACACCGAGCAGGTCCAGCAATCCGCTCGGCTCCGCGAAGGCGCTCTCCGCGCGCTCCGTCGCCCACTGCGGGCGCTGCTCGGCTCGGCTCATCGGCCCCGCTCCCTTCCTCGCCGCGGCGCCACCTCTATCAGCAGAGCACGTGCGGAGGCTGCCCGCCGCCTCCACCGCCCCGCCGACGGTGCGCCCGAGCGTGCCACCCCACCGGGCCGGGCCCTGGGACGGCCCCCGCGCCACGGAGCCACCACGGCACATCCATCATGCTCACAGCCGGAACAGCTTCGCCGCGTTGTCGTGACACACCGCCCGCAGCCACTCCTCGCCGAGATCCAGCCGCTCCAGGGCGTACAACTGGTGCGCGTACGCGTACGGGATGTTGGGGAAGTCCGAGCCGAGCAGGACCCGGTCGCCGAGCCCGGCGAGCCTGGGCAGGGCCCGGCGCGGGAACGGCATGAGCTCCTCGGTGAAGTCGGTGAACGCCATCGTCGTGTCCAGCCGCACCTCCTCGTACCGCTCCGCGAGATGGAGGAACTCCTCGTACTCGGGCATCCCCAGATGCGCGACGACCAGCCTGAGCCCCGGATGCCGCGCCAGTACCCGCGCGATCGGCCCGGGACCGGTGTACGCGCCCGGCGCGGGCCCGGAACCGCAGTGGATCACCACGGGAACCTGGGCCTCGGCCAGCGCGCCCCAGGCCGGCTGGAGCAGCTCGTCGGCCGGGTCGTACGCTCCGACCTGCACATGCGCCTTGAACACGCGGGCGCCCGCCTCGACGGCCTCACGGACGTAGGTCTCGACGCCCGGCTCGGGGAAGAGCGTGGCGGTGTGCAGGCAGTCGGGGGTGCGGCGGGCGAAGTCGGCGGCCCAGCCGTTCAGCCACCGGGCCATTGCGGGCTTGTGCGGGTAGAGCATCGCCGTGAAGGCCCGGACACCGAACCGGCGCAGCAGGGAGGTCCGTTCCCGCTCCGCCTTCCGGTAGGCGATCGGCCACTCCAGCCCGGCGGTCAGCGGTCCCTGGGTGTCGAAGTAGTCCCAGACCTTGTGCAGGACCCGTTCGGGCATGAAGTGGGTGTGGACGTCGATCAGTCCCGGAAGGCCGAGCCGGCCCCAGAAGCGCTGGACTTCCGCGGCCTCGTCCGCGCCGGCGTCACTGGTGGAGCCCGGCGAACCGGCGGCCCCGGCAGGCGTGTGGTGATCACTCATGCCGCCCACGATCGGCCCTGCCGACCGCGCGGGTCCACCCCCGCAGCGGCCCGAACCCCTGCGCACCGCGTCGCCGCCGAGACCGAGGGCTCCTCACGGGATCTCACATCGTGGTACTTGCTTTCCGGAAAGCAAGACGGGTGAGATCGTTTGCATCGCCCGTACAGGTCGCACGGTCTTTCGGCGAGGGGATGCGTGCGGGACGCGGGCCTCCGGCAACCGATCTCCACCTCGCGCGCGAAAGACCGAGCAATGCCCGCACCAGCCACCGGTTCCGCCCGGACTCCCGTCAATCCGCGGTCCCGTGTCCTCATCGCCAGTCTCATCGGCACGACGATCGAGTTCTACGACTTCTACGTCTACGCGACCGCCGCCGTCCTGGTCTTCCCCTCCCTCTTCTTCCCGGGCGGCGACCCGGCCACGGCGCTGCTGTCGTCCTTCGCGGTCTTCGGCGCCGCGATGGTCGCCCGCCCGATCGGCGCCATCGTCTTCGGGCACCTCGGCGACCGCCTCGGCCGCAAACGGACACTCGTCGTCTCGCTGCTGACGATGGGCCTCGCAACGCTGCTGATCGGTGTACTGCCCACCTACGCCCAGGCCGGCTGGATCGCCACCGCGCTGCTCGTCCTCATGCGACTCGCGCAGGGCTTCGCGCTCGGCGGCGAGTGGAGCGGTGCCGCACTGGTCGCGACCGAGAACGCGCCCCGCGGCAAGCGCGCCCTGTACGGCACCTTCCCGCAACTGGGAGCCCCGCTCGGCTTCATCATCGGCAACGGCCTGTTCCTGATCATCGGGGCCCTGCTCCCGTCCGCGGCCGGAACCGACCCCACGCAGCCCTCCGACGCCTTCCTGAGCTGGGGCTGGCGCATCCCGTTCCTGTTCTCCGCCGTGATGGTCGCCATCGGCCTGTGGGTGCGGTCGCGGCTCGTCGAGTCCGCGGTGTTCGCCAGGACCCGCGAGGCCGGGAAGGTGCGCAAGCTGCCGCTGGCCGTCGTGGTCCGCGGCCACTGGAAGCAGCTCGTCCTCGGCACGTTCTTCATGCTGGCCACGTACGTGCTCTTCTACCTGATGACGACGTTCTCCCTGAGCTACGGCCGCACTCCCGAGGACGCCGCCGTGCCCGGGCTGGGGTACGGCTACACCACGTTCGTCCTGATGATGATCTTCGGTGTGCTGTTCTTCGCCGTGTTCACCCTGGTCTCCGGACCGCTCGCCGACAAGTACGGCCGGCGGACGACCCTGATGTGGATCACCGCCGCGATCGTGGTCTTCGGGCTGGTCTGGGTGCCTCTGATCGGCCTGGGCACGCTCGGCGTCGTCCTGTGGCTCGTGCTCGGATTCACGCTGATGGGCATGACGTTCGGCCCGATGGGCGCGCTCCTGCCCGAGCTCTTCCCGACGAGCGTGCGCTACACCGGATCCGGCATCTCGTACAACGTCAGCTCGATCCTCGGCGCGGCCGTCGCCCCGTTCATCGCGGTGGCGCTGTGGCAGGCCGGCGACGGCTCACCCTGGCTGGTCGGCGTCTACCTCTCCGCCATGGCCGTGCTGACGCTGATCGCGCTGTTCCTCGGTGAGGAGACCAAGGACGTCTCCCTGGAGGACGGCGAGAGCGCCTCCACGGAGGAGGGCGTCCGCGCCCCGGTCGCCTCCTCCACGGCCGCCCCGTAGATGCGGCACCTTCTTCGGCCCAGGCGCCACTCCCGGCCCCGGCCCCGCTTCCCGGCGGGGCCGGGGCCGTCGTCCGCCCGCCCTTCGCGCCGGATTGAGGGACCGCCGCGCGGGCAGGCGGACGTCACGACGGCGAAGCCAGGGCGGGTCGCCGCATCCGCCGGGGTGACCAGGGAGAGTGGGCAGGGATGACGCGGGAGACGATCGCGGCGTCGGAGGAATCGTCCGGGCCGGCCGGCCGGGGTGACGCCCCGACTCCGCCGCTGCGGCCGGGCGGGTACGACCCGGGCGACTACGCCGAACTCGTCGTGCGCAGCGCCGAGGACGCCGGAGTGTCGGCGCTGCTGCTGATGGGCGTGCTGCACAACGAGGCGTACAAGCCGCACCATCCGCTGCTGGAGCGGATGTGGCACTGGTGGAAGCCCGAAGCCTCCTTCGGCGTCGCCAACATGCACCAGGCGACCTTCGAACAGGTGCGGAGTGCCCACGGGTTGACGGGCCGGTGGGAGGACCTGCGCGACGATCCCGCCTTCGCCGTGCGGGCGGCCGCCCTCCACCTGAAGGACCTCGACCGGTGCCTGCCGCGGCGGCATGTGCGCCGCTACCGCCGGGACGAACTCCTCGCCCTCGGCTACAACGCCGGTGAGCGCAACATGCTGGCCTTCGCCCGGGGCGTGCCCCCGGGCCCCATGGCCCGGTCCTATCTCCGCCGCCTGCGGGCCAACCGCCACCGGTCGGCCGAGGCCCTCGCGTCGTTCGCCGGCCGGGGCGCCGCGGCGTCCGGGGCCTCCAAGGAGGCGCCTACCAGGGAGAATCGGGCAAACGGGGTATAAGGGGCATCCCTGACGAGGGTGCGGGTAACGGGATGTGAAAGTCACTCCGACAAGGAGGCGCATCCCATGACGCCGACTCAGGATGTCGTCGAGATGATCCTCGAGGATCACCGCACGATGGAAGAACTGCTCCGCCTGATGCGCAGCACGGAGGCCGACCGCCAGAGCGCGCTCCACGACTTCGCGCACCTGATGATCGCGCACGGTGAGGCCGAGAGGGCCTCGGTCCACCCCGTTCTGCTGTCCTTCGAGGACGCCGACACCGTCGAGCACGTCGAGGCCGCGCACGAGGAAGCCGTCAAGGTGCTCTTCGCGCTCCTCCAGGTGCGCCGGATCGGCTCAGCCGAATGGGACTGGAGGCTCCAGCAGTTGGCCTCCGTCACCGCCCGGCACACGGAGGCGGAGGAGCGCACCATGGTCAACCGGGTGCGGCAGAGCCTCAGTCGACGGTGCCGGGAGGAGCTGGGCGCCGGTTTCGCCAGGACGGAGGCCGAGTTGCTGTCGGCACGATGCGGCAGCGTCGCCAACGTCCACCGCATGGTCCACGACGCCGCACCCGCGTGATGTCGCGGCTGCTTCGTGAGGACCGGGCGACCGGGCCGTCCCGGCCGCCGCGGAGAACGGAACCACGCCCGGGGGAACCACGACAGGAGGCTGTCATGAACTGGACCCTGGACACCTTCCTCGCCCAGGTCGCCGAACGCGCGGGCTACGACAGGCCGCAGCAGGGAGCCAGGGCCGTGCGGAACGTGCTGGAGGTGCTCGGCGCGCACCTGGTGGGCGACGACCGCACGGACCTGGCCGCGCTCCTGCCCGGAGGCTGCGGAGCGCTGCTGACCGCGAGCGCACCGGCCAGCGAACCGCTGACACCCGCGTCGTTCGTCGAGGCCGTGGCCGACCGCAGCCACGAGGACCTCGCCGAGGCCAGACGCGAGGTCGACGCCGTACTGCCCACTCTCGCCGAACTGGCGGACCAGGCGCTGCTGCGCCGCCTCCTCACCCAGCTACCGCCGGGCCACGCCGGCCTGTTCGGCCGCACGGACCCCGGCTGACCGGCCCGGGCGGTCCGGTCGCCCGCCCGGGCACCGCGAACTCCGCGCCGGGCCGCCCGGTCAGTCCCCGACGGCCTGGAGGATGTCCTGCGGATCCAGGCCGGTGAGCTGAGCGATGCGGGGCGCGGGGATACCGGCGGTGAGGGCCCGGTGGACCAGTGACTGCCAGTCCTGCGTGGTGTCCCGGAACGTCAGCAGCTCGGACTCCAGGTCCGTCACGGACCGGGGCGCACAGGCGTGCTCGACCCGCAGCGTCTCCTCCTCGCTGAGCGGGACCGGCAGCCGCTCCGCCTCCTCCGGAACGAGCACCTCGGCCCCGGCCGGCAGGATCCTGACGTGCTCGGAGGAGGCGGGGATCCCGTGGGCGTGCAGCCAGCCCAGCACCGCAGGGCTGTCGGCACACTCCAGCTCACCGACCGCGGACAAGGCCGCACCCAGACGCGGATGACGCTCCGGGAGAACGAACAGCAGGGCCTCGTCGGCCATGGTCGGCACCTCTCTCACAACAACTGGGCAGGGACCCCATCCCTATCCCCTCCCCAGTCGATGTGCCCGCATCGCCATCGCTCACTCACTCCGTAGGCTGGCGGACTGATCGCGTGTGCGCATCCGAGGGGCCCGCCTCCAGGACAAACCGCGGGCGGCGCTCGCTTGCAGGCGCCGGCGCGCGCGGCGCACACCGACGGGCCGCCGGCTGCCGAGATGCGTGGCGAGTCCTCGCCCTGCCCTGAATCGGTTGAAGCACGATTCACGCACAGGACGCCCGGATCATACGTTTGCGCAGGCCGCGGAGGTCGGACATGGAAAGGAGCGGACCGCCCGAAAGGCGTCCTCCGTGTTGCGTCGGGTGCCGCGCCGTTGCCAGGCTTCCCCGGCATGCGACCCAGAAGCGAAGTCAGGCGCCGGTCCCACGGCGGGATTGCGGCAGCCGCGTGCACGGCCTCCCTGACCCTGACCGCCCTCCTCGCGGCACCGAGCGAGGCCGCGCCCCGGACGGCCTCGTCGGCCCCCTCCTGCGTGGCGATGTACCAGAGCTGGCGGTACACCGAAGCCGGCAACGACTGCGCCGGCCCGGCGAACGTGCTGGTCGTCTACGAGGACGGGTTCGCGGGCCTGTGTTCCACCGTGGCACCGTTCACGGTCCGGACGGTGGGTGAGGGGTATCTCGGCCCGCACGGCCGCGCCGACCACCTCGAGGCGTGTGAGCCGTCATGACGGTGTTCCGGCCGCTGCCCGCCGGGGGACGGGCTGATCAGGCCCGGCCGCCGGCACGTCGGCAGGGGGCAGGCCGCGTCGATCAGCCGGTGACGACCGGGGGAGTGGTGTCGCCGAAGACGGGCGCGCTCTGCCGGTGGACCGCCGAGACCAGTCCGCCGGGCAGCTCCTCCGCCCGCGGCGGGGTGCTGATCGGGCGGCCGTAGGCGGCGGCGCGCTCGCGCAGGGTGTGGCTGTCGGCCTCCCAGCCGTGCCCGGCCAGCCAGCCCACCGGGTCGTCGGGCATCTCCGAGATCCACATGGACGCCGCCGATCCCGGCGCGGCGTCCGCGCCGAAGCGCTCGATCACGCCGCGTGAGCCCAGTGTCAGCCCCAGCCGACTGCCTGCCGCCGACCGCGTGCCGATCCGGGCCAGCAGCAGCTCCACCGCGTCCTCGGGCAGATAGATCAGCAGTCCTTCGGCGATCCACGCGGTCGGCACGGCCGGGTCGTGCCCCGCCGCGGCCAGCGCGCCCGGCCAGTCCTCACGCAGATCCACCGCGACGGTGATCCGCTCGCAGCGCGCGACGGCCCGCTCCCGGCGCAGCACCGAGGCCTTGAAGTCCAGTGGGGCGGCGGTGTCGACCTCGAACAGCCGGGTGTCCTCGGGCCAGTCCATCCGGAAGGCCCGGCTGTCCATGCCGGCGCCGAGCAGCACGACCTGCCGGATCCCGGAGGCGGAGGCCTCCCGCAACAGGTCGTCGAGGAACCTCGTCCTGATGACGACGGAGAACGAGACGGCCTGGCGGCGGCGTCGCGCGGCCTCGTCATCGGGCAGCGGTGACGAGGAGGGCCACAGACCGCCGGCGGCGGCGAAGGCCTGTGCCAGGGGGTCGCGGAACAGCGCGTTCTCCCGCTCGGTCTCCAGCGCCCGTACCCTGGCCACCCCCACCGCCGTGGCCCACACTCCCGACGGCCGCACCCGCTGCTGCTCACCTGTCACCGGGTCAGCCTAGATGACCGGTCCCGAGGGGCCCGGCGAGTGGAACCGGCCGGATGTGAACGGGGCCTGCGTACCGGGTGCGGCGGCCGGCCGGCTACAGATCGAGGACGACTTCGTCCGTCGGCGCGCTGCAGCAGACGAGGACCGTGCCGGTCTCGGGAAGCTCCAGGGGCTGGGTGGTGTAGGTGATGTCGCCGGTCAGGAGTTGGGTGACGCAGGTGTGGCAGACGCCGGTGCGGCAGGACCAGCGGGTGGGGACGTCGCAGGCCTCGGCGAGTTCGAGGAGCGATGCGTGCGCGGGCGACCACGGGGTGCTCAGGGCGCTGCGCGCGAAGGTGACGAGCGGGCCCGTGCCGACCGGCCCGGGCGGCTGGTGCGGCCGGACCGCGGCGGCGGCCGTCACGCCGGGATTGATGGCGGACAGGGCGCCGAACCGTTCCGTGTGGATCCGTTCCTCCGGCAGGCCGTGATCGCGCAGGAAGCCGCCGAGGTCGTCCATGAAGGCGAGCGGTCCGCAGAGGTAGGCGTCGGCGTCGGCGGGGATGCCCATGGCCCTCAGCGACCGCGCCGTGGGACGGCCCCGGACGAAGCCGGGGACGCCCGTGTCCGAGGCCGTCGCGGCGGTGTAGTGGATGTGCTCGCGCGCGTCGGGGAGGCGGCCGAGAAGCGTGCGGGTCTCCGTCGCGAAGGCGTGGTGTGCGCGGTCGCGGGCGGCGTGTATCCACCAGACGGGACGCCGGTCCCGTGTGTCGGCGAGCTGGTGCAGCATGGCGAGCAGGGGGGTCGCCCCGATCCCCGCGGACGCGAGGACGATCGGTCGCGTGCCCTCTTCGAGCACGAACGACCCGCGCGGGCTCGCGACGTCCACGAGGTCCCCGGGCCGGAGCACGGCATGGATGTAGCCGCTGAGCTTCCCGTGCGGCTCGTGTTTGACGCTGATGCGGTAGGTGCGCGCCGTGGGCGCGGAGGAGAGCGAGTAACTGCGTACCACCGGTCCGTCGTCGCCTACCGGGATGCGGACGGAGAGGTACTGGCCCGCGCGGGGTCCGGGCAGGCGGGTGCCGTCGGCGCTGTCGAGGTGGACCGAGGAGATGGTGGGGGTCTCGGGCACGATACGGGTCACGCGCAGGCTCCTGAAGCCGGGCCACCCCGTGTCCCGCTCCGGTTGCCGGGGGCCGGCGCGCCCGTCCGCCCGTCCCTGCTCCCCCGCGGGCGGCCCGGCGTCGGCGAGTTCACGGAAGGACCGCTGCCATCCGGGGCTCAGGGCGGGGATGTTCAGTGCCCTGCGCAGTTTCGCGGGGTCGCGGTCGGGGAGGTAGAGCAGCGCGTCGGTGTCGGCCACGCTGAGTTCCTCCGGGCCCCTGCGGACCAGGGTGATGCCGTCACCGGCCCGGACGTGCCCCTCGGTGATCACACGCAGGTAGAAGCCGGGCCGGTGGTGGGCGACCAGGAGGGCGGCCATGGTGGGCTCTCCCAGGCGCATGCCGACCCGGTAGCAGGTGACGCGCGGCTGGGTGACCTCGAACTCGGCGTCACCGATGCGGTACCGGTCACCGATGCACACCTCGTGATCGGGCAGACCGTCCACGGTGAAGTTCTCCCCGAACATGCCGAAGACCAGGTCGTCACGGCCGAGCTCTTTACGCCAGTACTCGTAAGACTGCATCTGGTAGACGAGCACGGCGCGCATCTCGCCCCCGTGACCCGCCAGATCTCCCTGGCCGTCACCCTCGATGTTCAGCCGCCGGACCATGCGCGGCCCCTGAACGGCGGATTTCCAGGCCCCCGTGTGCACGGTTCTGCCCTGCCAGGAGACGTCCCGGGGCTTGCCTACGTTGACGGACAGCAGCGTCGCCATTGCGGACCTCCTGCGAAGTGGCAGGCCGGGGCAGTCGCTGACGGCGCCGGGTGCGCGCCGCGACCGATCCTAGTTCCGGCCCGCGCGTCCCGCCATCGAGGCCTGCGCGGCACGGACCTCCCGCTCCGGCACCGCGCCCGGCGGCACCTCCCGGGAAAGGGCCGGTCCCGGTGCGGTTCAGGCGCAGCCGTGCCGCCAGTTCCAGCCGACGAAGGTGTGCCGCAGCACCACCTCGAACCGGCAGGAGGCGGTGCCGTCGGCGCCGAGGCCGAGGTAGGAGTGGTGGCCGTTGGCGTACCGGTTCCCGGTCGCGTCGAAGATGCCCCGGTAGGTGAAGTCCGCGTGCGCCTCGGAACGGGATTCCGCGCAGCCGGCGGTGCAGTCGGTGCCGCGCGTGACCGATACCGGGGCCCAACCGGCGTTCCAGGGTTCGCGGTTGTGCCGCTCGGTGGCATCGGTGGCGGCGCCGGTGACCCGGCCGCCGTCGGTGGTCCAGTCGGACGTCGTGTACAGCGCGGTCATCCGGATGCCGCAGCAGTCGTACATCTCGTTCCAGCTGGAGAGGTGGTGGGAGCCGTCCGCCGCGCCGGCGACGGCGGCCCGTCGGTCGCCGGTGGTCCCCTGCCCGGCGCGGTCCACCGGCAGCAGCCGCACCGCACCGAACCTCGGGACGCAGTCCGCGCCGACGGAGACGTCCTGCTGCACCGCCGTGCCCGCGGGCGGTTCCGGCAGCGAGCTCGTCAGCCGCAGCGCGCCGCAGGAACGGGCCGCGGTCCCCGCCTCCTTCCCGACGGCCTGGGTGGCGGGGCCGACCGCGGCGAGGCCGGCGGCGGCGAGCATCATGAAGAGGGCGTACCGAGTGCGCAAGTCCCGTTCCTTCCGGTGGAGTCGGCTCCTGGCCGGTCTCAGACGGGAAACCTAACGTCCGGACGCGCACGCGCGGGGCCGTCGCCGGGAACTTGGCGGGAAGGTGCGGGTCCGCACATGGCCCGTCACCGGATGCGGGGCCGTTCGGGAGCCTCGACGCCGAGGACAAGGGACCACGATCAGCTCCGCGCCCGCGTCGAGCAGAGCCCGGAAGAGCTCCGGGAAGCGGAGGTCGTAGCAGATGGCGAGGCCGACCACGCCGAAGTCGGTCGGCACGGTGACGACGTCCGCACCCCCATCAGGGTCGCCTCGCCGGTGTCGAAGCCGTAGCGGCGGATCTTGCGGTAGCGGCCGCGCAGTTCGCCGTCCCGGTCGAAGAGGAGAGCGGTGTCGTCCAGCGTCCCGTCCTTGGCCGTCACCCCAGAACCGTTTCCGCACGGTCCCAGCGAACCCCGTCTAGTCAGTGTTCACCGTTCGGTGCGCTTCGTCCTGAGCGAGCAGCGAGAGCAGCGAGGCCACGGTCAGCCCGAGCCCGGCCTCCGCCGGATGGCGCAGCACCCTGGTGGGGTCGATCCGGTAGGTGTTGCTGCGCCCCTGCCGGGTGTGGGAGAGGTATCCGTCCTGCTCCAGATCGGTGATGATCTTCTGCACCGCGCGCTCGGTGAGCCGGCAGTGGGCGGCGATGTCGCGGATGCGGGCGTTGTGGTTGTCCGCGATGGCGGCCAGTACGCGGGCATGGTTCGTCAGGAACGTCCATCCGCTGTGTGACTCGGGCACTCCATCCATGTTTCAAGTTTACGGGCCCAGGCTTCACGCATCCAAAAACACGTACTTTATTTCCGGCATCGACTGACGTACTTTGATTCCGAGGAACGCGTCGAGCGGATGACGGAGGGAGCCATGTACGAGCCGGCCCAGCACGGAAAGTCCCTCGAGGTGCGGGAGGGCGCGGACGACGGCCGTGGCCCGGTGCCGCCGGGTCCGGTGGTCGTCACCTACGCGTCGAGCGGATGCCGCACCCGCGTGATCGTCCGCGGCGAACTCGATCTCAACGCCGGCCGCCATCTGCGCACCCGGCTCCACACCGCGCTCGCCGAGTCGGCCTGCGGTCTCGACCTGGACCTGGGCAGGCTCGACTTCTGCGACTGCGCCGGCCTCGGCGTCCTGCTGGACCTGCGGCAGCACGCCCTCCGCCAGGGCAAGACCGTCACGCTCCGAGCCGTCGGCCCGGCCGTCGCCCGGCTGCTCGACCTCGTCGGTGCCCGGGAGCTGTTCACCGCCCCGCACTCCTGCCCGGCGACGGCGCGGCCGGCCGTCCGCGAGCGCCGCCCGGCCGCCGGTCACTCCTCGCCGGACTCGCTCACCACCGTGAGCAGCTGTTCCCGGCCGGCCAGGGCGTCCAGGGAGAGCGTTCGATAGCCGACCTCGTCGAAGAGCACCGTGATGCGGTCCCCGTCCTCGCTCAGCACGGTGCCACGTCCCCACTCGGCGTGCCGCACCGGCGCCCCGGCCGGATAGGGACCGCCGTCCGACGGCACCACCCCGTCGCCGCCCCCGGCCTCCGGCCCGTCGCACACGTCGCAGTTGCCGCACGCCGGCTCGGACCGCTCGCCGAAGTAGCCGAGGAGGAAGCGCCGGCGGCAGCCGGTCGCCTCGGCGTACGCCCGGGCCATGTCCACCCGTGACCGGTCCATCCGCTTGTGCGCCTCCGCGCTGTCCGCGGCCCGTCGCACGGCGCTGGACGGCTTCATGCCCGGGGCCGGCCGGATGGCCCCCGAGCCGTCCGTGACCACGGCGCCGGCCTCCTCCAGCAGGTTCACGGCCGTGGTGACCCGGGTGCGGGACGTACCGACGTCCCGGCGCAGTTCATCCAGGTCCGGGGGATCGCCGGAGCTGTCGCGCACCGTCCGTGCGACCGCGTCCACGGTTTCCGGCCTGACCGTACGGCTGCTGAAGTACGCCTGCATCCCCGTGTCCTCGGCCCGGTAGTGCAGTACGGCGAGGGCGGGGCGCCCGTCGCGGCCGCAGCGGCCGATCTCCTGGTAGTAGGCGTCCAGGGAGCCGGGCAGGGCGGCGTGCAGCACGAACCGCACGTCCTCCTTGTCGATGCCCATGCCGAAGGCCGACGTGGCCACCACGACATCCGTCCCGCCCGCCAGGAACGCCTCGTGGACGCGCCGGCGTTCGGCGGCGCGCATACCCGCGTGGTACGCCTCGGCGGCGAACCCGAGAGAGGCCAGCTCCGCCGCGTACGACTCGGTGTCCTTCCGGGTCGCGGCGTAGACGATGCCCGGCTTCGCGGCGGCGGCGGCCGCCTCGACGACCACGCGCCGCCGCTCGGTGTCGTCCAGGTGGCGGCACGCCTCGAGTCTGATGTTGGGGCGGTCGAAACCGGTGACCAGCCGGCGCGGCCGGTCCATGTCCAGCCGCTCCACGATGTTCTGCCGCACCGGTGGCGCGGCGGTCGCGGTGAGCGCGAGTACGGGAGGCCGGCCCAGCCGCCGTGCTGCCTGACCGAGACGCAGGTAGTCGGGCCGGAAGTCATGACCCCAGGACGACACGCACTGGGCCTCGTCCACCACGAAGAGGCTGGGCCGCACCTCCGCCAGCCGCCCCACGACCTGTTCGTTGGCCAGTTGCTCGGGAGACAGGTAGACGTAGCGCACGGCGCCTTCCCGGACCGCTTCCCAGGCGGCATCCGCCTCGGCCGCGGTCAGGTCGGAGTTCACGGCGACGGCGCCCGGGCCGCCGTCGCCGCCGGGCAGCCCGGCGATCTGGTCCCGCTGCAGCGCGAGCAGGGGCGACACGACCACCACCGGACGGGGCAGCAGCAGAGCGGGAACCTGGTACACGGCGGACTTGCCGGATCCCGTCGGCATGACGACGAGGGCGTCCCGCCCCTCCAGCACCCACCGCATGGCGGTGAGCTGCTCAGGACGCAGCTTGTCCCAGCCGAACACCTCGGCCGCCGTCTCCCGCAGGCGCCGGGTCGGCCCTCGGCCCGTGTGCTGTGCTTCATCGGTCATGGCGCGACGCCCGTCCCATCCGGCGGTCCGCAGTGCGCCGCTCGACGCGGCGCTGCTCCGGGTCACCGGGTGCGTTCCCCGCAAACACGGCGCGGCGGCCGGACGAGGTCACGACACCGCCGTCCGGCCGCACCGTCCACACCTTCCGCTGCGGCACCGATGCCCGCCGCCCAGGCGTCCTGTACGCCGGGACCGACCCCGGCCGCGTCCGCCCTACGGCCGGCCGGGACCGGGGTGGGCCGCCAGGTACGCGTTCCAGTCGGCGCGGCCGCCGGCGCCCAGGACGGCGAGATCGGCCGCCAGCTCGGACGGCGAGTGGCGTCGCAGCTCACGTCGGGTGATCCGGGCGACCAGAGCCGGGAAGACCGGCCGCAGCGGCTGGCACCAGCGCAGCCACGGCGGGGCGTAGACGGAGCGGGCGCGGCGGGCGATGCCGGCGGCGAGCCAGTCGGCGACCTGGTCGGTGCTGTGGACACGGCGTGCGAAGCGTGGCTGGTTGCGGCGCAGGGCACTCAGGACGGGGTGGTCGTCGATACCGGCCACCATGTCGGTTCCGGTCCAGTGCAGGTAGGCGACGCCCACGGCGATGTGATCGGGTTCGACCTCGCCGCGCAGCGCCAGAGCGAACGATTCCGCACCGGCCTTGGAGGCGCAGTAGGCGCTCATCATGGGGGCGGAGCCGAAGGCGGCCGTGGAGGCGATCTGGAGGAAGTAGCCGCGGGTCCGTACCAACTGGGGGAGGAAGGCCCTGGCGGTGTTGGCGGCGCCGACGAGATTGACGTCGACGACCCGTTGCCACAGGTCCGCCGGAGTGTCGGCGAACGGGCCGCCCGCCGCGATACCCGCGTTGGCCACGACCACGCTCGCCGGGCCGAGCTCCCGCTCCACCCGGCCGGCGGCGTGTTCGAGCGCGGCGCGGTCGGTGACGTCGGCTTCGACGCAGATGGTCCGGTTCGGCAGGGAGTCGGCCGCCCGGTGGAGGGTCTCCTTCTCGCGCCCGAGCAGGGCCACGCTCATCCCGGTCTCGGACAGGCGGCGCGCCAGGGCCTCGCCCACTCCTCGCGCGGCCCCGGTCACGACCGCGACCCGACCGTGCAGCGGTGCGCCGCCACCGGGGCGGTGCCCGGCTCCGACGAAGATCTCACGCAATGCCAGCCCTCGTTCCCATAGGCGGAGACGGACGGCGCCGTCCCGGCTCGCATACCCAATCGAATCGGTCGTATACCGTGCGATTCGCCCGATGGCGGGAGCCGTGGCGCGCATGGCTCCTCGCGGCGGTCAGGCGGCAAGCGTCCAGGAGCTACTACCGCAAACCAGGCATCCACTATTACTCTGGACCGAACCTCTGCCGGGCCTGCGGCACGGTTCGCGCGCCGCAGCCGCCACCCGGGCTGCCAGTCGGCAGCCGGGCCGAGCAGAGGTGCCTCATGACCGGCTTTCTCCACCCGCGCCCGGAGCGCTCCGATTGGCGTGACCAGGCCGCGTGCATCGGCGAGGACCCGGAGGTCTTCTTCCCGCTCGCCGACTTCTCCGCCCCCGGTACCGAAGCGTCCCTGGCGCGGGCCATATGCCGTCGGTGCCCCGTGATCATCGCCTGCCGTACGTGGGCGATCGACCAGGGCGAGGACGACGGCATCTGGGGTGCCACGACGGCCGTGCAGCGCCGTGCCATCCGTCGCGCTTCGCCGGAGTCCGCCGGCCGTGGTGAACGCCGGCCGCGTGACCCCGCGGACGACTGGCTCGAGGGGGCCGGCTGACGCTCCGCCACCGCCTTCGCGGGTACCGCGCGCGGCGGCCGGTCAAGGCCGCACCAGGCGGCGCAGGGCCAGTCGGGCGAGTGGGGCGTAGCCCAGCAGGACGGGCCACGGGCCGCGCATGGTCAGGCCCGTGGTGCTGCCGTGCGTGTCTCCCCGCACGTCGTGCCCCAGGCGGAGCCCCGTCGGACCCAGACGGACCCGCCAGGTCCAGGTGTGGTGGTCGTCGTCGACGGATTCGACGATGAAGGCGACCCGCAGGCCCGCCACGGACTCCACCGTCCCGCGCATACCGGCCGTCAGCCGGCGCTCGGCCGTGTGCACGGCCTTGATCTGCGGGGACCACGACGCCCACTCGTCGACGCACGCGTAGCGCCGCCAGACCGTCTCCGGGGTGGCCGGGCCCGAGGCCCGCAGGGTCAGGCGGCCCATGGCGCATCCATGGGGCACCGAGCCGGGAAGGACGCCCCCGCGGTGCTCGTCGTCGTCATCCGGTCTGGTCCCGCAAGTACTCGGTGAGGGCCTTGCCGGGGCGGAACGAGGCCGTGCCGTCGGCGACGTGGAAGCTGCCGAAGCTGCCCAGGGTGACCGTCTCCTGGGTCTTGAGAGCCTCGGCGATCGTCCCCGCGTGCTCCACCGTGCCGAAGAGAGTGTCGATGACCCGGCCGATGCCGTCCGCGTCGAGATCGCCGCCGTCCGCGCGTTCGGCATGGCGGCGGGCGGTCGCTTCGATGAGCTTCGGCTTGTCCATGCGCACATTCCTCGTGGTGTTCCGGTGCTGGGGCTCTGCGCTTCCACCATCGCGGGGCTCCGGCCTCACCGCATCTCCCGGCGGGCGCCCGGGTGGGCTCGGACGGGTCACGCGCCGCCGCGACGCACCGAACCGGCTGCACCTCGCCGGTGGCGAGCAGTTCGAGGCGCCGCTCACCAGGGAGCGGCGAGACCCTGGGGGGTGGGGCGGGGCCGGACGAACTCTCCGGCCCCGCCTTCCTGCTGCCGGTCAGCGGGAGCGGACGCCGGCGGGACGGCCGACGGAGTCGGCACCCGCACGGTCGCCACCGGCCGCCCTGTGCGCGGCCCCGGCCGCCCTCACCGCGTCAGCCCCTCCTACGGCACATCAGCCACACCACGGCGGCCGCTCCGGCGGCGGCGAGCACCAGGCCGCGGTTGTCCCGCGCCAGCCGCGCGCCCCGGACCGTCCCGGCCCGTACCGGCTCGGGCACCTTCTCGTCCCAGACCTGGCCGGCCTGCGCCGCCTTAACCCGTGCCTGCTCGGCCACTTGTGCGGCCTGCTGCCGGACCGGATCGGGCAGCTTGTCCTGCACACGCGACACCGCCTGCGCGGCCGCGGTCCTGGCCTGCCCGGCCCTGAGCACCGCCTGCTCCCTCAACTCGCCCGCCCGGAGGGCCGCCTGGTCCTTGACCTCGGCGGCCTTCTCCTTGGTGCGGGCCTTGACGTCGGTCTTGGCCGCGAGCGCCTCCACCGTGTCCCCGAGTTCCTGGCGGGTGTGCTCCACCTGCTCGCGCAGCTCCTCCGGGGTGGCGGCGGTCGGCTCGTCGTGGGGCGGCTGGGTCATCGGTGCGCACTCTCCTTGATCTCGGCCACGTCGGCCTTCACGTTCTCGATCGTCGCCTCGGGCGCGGGCGGCGCGGCCTCGGCGAACTCCTTCTTCCCCGTCAGCGCCATCACCGCCACGACCACCGCGAGGACCGCGGTCACGATGAGGCCCGCGGCCCACACCGGCAGCGCCACCGCCAGCGCGGCGATCGCGGTGGCCACCATGGCCTGGAGCATCAGGAACCCGACCAGGCCGGCGCCGCCGAACAGCCCGCCACCCTTGCCGTACTTCCTGCCCTTCTCCTTCATCTCCGCCTGTGCCAGGCGCAGTTCAGCGCGCACCAGCTCCGTCAACTGCTGCGAGGCGCGCTGCACTAGCTCACCCACGGGCTCCGACCCCGCCGTCGCGTGGCCCGCGCCCTGACGCGGCTGCGTACTGGACGACAAGGCGATCACCTCCTCCGTGCTGGTCCCGTCATCCGGAAAGCGCACCGCGGCGCCCCCGTTGAGCGCGGGTACCCCGAACAGGTCGGTTCAGGACCCCGACTTCGCGTGTTCCCCGCGCGGCGGCGTGCGAATACCCCGCCCGAGCGCGGGGTCCCGCGGTGGAAGCGGCGGTGAGACGGATCCGACACAGGGGTATCCGGCGTCACTCATGACCGACGCGGGTATACGCGCGGAGGACGAACGGGGTGCAGAAGATGGCCGCGATGGAATCATTGCCCGTGGGCGAGGACGGCGTCACGCCGGGCGCACGGCTCGTACAGACCACGGTGGCCCTGGACAGGGACGGTACCGACATAGCCCAGGCCCGCCACCTGGCCGTCGACTTCCTCACCCGCGTCCGCACGGAACACGGGCTGCGGGTCTCCCAGCGCGCCATCGACCTCACCCGACTGGTCGTCAGCGAACTGGTCACCAACGCCCGCAAGTACGCTCCCGGCCCGGTGCTGCTGGACCTGCGCGTCGTCGGCGACGCGGTCGAGGTCGTGGTGTGGGACTCCGACCCGGAGCTGCCCCTGGCCCGGGCGGCGGACGCCGACCGGGTGGGCCAGCACGGCCTGGAGATCGTCATGGCCGTGGCCCAGGGCTTCGAGGCGCAGCGGGAACCGGTCGGCAAACGCGTCACCGCGCGCATCGCCCTGATCGACGACCCCGGGGGTGCCGTTTCCGGACGCCCGCCCCGGTAGAGCGACCGGGCCCGGTGCTCCCGCCCGGTTCGCGCGCACCCGTCTTCACAGCCAGCCGTTGCGGCGGAAGACCCGGTACAGCAGTCCCGCACCGAGCACCATCACCCCGAGCGCGCACGGGTAGCCGTAGCGCCAGTCGAGTTCGGGCATGTGGGCGAAGTTCATGCCGTAGATGCCGGCGACCATGGTGGGGACGGCGAAGATGGCCGCCCACGCGCTGATGCGGCGCATGTCGTCGTTCTGCCAGGTGGCCACCTTCGCGAGATGGGCGTCGAGGACGGAGCCGAGCAGGTCGTCGAGGGCGCGGACCTCGGCGTCGGTGCGCGCGAGGTGATCGGTGACGTCGCGGAAGTACGGCACGACCTGCTTGGGCCAGTCGTCCCGCGCCCTGGTGAACGGCTCTATGACCGGCACCAGCGGCTGCACGGCGTCGCGGAACTCCACCACCTCGCGCTTGAGCGAGTAGACCTGCTCGGTCAGATCGTCGCGGGCGGGCGAGAAGACGCACCGCTCCAGTTCCGTCAGGTCCGTGCGCACCTGGGTCGCGGCCCGGGCATAGGCGTCGACGATCACATCGGTCACCGCGTGCAGGACGCAGACGGGCCCGAGCCGGGTCATCCCGGGCTGCTCCGCGAGCCGCCGTGCGGCCTCCGCCGTGGGGTCGTCCGCACCGTGGCGCACGGTCAGCGCGAAGGACGGGCCGAGGAAGATCATCACCTCCCCGGTCTCCACGTCCGCGGTCCGCTCGACGAACCACAACGTCTTCACCGCGACCGCCAGCACGTCGCCGTACCGCTCCTGCTTCGGCCGCTGGCGGGCCTGCACCGCGTCCTCGACGGCCAGAGGGTGCAGCGGCAGATACTCGCCCAGCCTCCGCAGCTCCTCCTCCCGGGGTTCGTCCATCCGGATCCAGGCGAACTCGTCCGGCTTCAGCACCGCCAGCCGGTCCAGGACGACGTCGCATCCGCCGTCCGCCCGCCCGCAGTCGATGTGCTCGCCCTCGCCGGTCTTCTCCTGGTAGATCACGCACTCCATGTCTCTCTGAGTGCTTCCGATGACGCATTCCATGCGCCCGGGCCCGTCTCTCCGCCGCCACCCACGCCACCCGATGGAACGCGCAGGGCACGATCACCCGGTTGGCCGATCCCCGGGGAAGCACCGGAAGCCGCGTGCGTGCCGGCCTCGGTCAACGCGACGGGCACCACGGTCGGCGAGTGCGGCATCGACGACCCCGCCGACGCGAGCCTGTTCCACGCCGTCCGCTGGAACTGACGACGGCCGTGGTGCACCGCCCGGACCCGGCCGAGTGGTGCACCGCGGACTTCCACCGGTGTTGAATATGGCCCCATGAGCGGGAGCGGGAGCGGGCGTGCGGCGAGCCGGACGGCGGTGCTGGTCTGCCAGGGCCGCGCTGCCGCGAACGGGAGGGCTGCCACCGACCGGTTCGCGGATCCACTCGCGGTGGAACTGCTGCGCGCCGCGGAACGCGAGCCCGTGGACGCGGTACGCGCCGGCACCCCACCGCGGGGCTGGCAGGAGCGCACCGCCTACGAGAGTGTGCGGGCGTGTGCCGAGGTGGCCGTGGCACGGACGGTCGCGATCGACGGGGCGCTGCGGGCCCGTCCGACCGGTCAGCTCGTGATCCTGGGTGCCGGCCTGGACACCCGGGCGTGGCGGCTGCCCGGGCTCGCGCGGACCGATGTGTGGGAGGTCGATCATCCGGCCTCCCAGCAGGACAAGCGCGCCCGCCTCGCCGTCGCGGCGGCGGCGCTCCGAGGGCCTGACGAGAGCGGCCTGTCCACCACCGAGCCACCGCCCGTGGCCCGTTCGGTACGGTTCACCCCGGTCGACCTCGCCGTCGATGATCTCGGTGCGGCACTGGACGCCGCCGGGCACGACCCGTCCGTGCCGACGACATGGCTGTGGGAGGGCGTCGTCCCGTACCTCACCCGCGACGAGGTGCGCGCCACGGTGGCCGCACTCGCCGCCCGGACCGTCCCGGGCAGTGCGCTGGTCGTCAACTACCAGGCTCCGTCGGCGAGGGCGGCCGCCGGCCGGCTGCTGGCACGGGTCCTCGGCGGTTCCGTCACGTCGGGCGAGCCGTGGCGCTCGCTGTGGAAGCCGCGGCGGATGGCCGCATTGCTCGCGGAGCACGGCCTGCGAGTGGTGTCGGACGACGACCTCCTCACGTCGGCGCGGCTGCTCGGCAGCCCGGTACGCGGACGGACGTCCCTGCGGTCAGGGCGTGTCGCCGTGGCGGAGAGTCACTGACGACACAGCGTCGAGCCGTCGCGCGCGCGAGCGGAGCTGTCTCACGCGTCGAGCCCGTCAAGCCCGTCGAGTCCGTTGAGCAGCAGCCTGAGTCCCCCCAGGAACTCCCGGTCGGCGTCCATGGTCCGGGCGGTGCGGGCGGTTTCGGTCATGGGGGGGAAGTCGGTGGCGGGGAGTTGGGTGATGGCCGTGGTTCCCGGCCCGGTCAGGGGGCCCAGGTGTTCGAGCTGGATGGCTCCGATGAGGTAACCGAGCAGGGTGCGCAGCGCGACGACGCGCCGCTCACCGTCGATTCCGGCGCCGGTGAGGATGGTCAGCACGGTCTCCGACCAGCGCAGCACGGCGGGGGAGTGGTGCCGGTGCACCACGGTGAGCGGAACGACCTCCGGGTGGGCGCCCACGGTGTCCCGCAGGCGCCGCGCCATGAGCACGACCTGGTCACGCCATGACGCGCCGGCGTCCGGCAGGCCGGTGTCCACTTCGCTCAACACCCGTTCGACGACGAGTCTTTCGAGGTCCTCGCGGTCCTGTACGTACCGGTAGAGCCCCATGGTGCTCATGCCGAGTTCCTGGGCGACGGCACGCATCGACAAGGCCGTCAGACCGTCCCGGTCGATGACGGCCAGAGCGGCCGAGGCGAGCTGATGGGGGGTGAGTGAACGCGGGCGTGGCATGACGGTTGACAGCGTACGGCATACGCCTACGCTGGTGAGCGTACGTCGTACGCCTACGGGGAGGCATGCGCATGACCCGCAGCCCGGGAAAGCCCGGAAGTATCGTCGAGCGACGCGATCTCACCGCCGTCTCGGGGGATCACGTCGCCATCCCTGATCCCGCCCGCCTGGTTCACCTGCAGTTCCGGCGCTTCGCCGGATGCCCGGTCTGCAACCTGCACCTGCGCTCGGTGGCGCTTCGGCACCGGGAGATCGAGGCCGCCGGTGTGCGCGAGGTCGTGGTGTTCCACTCGCCTGCCGACGAACTGGCGCCGCACGTCGCGGATCTGCCGTTCGCGGTGGTCGCCGACCCGGACCGGCGGCTCTACGCGGAGTTCGGAGTGGAGCGGGCGCCGCGTGCGCTGCTCGACCCGCGTGTGTGGGGGCCGATCCTGTGGGCGGTCGTCAGCGGGGTCTGGAATGTCGTGCGCGGACGGGAGCGTCTGCCGGCCGGCAGGCCGCACGGCGGCCGGCTCGGTCTCCCCGGCGACTTCCTCATCGCGCCGGACGGCCGTGTGCTCGCCGCCAAGTCCGGCGAGCACGCCTACGACCAGTGGCCGGTCGGCGAACTGCTGGAGCTGGCGGCCCGCGCGGACGCGCGGGCGATCAGCGAGCGGCGGACGCCGGGCGCGGATGTCTGATCGGCACGGTGCGGGCCGGTCTTTTCGTGGAGCCCGGTCGCCCGGGTGTCACCGCCCCTGCTCGGGCCCGGTGGATCCGTCCGAGCGGTGCAGCGCGAACCAGACGCTCTTGCCGGTGGCCGTCCGAACGCTGCCCCAGGCATCCGCGAGCAGGTCCAGCAGTTCCGTTCCGCGACCGCCCTCCGCGTCCGGGCCGGCGATGTTGCGCACGGGGCCGGCGGACTCGGTGTCCTCGACCTCGCAGAGCACATGGGAGTCGCACAGTCGCAGATTGAGCCTGAGCGGACCGCGGGTGTGCCGCAGCGCGTTGGTGACGACTTCGCTGACCAGGAGCTCGGCGGTGTCGCCGAGGTCGGGCACGGCCCAGTCGGCGAGCTGTGCGGTGACCAACTGCCGGGCTCGGCGCACGGAGCCGAGGTCCTGGGCCAGAGGCCAGGAGGCGTCCCAGGCGGTTGCGCGTCCACGGGGTGCGTCCAGCGGACGCAGCGGCGCCAGCGCGCGGGACCACAGGGCCCACTGTCTGACGGCCCAGGCGCCTGCGGAGGCGCGCGAGAAGCGCCCCCTGCGGCGGGCGGCTGCGGGGAGGCCGATGGCCAGGACGGCCATGGGGAATCAGTCCTTTCTGGAGCGAGCGGTACGCCGCGGTGCGTGCTGGACGCGTTCGGTGGCGAACATGTAGCGGTTGCTACACCTAAAAATATACACGTAGCACCTGCTACAGTAAAGACCTATACAAAAGATCTCATATAGGACAGGCGTGGGATCGCCCCGTACCCAGGAGCCGCCATGCCCCGCCCACCGGACACGGCCAAACGACGTGAGCTCCTCGACCAGGTCCGCGACTACCTGCTGCGCAACGGTCTCGCGAACCTTTCCCTGCGACCGCTGGCCCAGGCGCTCGGCACCAGTGACCGCATGCTCCTCTACTACTTCGGCACCAAGGAACGGATGGTCGCCGAGGCTCTCGCCGAGTATGAGAGCCGTCCTCTCCTGCGCGCCCGCGAACTGCTGGAGTCGGTCGGCCCGCCCACCGACCCCACGTCCCTGCGCCGCTTCATGAGCGAGCTGTGGCGGCAGTTCAAGGACCCCGGCGTACGCGCCGCACTCCCTCTCTATCTCGAGATCATGAGTGCCGGTCTCCTGCACCCCGACCGCTACGGCTCCGTCATGCGCGACGTCCTCGGCTCGTGGACCGACCTGCTGACGTCCGTCTTCCAGGACCTGGGGCTGACGGAGGACCGGGCCCGCACCCAGGCCACCCTCCTCACCGACGCCTCCTTCGGCCTGTTGCTGGCCCCGCTGGCGGACGGTCACTGGGACCGCGCCGACCAGGCGTTCCACGCCCTCCTCGACAGCCTGGAGCCCGGGTGGCACGAGGGACCTCCGGGCGGGGACGCCGTCAGCGAGGCGGCGGCGTACTGATCGCGGCTCACCGGTGCTCGCCCCGGCCCTGGCCGGGGGCGGCCGCCAACCTCGGCTTGCCGGACGGCGGCGCCCCTGTCGGACGGATCAGCGGCGGTACGCCGTGGCGGCTGTGGCGGGCAGCAGGGCGAGGGAGAGGACGCCGCCGGTGAGGGCGAGGGCGGGATAGCTGGTGGCGTCGACCATGACGCCGGAGGCCAGTCCGCCGGTGGCGCCCGCGACGGCGATGGAGACGTCGACCAGGCCCTGGGTCCTGGCACGTGTGGCCGGCGGCACGGTGTCGGTGATGATCGCGGTGCCGGAGACCAGGCCGAGGTTCCAGCCCAGGCCCAGCAGAGCCAGGGCGAGGGCGAGGAGGGCGACGGAGTCACCGGGGGCGGTGGCGGCGAGGACGCCGGCGGCCAGCAGCGTGATTCCGGAGGCGGCGGCGATCGTCATGCGGCCGTAGCGGTCGACGAGCCGGCCGGTGACAGGGGAGGGGAGGTACATGGCGCCGATGTGGACCGCGATCACGAGGCCGGAGGCGGCCGTGCCGTGGCCGTGGTCGTGCATGTGCACCGGCGTCATCGTCATGATCGCGACCATGACGAGCTGGGTGAGGATCATGACCAGCGCGCCGAGGACCACACCTCCACGGCTCTCGACCCCGGTGACGGCGGTGACGTCGGCGGCCGGGCGCGTGGTGGTGCCGGCGTCCTCGGCCTCGGCGAGGGCGCGGGCCATGAGCAGGGGATCGGGGCGCAGACGGAGGGCGAGGACGAGCGCGGCCAGGGCGTAGGCGGTGCCGGAGAGGATGAACGGCCCGGCGAGGTTCGGGATGCCGAGGTGCTCGGCGAAGGTGCCGGTCGGCGCGGCGAGGTTGGGTCCGGCGACACCGCCGAACGTGGTGGCGACCAGGACGGTGGAGACGGCCCGTGCGCGGTGGCCGGGTGCGGCGAGGTCGGCTCCCGCGTAGCGGGCCTGGAGGTTGGTGGCGGTGCCGGCGCCGTAGACGAACAGGGCGATGAACAGCAGGACCGGGTTGCTCAGGACGGCGGCGGTGATGACGCCGGCCGAGCCGATCGCGCCGGTGAGATAGCCGGTGGCGAGACCGGTCCGCCGCCCCCGGGCCTGGGAGACGCGGCCCACGGCGACGGCGGCCAGGGCGGATCCGCCGGTGATCAGCGCGCTGGGCAGCCCGGCGAGGCCGGCGGAGCCGAGCATGTCCTGGGCGAGCAGGGCGCCGACCGTGACCCCGGCGGCGAGACCCGCGCCGCTGAGGACCTGGGAGGCGACCAGGACGCGCAGGACGCGGCGCTGTGCCTGCTCGGGGGTGGATATGTGGACGGTCGTGGCGGCGGGTCCGGTGCTGGTCATCTTCTCTTCCGGGGCAGGGGCGCGGGCGCGGCGGCGCACCGGCCCGGGATCGGTGCGCCGGTCCGGCGGGAGGCGGTCGGCCGGACGGCTCGGGGTGATGGTGCGCCGGCCCTCGTCGGAGGTGCGGGCGAGGTGGCCGGTGCGAGGCCGCTGTCGGGGCCGGTCACGCCGGGGCCGTGGCGTCGACGGGCAGCTCCGACAGGCGCCACTCCAGCATGCCGTCGTCGAGGCGGATCGCGCGGCGCCCGTGGCCGCTCAGCATCCGCACCGCGTCGTAGGCCAGGACGCAGTACTCGCCACGGCAGTAGACCACGATCTCCTTGTCCTCGGGCAGTTCGCCGATCCGCTCGGCCAGTTCCTGGACCGGGATGGAGACGGCGCGGGGGATGTGCCCGGCCCGGTACTCCTCGACCGGCCGCACGTCGAGCACGACGACGTCCCCGGCAGCGATTCGGGCCCGCAGTTCCTCACGGCTGAGTTCGACGGCGGCGTCCTCGCCGAGATAGGCGTCACGGGCGGCGGGCACCGCTGCCTGGTGGGCCTCGGCGACCTTGCGCAGCAGCGCGAAGAGCCGTGCCACGTCCTCGCCGGCGAGCCGGTAGTGGATGCGCACCCCTTCACGGCGGGTGGCGACGAAACCGGCCTGCTTCAGGGTCTGCAGATGCGCCGAGGCGGTGGTCAGGTTCAGCCCCGCCGCCTTCGCGAGCGCGTCGACCGTGCGCTCGCCCTGGGCCAGCAGGTCCAGCAGCTCCAGACGCCTTCCGCTGGCCAGCGCCTTGCCGCTGACCGCGAACGCGTCGTACAGCCGCGCCTTGGCCGCGCTCGTCATCCCGTTCGGCGTGTGCTCCCGCATGGCATCCTCCATGAATCCATGGAGGACTGTAGGTGCATACCGGGAGGTTGACCACACGCCCCGCTGCCCCGGCCGCACGCTCGGCACCACCGACGTGGGTCGCCGAGCGCGGAGCCGAGGGCGTCGAGAAGGTGCGAGAGCCGGCCGGCGGCGGCCGGCCGACCGGCCCGGTGACGGCCGGCCACCGGCCCGCCGACGGGCAGGCGTACGGCGTCACCCCGACCGGAGGTCCCGCTCCGGCCCGCGCCTGAATCGACGAGCTCCTCCCCTCCGGGATCAGCGGGACGTCGGCGTCCGCCGCGCCGCGCTGCGGTAGGTGGAGATGCCCAGGGCGAGTATCCAGTAGCTGAGGATCGCGCCCATCAGGGCGGTGGTGCCCCAGCCGTTCGCCGCGTAGAAGTGCGCGGGGGTGTTGCCGAAGAACAGGGACGGCACGAAGGCCAGGTTGACCGCTGCCAGCACGAACGCGGAGCGGCCGGTCCACCGCGGCAGCAGGTTCGTCCGGGAGATCGCGTAGCCCACGGCGGTCAGGAAGAGCGCGAGCATGAGGCGGCCGATCGACCCGTACAGGACGTAGGTGCCCTCGACCGTGATGGTCGGGTCGATCGGATGGTCGGTGGCGATGACCGCGCCTGCTTCCAGCCCGCTGGAGACCAGGGTGATCGTCGCGTAGACCAGTCCGGTAGCGAAGGCCGTCGTGCCGACCCATTCGCAGGCGGGGTCCGTCCTCCTGACGAGCTCACGGAAGGCGGTGACGAACACGATCAGGAACCCCAGTCCGAGGATTCCGACCAGCAGCCTGGCCAGGACGTTCGAGTCCGGTGGCGGGCCGGAGTAGATGAAGTACAGCGGTACTTCGACGATGAGAGCGGCCGCGGTGGCGATACCCGCGAGGCCCGTCAGGCGCCTGGCGTCGATGTCGTTCATGAATGTCCCCCTGGGCCCGTGTGACGGGGCCCTCGTCGGTTGGTTGCCGGTGAGGTGAATGCTGCCGCGCGGACCGCTCCTCGTCGCTGGGCGTGGACCCCGGAGGAGGGGTGGTCCTACCGACACCCCGGCCGCCCGCGGGCCTCGCCGGACGGGTCCTACCGGCCTGGAGATGCCGTGGCCGGAGTGGTGAGGCGCGATGGCAGACCGCCGGCGGCACCGTTCACGTGACCGCGTGACCACGTGAACGACGGTCAACAGCTGCCGCGCGTCGGCGCGTTGGCGCCCACCGCCGCCGCGTGGGCCCGGCACCGCCCGGACCGCGCACGCCGCCCCGCGTTGGGCGCTCGATCCAGCGCCCGGCCCCGCGTGCTCGACCTCGGCGCCGGAGAGCGAAGACCGAGCCGCCCGGCACGCCGCTCGCGCGGGCGGCTCGGTCACCGCCGTCGGGCCCGACCCGGCGAGTGACCCCGCTCACTCGACCGGCGCGCAGCGGACCGGCCGCAGGGTCGCGGCCTGCCCGGTGGCCCGCCCGCTTCCGAGCGCCGTAGGCGGGCTCCGCCGCTTCCTCGGTTGACGGCAAGTCAAGCTCGAAGCGTGTCCCCCCAGGGCCGCAGTCCCTCGCCGGTGTGTGCCGTGTCACGCACCCAAAATGCCGCCCAAGTTGTGTGTATCACAGCGCAAATGTCCCTTTAGCGTCCATCCTCGAAGCGGCTACCGGCTTCCGAAGTGGAGCCGACCGGCATTGCCTTGGGCGTGAAGTTCCGATGTGGCGCCTGGCATACCACTCGCGACGTTCCTCCTGTATCCCCCCTGGAAAGGTGCCATCATGGCCGCTTACCTCTGCCCGCCTGCCGTCATACACGGCCAGCACGCGGTGAAGACCAGCCAGATCGTGGCGGAGGTGCGCGACCGGCACCCGGATGCGGTGTGGGCGCCGCGGATCGACGGCATCGCGGCCAGCACGGGCATCGAGAGCCGCGGATGGATGCTGCCGCTGGAGACCGCCGTAGCGCCGGGCAGCGGCGGTGGCCTGCGGGACATGGGCGTCGGACGGGCCCAAGAGGCGCTCGCGCGCGACGGGTTCACCGAGCAGGACGTGGAGCGTGTGATCGCCGCCCTCGAGTCGGTACCCGCGCCCCAGACCGTCCAGGAGCGCACCGCACCGGCCTGGGAGGCCGTGCAGGCGTACGGCGAGCGCGCGGCGCGCGGCGCCCTGCAGATCGCCGGGCTGGACGTCGCCGACGTCGACTGCCTGATAACCAGTCACTCCACCACCCCGGCGCTGCCGGGCCTGGACGTCGCCCTGGCCAACAAGCTCGCGCTGCGCTCCGACACGATGCTGCTCCCGGCCACGCAGTGGGCCTGTGTCGCGGGGACCCGCTCCCTGGCGCTGGCGGCGGAGCTCGTCGCCGCGGACCCCGACCGGGTGGTCCTGGTCGTGATCGCGGAGGCGCTGAGCACGACCTACCAGCCCGCGGACGACACCCTGGAGTCCCTGATCGTCCGGCTGCTGTTCGCGGACACCGCCGTCGCCACGGTCGTCACGGGCCGCCCGCGGCGCGAGTCGGTGCTGCGGCTCGACGGCGCCTGGCACCACACCCTGCCCGGTACCCAGGACCTGCACCGCCTGGAGACGCGGGCGGACGGCACCCACTTCGTGATGGACCGGCGTGGTCCGCGCGCCGTGCAGGAGACCGTCACCGCGATGTGGGAGTGGCTGCGCACCCGGTACCAGGACGACCCCGACTCCTGGCACCCGGACGTACTGCTCGCGCACCCCGGCGGGACCCGGGTGCTGGAGTACATGGAGCAGACGATGCCGGACACCTGGCCGTCGGGGCTCCTGGACTACAGCCGGCAGAGCTACACCAGCGGAAACCGCGGCGGCGCGGCCGTGTTCGACATCATGCGGCGGGCGCACGACGCCGGGCAGAAGCCGGGCGGCCGCGCCGTCCTGTACGCGGCGGCTCCGGGGCTGACCGCCACCGCCCTGGCGGGGGAGTGGCTGTAGCCGGAACCCGCGGAGGCACGGCCGGCTGTGCCGGACGACCCGCCGGAGCCCACTGGCCGTCCGTACTGTGGCGCCGGGTGCGTGCGGCGGGCGCGCCTCACCGCGCGACCTCCGCCCAGATCACCTTGCCGGTGTCCGTCCACCGCACCCCCCACCGGCTGGTGAGCCCGTGCACGACGTGCAGGCCACGACCGCCGTCGTCGAGCGGACCGCCCCCGCCCAGCCGGGGCCTGCCGTTGCCCGTGTCGCCCACCTCGCACAGCAGACCGTGACCGGCCCTGATCAGCCGCACCGTGACAGGACCGGTGGCGAAGCGCACCGCGTTCGTCACCAGCTCGCTGACCAGCAGCAGCACGTTGTCCCGCGTGCTGTCCCGGGTGTGCCACTGCCGCAGCAGCGCGGAGACCAGCGCGCGGGCCCGGGCGGGCGCGTCGTAGCGGGCGGGCAGCCGCCAGGTCGCGGTGTCCTCCTTGCGGTAGCCGATCATGCGCGCGATCAGCAGGGTCACGTCGTCGCGCTGACGCGCGGGCGCCAGCGTGGCGACGACACGTCGCGCGGCCTGCTGCAGGGTGTCCCAGGGATGCACCGCGGACACGGCGTCCGCCAGTCTGCCGATGCCCTCGTCGATCGACACGGCCGGATCCTCCACCAGGCCGTCGGTGTACAGGGCGAGCAAGGAGCCCGGGGGCGCCTCGAACGTGTGCACCTGGAAGGGCTCCCGCAGCGCGAACTCGGCGCCCAGCCCGGGGTGAGGGCGGACCGCGAGCGGACCCGCGTGCCCGTCCGGAGACACCAGGATCGGGGGAAGATGCCCCGCGCTGGACAGCGCCACGTGATGACTGACCGGGTCGTAGAGGGCGATGCAGCAGGTCGAGCCGAGGGCGCTGTAGCCGGCCGCCAGCCCGGCCTCCGAGTCGTCCAGCATGGTGACGGTCTCGTCCAGGTGCTCCAGCACCTCGTCCGGCGCCAGACCCGCGGACAGCAGGGCCCGGGCCTCCATGCTCAGCTGGCCCATGGTCGCCGCGGCTCCCAGGCCGTGCCCGACGACGTCACCGACGACCAGCGCGGTACGGCCGTCCGGCAGCGGGAAGCTGTTGACCCAGTCGCCGCCGACGCCCGCGCTGTCGGGGGTGGCGGGCTGGTAGACGCTGGCGATCTCGACGGTGTCGCCACCGGTCCGGGGCAGCAGCCGGCGCTGCAACGCCAGTACCTGTGTGTGCTCGCGCTGGTGCTGACGGGCCAGGTCGACGTGGTGCGCGGTCCTGGCCACCAGTTCCTGCAGGTCGAACAGCTCGCTGTCGCGGAAGGGGCAGTCAGCCCGCCGCCAGACCTCCGCCACGCCCAGCACGACGGGCGGCGCGCCGTCCAGGACCAGAGGTATGCACGCCACACCCGCCGACCGGTCACCGGGCACCAGGGCACGCATCACCCGCGGAGTGCCGAGCACCCGCTCGACCGCCTCCCGGTCGGGTATGACGATGGCCTGCGGGGCGTCGTCACGCCGCACCGCCTGCGCCAGCAGGCGGCTCGCGTCGCTGGGAAGATCGTTGCCCGGGGTCACATAGCCCTCGGGCCAGGCCCGGTCCGGCACCAGGGCCGCCCGCCGAAGCCGGATGCGTCCCCGCGCCTGCTCGCTGACCCCCTCGCCCGTCCACACGGCGAAGTCGAGGTCGACGGCGGCCACGTCTCCCCAGGCCAGCAGGGACTCCGCCAGTGACTGCGCGGTCTCTCCGATGTCCAGCGAGGTGCCGATGGCGGTCTCCGCGGCGTACAGGTGCAGCCTCGTGGCCATGGCGATCACGGAGACGGTCAGGCCTTCCTGCGGCACCGCGGCGGGCAGGATGCTCAGTGAGACCACCAGCTCCGACCCGTCGCGGCGCCGCAGGCGCTGGATCCGCGCGACGTGCGCCTCGCCGGTCTCAAGTACCTGGCGCAACCGGCGTTTCACCGTGGGTACGTCTCCGGCGGGCAGGAGGTCGACGAAGGGACTCCCGGCCACGGCGTCCAGGCCCGCGAAGACGGGGGCGTCCAGGTTGCAGCGGCTGATTCTCAGGTCCCGGTCCAGGTTGATCGCGCCGAGGATCTGGTCCTGCGGACCGTCCGCCGCGTCCTCGGGCACGCGCGGACCGATGGCGCGGTCACCCGGCGCGTCGGAAGGGCCGGTCGGCGCCGCACGTCCGCCGCGCGGGATGTAGCGCCCAAGAGCGCTGCTTACCAGTTCGAACGGCGAAGAGGACGAAGAGGACGGTGTGGAGTCCATGCGGCTCTCTCAGCAATCCCCGGCGCGGCGCCGGGGCCGTACGCGGACCCGTGCGACGGGCCCCGAGATCCCTGATCGCACACCTCATTGAATAACACCGGGAGTCGCTTCGCCCACATCAGATCGGTCGGTGCCGGTGCCGAGGTGTGTGGCGGCGGTGGGGCTGGGTAATCAAACCAACCGGAGTCACTGATTCCGATTCAGGGATCCGCCGCTACAGGATGCTGGAGGACAGACCGTGAGCAAGCCGATACGGCTCCGTACCGCCACGGGCGTTTCCGCCGTGGCCGCCGTGGGCGCACTCGTCGCCCTGGGCGGGCCCGCGAGCGCGACCTCGACACCGCAGGCCCCGCCTGTTTCGGCCCGGACGGTGGCCGCCGATCATCCCCCGGCGCGGCCGTCCGCCGGCCACCCGCACATCGACCCCTGGGTCGCGGGCCAGCTGGCGCGGTTCGATCCCGAGGCCGCCCGCCGGCTCGCGATCTACGACCCGTGGGTCAAGGACCAGCTGGCACAGTTCCCCGCCGACGGGAAGTGACCGGAACGGGGGCGGCGGGGGTCCCGCGTCCGCGACGGAGGCCGGCGTCACGGCGTCGAGCCACTGCACAGTCGTCCGAGTCCAGCAGGTCCGCCCGACGTACCTCGGACAACCGGGCGGCATGCAGCCTCGGCCAGATGCCAGCCTCGGTCCAGTCCCGCAGTCGGCTTCACGCGGTCACCCCGGAGCAGCCGATTGCCTCCCCGCAGGGACGTCGCGCCAGGCGACACCGGTCCGCAGCACGTACATGATTCCCGCGAGGGCTGCCCGGTCGGGAACAGGCCGTGGCAAACTCCGTATCGCAAGGCGGCATTCGAGGCCATACGACGTCCTCACGTGTCATTCTGACCCGGTGGACCACCGGATGCTTGTGGATCCTGCAGCGGAGCTGACCGAGGCCGTCGAGGTGCACGTGCCGGAGGGCACGTCGGTCGTGGCCATGGCGCGAATCCGTCCGCCGTCCACGAACACCAAGCCTCACGATCCCGGACCAGGGCGGAGGCGGTCGCTGAGGCGGCCACACGCCGTAGCCGCGGTATGGCGCTGCCCCCACTTGGCTGAGGGTCTGCGACGACCTTCGCCACATGGCAGTCAGCGGCGGCGTGTCCCCGGACGGCAGGGACACGTTCCAGTACGGCAGCCCTTGGCGTGCGGTCTTCTTACATGGCGGTGACGCCTGTGCCGAAGGGGCACGTCATGCGCACTTCACGGTCCACGCTGGTCCCACTCCGTCGCCCTCGGGCGTTCCGGCAGCCTCGGATGCGGAGGAGACCGCTGCGGCAAAGGAGAAGCGGCTGTCGCAGCGGTTTAGGTGCCCCGGGCCAATCCCCGGGGCACCGTCGGCACAACACCGCATTGCGCGGCGGTGTTGTGTCACTTGTGCGCCTGACGCTGGTGCGTAGATACGCCTTGGGATCCGTCAGGCCGTAAGTGTTGCGCGTTACGGCGGACGTGGCCGTGAACACGTCCTGGATCAGGTCCTCAGCGGTGGGACGGCCGTCCACGAGCAGCGGGGCCATACGTGCGTGGTACAGCTTGCGGTGATGGTACGGAACGATGAGGTCGGGCGTGACACCAGCCGGCGCCCGAGGCAGCGAACACGGCGCCCCGTTCTCCTCGGGTACACCTGCGTGGCAGACACCGTTACCTGCCATGAGGGGGCAGGTCTAAGGGGGCCGACCTCCTCCTGGCCCACCCAGCACCGCATCGGCGGGGTCTCGCTCATTCAAGGAGCACATCATGGATGTCCGTACCACTGTTGAGCGCGCTCAGCGCCTCGGGCGGCTGCACGCCGAGTACAAGCCGCTCGTGCTTCCGACCGTGTGGGACGTCTGGTCCGCACGGGCGGCGGCCGCCGCCGGATTCCCCGCGCTGACGATCGGCAGCCATCCGCTCGCCGACTCTCGGGGAGCGGCCGACCAGGAGGGGCAGACGTTCGAGGAGGTACTCGCCGCTGTTCGGCCGATCATCGCGGCGGTCGATATTCCAGTTTCCGTCGACCTGGAGTCTGGGTACGGACAGACGCCCGCGGAACTGATCACCGGCCTCACCGAGGCCGGCGGCGCCGGCCTCAACATCGAGGACACCGTCCACTCGGAGGGTGGACGTGTGCGCAGCACGCAGGAGCACGCGGACTATGTTGCCGGTCTGCGTGCGGCGGCAGACGACAAAGGGATCCCGGTGTGGGTCAACGGACGCACCGACCTCTTCAAACACGCCGCGGACGCCTCCGCTGTCCTCGACGAGGCGATCGAGCGATTGCGGGCACTGGAGCAGGCAGGCGCCGACAGTGTGTACCCAGTGGGTATCCAGGACGACGATGAACTGCTCGCGGCGGTGATCGGCGCCGTCGCCGTTCCTGTGAACTCCACCGCCCATCCCGGAAAGCACGACCTCGACCGCTTCCGCCGCCTCGGCGTCGGACGCATCACCAACGGCCCACTGCTGCAAGTCGCCTTGGCGGACGTGATGAAGGACATGCTCGGGCCATGGCGCCCTTGAATGAGGCGGAGCCCTCGCCCAAGTTGCTTCGGGACGAAGCAGTCCAAGCGGAAAGGTCCTGGAGCCCTGAGCTGCGGTGGCAGAAAAGTCACGCTGCCCCGACAGCAGACGCACGGGGGCCCTGGCTAGCGTCCAACCGGTGGGAGACACGCCGCAGCCAGCCGGGACGGGCAGCAGCGGCTCGCCGAGGGGATCAGATACGTCTTTGGCCGTGCAGAAGCCCGGCCTGCGCCGGCGTGTTCAACATTGCGGAAGCGCACACGACCGCGAACCTTCCTGCCCTTGAATCGTACTGAACCGGGAGAGGCACGCCCGGCCGCTTGCGATGATCTTGGAATGGTTGGCGTCATCACGGCATCGGATCCCCCGTGGACAGCCCCGTTCAGCGGGCTGAGCCCCAGGCAATTCGGGGAGCTGATCACCGCGCTCAAGCGCGAGGGCGCCGACCCGGTTCGCAGGGGTCGGGCGTCGATGCGCGTGGCGACTCCGAGGCGTTTCAGCAGCCGCTCCTCCAGCTGGGCGAAGGACCGTTCGGGTGCGCTCACCGCGGCGGTGCCTCCGGGGTGCGCTTTCGGGGTACCCTCCTGCGCCCGCTGATCCTCTGATCAGCCACGTGGGAGGGGACCCGCATGACATCGCCACGATCGATCCCGAACGTGACCGACGAGCGCCTGTGCTGGCTCATCGTCCGTGAGGAGCTCCGCAGAAGATCCAGCGGACTACGGTTCTTCGGGTGGTTCACCCTGCTCCTCAGCGGCCGGACCTCCCGCGCCACGTTCGGGGGCGATCTCCGGCGCGAGCGCACCTCGGCCCAACTGACCGACTACGCGGTGGCCGTGGACGAGGCGGCGCAGACGCTCTCCGCCGACGAGCGCGAGCATCTGCGGGCGGCAGGTGAAGTGCCGGACTGGTTCCTGGCCGACGTCGAGCGGCGATACCGGGAGCTCGGCAAGCAGCGGTGACGGCGGCCGGCGGCCTCGGCGAGAGGCCCGTTCCGCGGTACGGCGGCCGCCTGAGCCCCGGACACGGGTCCGCCCGCAGACCGGGCGGCCCGCTGCCCAACTATCTTGTCCCGCATGACAGCCACCGGCACCGACATCACAGAGGACCTGGTCCGGGAACTGCTGCGCGAGCAGCACCCCGACCTGGCGGACCGGCCCCTGAAGCTGGGGGCGCTCGGCTGGGACAACCAGGTGTGGCGGCTCGGTGACGAGCTCGCCGTCCGGGTGCCCTGGGCGACGCGGTCCGCGGACGCGCTGCTGCGCAAGGAGCACGCCTGGCTGCCCGTCCTGGCCCCGCACCTCCCTCTCCCGGTTCCCGTCCCGCAGCGCCTCGGTGAGCCCACCGCACGCTTCCCGCGGCCCTGGCTCGTCACCACCTGGGTACCGGGCGAGCCCGCCGACCGCGCCCCCGCGACGCGGCCCGCGGGGGCGGCCGTCACCCTGGCCGGCTTCCTGACCGCTCTCCACCGCCCCGCCCCGGACCACGCGCCGGCGGGCCGGGACCGGGGCGGCCCGCTGGCCGACACCGCCGGACACTTCACCCGAGCACTCGAGTCGGCCACCGAACTGGGGCTGATCCACGACCCGGCAGCCGTCCGCGCGGTGTGGGAGGACGCCGCCGCGGCGCCCGAGTGGACCGGCCCGCGCCTGTGGCTCCACGGCGACCTGCACCCGGCCAACATCCTGACCACGCACGGGAACTTCACCGGAGTGATCGACTTCGGCGACCTCTTCGCGGGCGACCCGGCCTGCGACCTGGCCGCCGCCTGGAACCTGCTGCCGGACGGCGCCGCCGACCTGTTCCACGAGACCTACCGGCCGGGTCCGGACACCGCGACCCTGCGCCGCGCCCGTGGCTGGGCGGTGCTGCGCGCCCTGGCCGGCCTCCACATCGGACACGCCGGTGTCCACGGCCGTCCCGGAGGCAAGCCGACCTGGGGCCCGCCCGCACACGCCGCGCTCGAACGTCTCACCGCGACGGTCCACCGGTGATCGGACCTCCCGGCAGGACCGCACTTCGCCCTGCCCAAGTCTGGTCGCGTACAGGCCGGTTCGTACCCCCGATCTTGTCCATGCTTTGACAACTCGTTTCCTGGACGTTCAACCGGCCGACCCCGTCGAAGCCGTGTGCCGTCCGTAGGGTCCCTGAGCGTTGCGGAAGAAGGGACTCATGGACGCACTCCTCGCAGTCCGGGCGCGCGGGATCACCAAGTGTTTCGGCGAGGTGGTCGCACTCGACGGCGTCGACCTGGATGTGACGCAGGGCCAGATCCATGGCCTGGCCGGACCGAACGGCGCCGGCAAGACGACACTGCTCGGCCTCCTGCTGGGGCTGGCCACCGCCGACCGCGGCCGCCTGGAGATTCTCGGCACGCCGGTCGGCCGGGCACTCACCGCCCCCGACGGGGTCGCCGGCTTCGTGGACGGGCCCGGCCTCTACCCCTGGCTCACCGCCCGCCAGAACCTCGCCGCGCTGGCCGCCCTCCGCGGCGACGGCGCACGGACGGCGGGGATCGACGACGCACTCGACCAGGTCGGACTCACCGACGTCGCCGACGACCGCGTACGCGGGTTCTCCCTCGGCATGCGCCAGCGGCTCGGCCTCGCCGCCGCCCTGCTCACGCGGCCCCGGCTGCTCGTGCTCGACGAACCCGCCAACGGCCTGGACCCGGCCGGCAAGCGGCACGTGCACGGCGTCCTCACCCGGCTCGCGGCGGACGGAACCAGCGTCGTCCTCTCGAGCCACCGCATGGACGACCTCGAAGCGCTGTGCTCCGAGGTGACGATCATCGCCACCGGACGGGTCGTCTTCTCCGGCCCGCTGGACAAGCTGGCCGCGGAGAAGCGCGCACTCGACTACCGCCTGGTGACCTCGGATCCCGAGGCCGCCCGCCGCCTGGCCGCCGGCACGCGGGGGATCCACGTCGCTGGCGACGCCGCCACGCGGTACGGCGCCGAAGTCCTCGTCGTACGCGCGCGGGTGCCCGACCTCGACGAACTCGTGACGGGGCTCGTCCACGCGGGCATCGCGCCCCGCGAGCTCACCCCCGTGGTGTCGCCGCTCGAAGCCGCCTTCCTCGACCTGACCGAGCAGCACCCGGAGGAGCCGGCCCGATGACCGCGACTCTCACGCCTGGCGACGATGTCCGGCCCAGTCCCGTCCCGCTGCTGCGCGGTTACCGGTTCGAACTGGTCAAACTGGTCTCGCAGTGGCGGATGCGCCTGCTGGTCCTCGGCTGCTGGATCACGCCCGCGCTCTTCGTGACGGCGGTGAGCCGGCAGAGCACGCTCCCCGTGGACACCCTCTTCGGCCGCTGGATGCACGCCACCGGCTGGGCCGGCCCGCTGGTGGTGCTCGGATTCGCGGGCGCCTGGGCGCTGCCCCTGCTGACCTCGGTGGTGGCCGGGGACGTGTTCGCCGCCGAGGACCGCCTGGGCACCTGGCGCCACCTGCTGGTGGCGGTCCGGTCCCCGCGACGGATCTTCGCCGCGAAGGCACTGGCCGCCCTCACCGTCATCCTGCTGCTGGTGGCCGGTCTGGCCTGCTCCAGCGCGGCCGGCGGAGCCGTGGCCGTCGGCAACCGTCCGCTGACCGGCCTCGACGGGCACCTGCTGACACCGGCGGACGCCGCCGGCCGGGTCCTGCTCGCCTGGATCTGCGTGCTGGCCCCGACGCTGGCCCTCGCCGCGATCGGACTGCTCGGCTCCGTCACGCTGGGCCGGTCACCCATGGGACTGCTGCTGCCCGCGCTGTTCGCGCTCGCCATGCAGCTCGCCCAGATGCTGCCCCTGCCCGTCGCCGTGCGCCTCTCCCTGCCCGGCTACGCCTTCATCGCCTGGAACGGCCTGTTCACCGCCCCGGCGCAGCTCCAGCCGCTGCTGATCGGGATCGCGGTCAGCCTCGCCTGGGCCGTGGTCGCGACGACGCTGGCCCACCTGCTATTCGTACGCCGCGACTTCACCAACGCCGCCTACGACGGCTCGGGACGCCGCGCCGTGACCGCCGGGGTGCTGCCGCTGGCCGGGCTGGCCGCGGCGACGGTGCTGGTCGTCGCCACGACGACCTCGGCCACCGGCTCCGGGATCGAGCAGGACGAGGTGCAGCGCTCCCTCGCCACGGAGTTCGCCCACCTCTACCGCCTGCAGACCGAGCGACTGCACCGCCCCGACGTCACCGAGGCGCGGCTGAGGGCCGCCGCCACATGCGACAAGGGCAGCGACAGGGTCGCCGCCGCGGGGCCGGGCAACGACTGGCGCTGTGTCGTCTCGTGGCATCTGCCCGGCGTCGAGGCCACCGGCTCGGCCGTCTACCAGCTCGACGTCACCGCGGACGGGCGGTTCGTCGCCGACGGCGACGGACCGAAGGAGGTGAACGGCTACTTCCTGGTGCGCACCCCGACCGGGGACGCACCGAACCCGCTCTGGCAGTTCGACGGCAACGTCGATCTGTTGTCCACCTCGAAGGGATGAACCCATGCAGGTAACACGCCACCGCAGGCGTGTCCGGAAGACCGGTGTCGCTCTCCTCGGCAGACGCGTCGGCCGCCGGACCCTGCTGACCGCCGGCATCACCGCTGTCGCCGTCACCGCCGCGGGCACCGCCTTCGCCCAGACGCACCAGTTCGGCACCGACCAGGTCGGCCAGATCACCGACCGCGGCCAGGTCGTCTCCAGCGATCAGTACATCGCGCCGTACGGCGAACGCCTCGTCATCGACAACGGCAAGATCATGTCGTCCTCGGTGAGCCCCGACGGCACCCACCTCGCCGCCTCCATGACCGACGGCGGTGCCGCACTGTCGGTCGTGGACCTGAAGAACTGGACGGTGCAGCAACTCGTCGGCACCGCCGCCTCGTCCAGCCCGCGACTCGGCAGCAACGAGGTGGGCCAGGAAGGCCCCACCTACTCGCCCGACGGCTCGCAGCTGTGGCTCGGCCAGACCGACGGCTACACCAGGTTCACCGTGAATCCGGACGGCGGCGTCACCGACCCGAAGACCGTGAGGATCCCGGCGGACGGAACCAGGCACGCACTGGTGGGCGAGGCGGTGTTCTCGTCCGACGGCTCCACCGTGTACTCCGCCGTCAACGGCCAGAACCGGGTCGTCGCCCTCGACGCGGCGACCGGGGCCGTCCTCCGGAGCTGGGCCGTCGGCAACGCCCCGCGCGACCTGGTCCGGGTCGGTGACAAGCTCTACGTGAGCAACGAGGGCGGGCGCCCCGCCAGGCCCGGCGACACCACGCTCAACTCCTACGACACGCAGGTGCCGGCCGACCCCAGGACGGGTGCCACCACCACCGGCACGGTCGGCGTCATCGACCTGGCACACCCGGACGCCGCCCCCACGAGCATCGACGTCGGACTGCACCCGACCGCCCTGTACGCCAAGCGCGGGGCGCTGTTCGTCACCAACACCGCCACCAACGACGTGTCGGTCATCGACACCCGCCGCGACAAGGTCGTACAGACCATCGCGACCCAGCCCTGGCCCGAGGCCTCGGTGGGCTACGAGCCCGACGCGGTGACGCTCACCGACGACGGCCGTCTGCTGGTGACCCTGGGCCGCGCCAACGCGGTCGCCGTCTACCGGTACACCACCCCCCAGGAGCCGGTCAGTTATGTCGGCCTGCTCCCGACGGACTACTTCCCCGCGGAGATCGCCGCCGTCGGCGGCCAGGTGCTGGTCTCCAACACGCGCGGTGTCGACGCCCGCCGTCCCACCGGTGCCGCCGGGCACGCCACCCACGACACGACGTCGAGCCTGACGCGGTTCGAGCTGCCCGACGACAGTGTCATCCGGTCCCAGACCCCCAAGGTCTTCCGGCAGAACGGCTGGAGCCGGGGCTCGGTGAAGTTCGCCGAGGGCAAGGGCCACGCGAAGCCGGTGCCCGTCCCGCGGCGGCTCGGCGACCCGTCGACGATCAAGCACGTGTTCCTGATAGTCAAGGAGAACCGGACCTACGACCAGCTCTTCGGCGACGTCCCGCGGGGCAACGGCGAACCGTCGCTGGCGCAGTTCGGCGAGAACGTGACCCCGAACCAGCACGCGCTGGCCGAGCAGTTCGGGCTGTACGACAACACCTACGACATCGGCACGAACTCCGCCGAAGGCCACAACTGGCTGATGCAGGCGGACAATCCGGAGTACACGGAGTCCTCCGCCGGTGAGTACAAGCGCAGTTACGACACCGAGGACGACGCTCTCGGCCACCAGCGAACCGGGTTCATCTGGTCCGGCGCCCAGGCGGCGGGGAAGACCGTACGGAACTTCGGCGAGTTCCAGCAGTTCCTGTCGAAGCCCGCGGACGCGAGCTGGCAGAACCTGTACTGCGACGCCGGGAACATGGACTCGACCGGCCAGGACACCGCGTACACCCTGGACTCGTCCTCACCGATCCCGTCGCTCAACGACGTGTCCGTGCACGGCTTCGCGAAGTTCGACACCAGCGTCCCGGACATCTACCGGCAGCAGATCTGGAAGCGTGACTTCGAGAACAACGGCCCGGCGAACCTCAACATGTTCTGGCTCTCCAGCGACCACACCGGCGGCCCGGCGAACGCGGCCGCCCAGGTCGCCGACAACGACCTCGCCACCGGGCGGATCGTCGACGAGATCTCGCACAGCCGGTACTGGAAGGACTCGGCCGTCTTCATCGTCGAGGACGACTCCCAGGCCGGCCTCGACCACGTCGACGGCCATCGCGCCCCGGTCCAGATCATCAGTCCCTGGGCCCGGCACGGCACCGTCGACAGCCGTTACTACTCCCAGATCACGGTGATCCGGACGATCGAGCAGATCCTCGGGATCCATCCGATGAACCAGAAGGACAGCGCGGCCACCCCGATGCGGGCGGCCTTCACCGGGAAGCCGGACCTCACGCCGTTCACCGCGCTGCCCAACCGGACCTCCCTGACCGGCGGACTGAAGACCCCGCCCGCCTGCGGCGTGGACACGCCTGCACCGCAGGACCCCGCCGCGGCGCCCGCGCCGTCGGCGAAGGTCCCCGCGGACAAGCAGCCACTCGCCGCGAAGTGGGACCGCTGGAAGTCGAAGCAGCGCCTCACCGGCCCCGACGCGGTGCCCGACTACGCCAATCCCGCGCAGATGAACCACTTCACCTGGTACGAGACGCACAACTGGCAGAAGCCGTACCCCGGCGAGACCAGGCTCTTCGAGCCGGACGACGTGCCGGGCGCCTACATCCCGTCGCCGGAGTCCGACGGCTGACGCGCGCACCGCGCGAAGGGGTCCCCGTCCGGAGTCACCACCGGGCGGGGGCCCCTTCGTCCTGACCGCCGTACGTTCAGGCCGCGGGGACGGTGGTCACCTCGGCGACACTCAGCGGGGCCGGCAGCGCACCCGACGAGACGAGCGCGGCGAGCTGCGCGGCGGACCGCCGGTCGAAGGAGCCCGAGATGACGGCCTCGCCACCGGTCAGCCGCTGACCGACCGAGGGCGCGGTCAGCACCGCGCCGTCCAGGACGACGGCGAACTCGTTCCGCGGTGCCTGGGCCGGCGCCAGCCGGCCGGTGAGATCTGCGAGCTTCGCGGCGCCCTTCACGGTGAAGCTCAGCCGTACCTGCCAGCTCCCCGTCTGCGTGTCGCGCACCGCCTTGGCCGCGTCGACGTCGGCGCCGTCCAGAGCGGCCGGTGCCAGCGCGTACTTGGTTCCCCGGGCGGTGGTGTCGCCGGCGGCGGCGCAGGCGACGACCGGATCCCGCGGCGCCCCTCCGTCCGCCGCGTCGGGCCGCTGCCCCGGGCGGGAACAGTCCAGGGCGGTGAACCGGCGCCGAAGCGCTGCGTCGAGTGCGCCCGACGCGTCGGTGCCCGGCACCACGCCGGCGGACGGCGACGCCGTGGGGTCCGCCCGGAGCCCTTCGGTGGCCGCGCGCCCCTGCTGTGGCCGCGGGGTGTCCGCCGGCTGCGGGCCGCCCGGGCCCTCCATGGCCAGCACCGGCCGGAAGTGGAGCAGTCCCGTGCTCCCGAGCGCCCGCATGCGGTCCGTCTCGGCGGCCGGCCCGGTGACCACGACGGAGTCCGACCGCGTGTCGATCCGTACGCCGGTGAGCCCCTGGGCCGTGGCCCGCTGCCGCATGCGCTCGGCGGTGTCGCGCAGCACGCCGGTGCTCAGCGCGGAGGTGCCCCGGAAGGTGACGGACGACCGTCCGCCCCCTGATGTCGCCGGTGACTCAGCACCGCCGGCGCGGGAGGCGGCGGCCCCGGCACCGGTGACCTTCTTCGAGGGGGCCGCCGGGCCGGAACAGGCGGACAGGGCCAGCGCGGTGGCGAGGGAGAGCACGGCCAGAGGCCGGACACGAGAGCTAGGCATGCAGGGATGGTGACAAGAGGGGCAGGGGGCGCGTACTCGTTGCCGGAGTGTGATCGCTTTTCGTCTCTTGCCTTCGTTCGGCTTCGGTTGTGCACACCGCCGAGTCGAGCGCCTGTACGGGTGTGCGCCGGGGGAGCGTGCTGATGAACGCACTCCGGTGTGCGCGCCCCCAGCCCGATTGCGCTTCCGCGCGTGACGCCTGTGCCCCGAACTCCCGTGTGTGGCTTGTACAGGCATGTCTAGTGTGGTCGCGGCCCAAGGGGGGCGGGCAGCGACTGCCTGGGGGAGAGACCTGGCCGGCACGGGGGAGAGGTAAGAGAGGCCAGGGCCGAGGGCGATGTGACCAGTCGTCAGGACCGACGCAGCGGTCCCTCACGCGCATGCCCACCCGAAAGCCACACCCACGTGTCCTCATCCACTTCCTCCGCGTGCGAGCCGAGCCCCGCGGGACGGCGTGGATGCGGCACGCCGGGCTGCCGCAAGCACAGGTGAGGGACGGGCAATGGATCTGGAAAAGCAGGAACGGCACACGAGGCGGCGTCGCTGGGGCATCGTCCCGAGGTGGCTGGAGGTCCTCGCGGTGTGCGCCGCGACGATGGCCGCGGGCTTCTTCGGCGGCCGGCAGACCGTGGTCCTGACGGGCGACCCGCGCCCGGAGGTGACCGTGACCGCCACGGCGACGGCCACGGTGACGGCGTCACCCCGGCCGGCTCCTAGTACGGGCGACGACAGCCCCGGTGACCCGTCCGGCAGCGACGCGCCGTCCTCGGGCGACCCCACCACGGTCAACGCGGCCTCGCGGGTCTACCTGGCCGACCTCGATTTCGTCGACCACGCGGGAGACGTGAGCCCGACGCCCATCACCATCCGCGGCCGGCACTACGCCAAGAGCATCCGGCTGGCCTGCGACAGCGCCGGCAACAGCGTCGTGTACAGCACCAGCGGATATCGAAAGCTGCAGGCCAAGGTCGGGATCCTGGCCGACTCGCACAACGCGATCGGCTCCGTCGGCACCATCAAGGTGGCCAACGCGGCCGGCAACCCCATCGGCGACGAGGTGACCGTGAAGTCCAGCGAGATCGACGAGCTGTCGCTGGACATCTCCGGCCAGGACCAGATCAGGATCACGTGTGTCATGACGAAGTCCGGCGACGAGGCCAGCACGTACTTCTACGGCGGTCTGGGCGACGCGACCCTGTCCTGACCCCTGCCGCGACTCCTCGGGAAGGAGGGGCCATGCCTCAGGCGGACGTCGTGGTGCTGACCGCGCTCGGCGTGGAGTTCCAGGCGGTACGGGAACACTTGGCCGGTCCCTTCGAGGAACACGACGCCTCCGGCGCCCTGTTCGAAGTGGGGACCTTCACCGGCCGGCACGCGCGGTGGCGGGTGGCCTGCCTGGAGACGGGCGAGGGCAACGCCGCCGCCGCCGCGCTGTGCCAGCGGGCGGTCACGGAATTCCGGCCGCGGTACGTGTTCTTCGTCGGTGTCGCCGGTGGTCTGAAGGATGTGGAGCTCGGCGACGTCGTCGCCGCGCGTCACATCTACGACTACGAGCGCGGAAAGGACACGGAGAGCGGGTTCCGGACCCGGACTGCGACCCATCTGTCCGCGTTCGCCCTCGTGCAGCGGGCCCAGGCGGTGGCTCGCGGACAGGACTGGCGCAGGCGGATCACGGCCGCACCGCCCGAGGGCGAACCGAGCGTCCTGGTCAAGCCCCTCGCGGCGGGCTCCAAGGTCGTCGCACACGAGCGATCCGCCACCGCTCGGCTGCTCGCGGAGCACTGCGGTGACGCGGTCGCGGTGGAGATGGAGGGACACGGCTTCCTCCAGGCCGCCTACGTCAACGCCGGTCTGCAGGCGCTCGTGGTGCGCGGCATCTCGGACCGGCTGTCGGACAAGGGCGACCACAACGACCGCGTCTGGCAGCCGGCCGCCTCCCGGCACGCCGCCGCGTTCACCTTCGAGCTGCTCAGCCGTCTGCCGCGGCCGCAGCCCCGGGAGGACGGCCTGGGCCGACGGGTGACGGACCTGCGGCTCGGTCACCTCCCGCCGACGGGTCAGTCCACGATCGGCTTCGGCCCCGGGCACACCGTGGTCGCGGTGACCGGGGACGGGGCCGTGCACCGCTGGGACCTGGACTCCGGTGATCGGTTGCCCGGAGCACCCGGCGGACGGGATCTCGGGTTCGGCCACCAGGCGGTCGTCTCCCCGTCCCGGCACAGCGTCGCCCTGGCCCGTCCGCGCACTCTCGATCTACTGCACTTCGCCGGGACGTCGGGCGAGTACCGCCAGTGCTCGGTGCCGCTCGGTGCGGAGGAGTTCGCCGTGTCGGGCGGCGGCGAGGTGATCGCCACCCACGACCGGCGGCGCGTGGCCCTGCGCGGTCTCGACGGAGGCGAGGTGCTCCGGGAGATTCCGTGTCCCTCCGGTCTGGCCGCCTCCGGTGTGAGCACGGACGGCTCGGTGGTGGCCCTCGCCACCACCAACCGGGTCTTCGTGCACCGGCACGGTCAGCCAGTGGCCGAATGGGCCGTCCGCAACCGGCTGGAGATCCTGCGTCCGGGCTGCTGGCTGGCCGTCTCCCCGCTCGGCACGCACGTGGCGTGCGCCAGTTTCCGCGAACTGCTCGTGCGCCGGGTCGCGGACGACTCGATCGTGCTGCGCCGTCCGTTCTCCGCGCAGGAGAGCTGGGACGGGCTCGACGCCAAGGGCATGCGCCTGCTCTGTACGGACAGCGGCCGCGTGCTGTGGCTGCGACGCGGGCGCCTCTGCCAGGTCACCGACCGCCCCGAGATCCGCCACCTCGAACAGGAGGGCCGCTACGACGACTTCGCCGCCCACCAGGGCGGTGACCTGCTGGCCGCCGTCGGCGACGAGGGCCTCGTACGGGTCTGGCAGTGGAGCGACTGACACTCGGCGGGGTCATCGGAGACTCGGGCCGTGACGCCGTGACGCCGTGACGCCGTGACGCCGTGACGGCGTGACGCCGTGACGGCGTGACGCCGTGACGCCGTGACGCCGTGACGCCGTGACGCCGTGACGGCGTGACGGCGTGACGGCGTGGCTCGGAGACGGTGTGGTCCGCAGGGCGGAGAGGCGGGTTCGACCAACGGGGGAGCGGGGTGCTCCCGCGGGCTGATGCGAAGGGGTCCGCGGGCGCCGGACGATGGTGCCCGGCGGAGGGAGAGACCGTGGGGCGTTGGGACCGGATCGGGCGCGCGGCGGCGTACGGGGCGGCGGCCCTGGTGCCGTACCTGGTGATCAAGGTGTCGTGGGTGGTCGGTTCGCTGCCGGGACTGCTGCCGGTGGGGCGGGGGTTCAGCCTGGACGGGTGGCTGGTGCATCCTGCCGTTCGTGGTCCTCAGCGCCCTCGTGAACTCGGCTTCGGAGAAAGGCAGTTCTGGCGGCTCAGGCGGCTCCGGGGGCGACGCGGCGATGCCCGGCTGGGAATCGGTGCTGCTGCAGTGCAGCAGCCGTCCTGACGGGGCGGACGTCATGCGGACCCTGGCCCGCGACCGGCGGCGGCCGGGCGTGCCCGCCGGCGCCGGGGAGCCCGCCGAGTGGACGGCAGGCCTTCCCCGAACGGCCGCGGTGGCGGAGAGGGCAGGATTCGAACCTGCGTGGACCTCCGAGGAGGCCCGACCGTGAGGCGAGCTCGCTGGTCCCCGATCAACCACTCCGGGCACCTCTCCCTGCGTCCGGCCGGGGGTCGTCCCCGTGCCGTTCACAGGAACAAGACTGGCGGCAGCCCCTGACACGGACCTGACGCATCCCTGACGGCGGCCCGTACGAGCCCGGCCGTCCGCCGGCGAACACGGCCGTCCACAGCCGAATCGGCTGGCACCGCATCGAGTTCCTCACCACCCGGCCCGAAGTCGGCACCGGCCCGGTCGCGGTGACCGGCTACTGCATCGGCGGCCTCCTGGCGATGCGCACCGCCGCGGCCCACCCCGGCCGGGTCGCGGCCGTCGCCGGTTTCCACGGGCCCGTGGGCGCCGACGGCCCCGATGCCCTGCGCAGCCTCCTGTCCACGGTCACCGCGCAGGTCCATCTCGGCCATGCCGAAACCGACATGACGCCGCAGGCCCTCGGTGAACTCAACCAGGCCCTGGACGCCGCGGGTGTCGACCACACCTCCGAGATCTACCCGGGAACGGCGCACGGCTTCACGATGTCCGACACCGACGCCTTCGATCCCGGGGGTCTGCGGCGCCACTGGGACCGGCTGCTGCCCCTCCTCGGGCGCACCCTGGGCGGCCGATGAGGCCCCGGCTCGGAGCCGGGACCCGGCCGTTCGCGTTCCCCGGCCGAGCGATCGGTCGCGTCGGGCCGGCATGTCGTGAAAGGAGCTCGGATCAGACTCCCGGTGTCGACCGGCGGGTGCGCAGTTTGTCGAACAGGCGCTGGGCCTGGGCACGGCGGCGTGGGTCGGCCGCGGTGCGGCGGGCCTGTTCGATGGTGCGCCGGCCCTGCGGGCTCTGCGCGAACTGCTTGAGTCGCTGGATCACGCCTGGCATGTCACTCCTCTCGCCGTGGGTGCCCGGCTTCGGCGGGGCCCCGTGGAGAGCGGCTACCCGGTCACCGGCCATTCACCCTCGGTGAAGCGAGGAAGGTGCCGGTGAGCCGCGCGGGCGGCTAGCCGGGATCCGGCTGTGTCCGATCCGGCGAGGATCCGTGCAGATGGAGATGGGCCACCACCTGTTTGCCGGTCTCCAGAGCCACGGTGTGCAGCTGCGCACACAGCCTGGTCACCAGGCGGAGGCCATGGCCGCCGATGCGGCGGGCGTCATGCTCTCGCAGTTCGGGACGCAGGGGCGAGCTGTCGCGGACGGTGATCCGCAGCAGGGCGGCGTCGGGTGAGACCTCCAGCTCCAGCCCACCGGGGCCGGGCGCATGGCGGTGCGCGTTGGTGACGAGCTCGCTGACCACGAGCTGGGCGTCCTGGCACGCCCGGTGTTCCGGAGAGTGTCCTGCCTGGGCGAGCAGCGTGCGCACGGCTTGACGAGCGTCGGCTATCGGTGGCTGTTCCTGGTTCCAGACGGTGCTGAATCGCAGGGGCCCTACCGGTTCTCGTCCATCCGGCGCCTGATTCCTAAGCGGGATGACCATGAGTATTCCTGTGGGGGGTGTGTCCTTGCCTTTTGACCGAGTGATCTTTTCGTCGTGCACTACCGCTTACCCACTGCCGTCATTCTCATGAGGGTTTCGCCGTCCGCTGTGGCCGTCGCCTCACTTCGGCGATGCCCGGCACCAGGCGTCCACTTCCGGAGCAGCCATTTTCCGTATATCGGAAAATGGCTGCTCCGGACATGTCGAAGGCCGTGCGCAGAGGTGGGCGCACGGCGGAGGGAAGGGCTGCCGGGAGGGCTAGTCCCTGGGCGGCTTGACGGTGATGTCGAGGTAGAAGGTGTCGATGCTGCGGACCGCCGCCTCGAACTCCTCGAGATTGACCGGCTTGGTCACATAGGCGTTGGCATGGTGATGGTAGGCGCCGGTGACGTCGTCGGGGGCCGCGGACGTGGTCAGCACGACCACCGGAATGGTCCGCAGGTCCGCGTCCTCCTTCACCACGGCGAGGAATTCGCGGCCGTTCATCCGGGGCATATTGAGGTCCAGCACGATGAGGTCCGGACGCTCGTTGTCCGGGTCGCGCAGGTATTCCAGGGCCGCCATACCGTCGGAGACCTGGGTCAGGTTGCGCGTACCTCGCTCGGCGAGGGCGTCCTGGATGAGCATGGCGTCGGCGACGTCGTCTTCGACCAGCAGGACGTCGTAGGGGCGGGTGGCGGCGGCAGCCATGTGTCACAAGCTCCGGGGTTCGGGAGGGGGCGGGGTGGATGTGCTGTTGGTGATGAGACCGGGCCAGCGGCGGCGGGCCCCCTGCCGGCTCATGCTCATGGCATGGCCGATCTCGGGGTAGCCCGCCCCGCTCGCCGCCGCCGCATGCGCCGCCTGGTCCTCCAGCCGTCTGACGGCCTGCTCGACGTCGCGCAGCACACGCAGGCGCGCGAGGGCGTGGCGACGGGCGTCACCGGCCGCGTTCACGAGCTCTGCGGGCGGGTGGGGGACGTCCCGGGCGAGGCGCCGGGTGAGCTCGTCCACCACCTGGGTCACCAGCGCGGCCGTCTCCCCGGACAAAGGCGGAGTGGATGCGGGACCAGGCATGACGCCCACTCTACGGTGATGTTCCCGACAGGGACAACATGCGTTGTCGAGCCGTGGGTACAGTGAGGTTGCCACATGGCAACAGCGGCCCACCCGTCGAGGAAGAGATGCAGACCGCCATAGATACCGAGTCGTCCGACACAGGCGTTCTCTCCGGCTGGACGACGCGGCGCTGGCTGCGTATCGGAGTCGCCGCCACCCTGGCGGTCCTGGCGGTCCTGGGCTCACTGGGTGGCTGGGCGATGTGGCGTACGTCGCAGATCACCTCCGAGCTGGTGGACCGGCGCTCGCCCGCTCTGATCGAGGCCATGCGGTTGGAGCAGGCGATGGTCAACCAGGAGACCGGGATCCGCGGATACGGCCTCTCCGGCCGTGCCGACTTCCTCCAGCCCTACGCCCAGGGCGTGACCGACGAGAAGGCCGCCCTGCGCCTGCTGCGGCCGCTGGCCGAGGACGACCGGGCCGCCGCCGACCTGGCCGAGGTCGAGAGGCTCGCCGGCACCTGGCAGCGGCGCGTCGCCCGCCCCATCTCGGCGGCTCCGGCCGGCGAGGCCGTGAAACTCGCCACAGAGCGGGCGGCGGAGGGCAAGTCCGACTTCGACGCGCTGCGGCGATCCATGGCGCGTCAGCAGGACCATCTGCAGGAGGAGCGAGCAACGGCCGCAAGGGCGCTGAGGCGAGCGGAGACGTTGCGGAACTGGATGTTCGCCGTCATCGCCCTCGTCATCGTCCTGGTGGCGGCCCTCGTCTTCGAGGGACTGCGCCGTGGCGTCACCGCTCCGCTCACCCGGCTCGGCTCGGCGGCCCGCGAGGTGGCGCGGGGCCGGTTCGACCGCTCCCTCGTCGGTACCGGACCCGCGGACCTGCGCCAGCTGGCCCTCGACACGGAGGCGATGCGGCAACGGCTGGTGGAGGAGCTGAAGTTCAGCGAGCAGGCACGCACGCTTCTGGACGAGCAGGCCGAGGACCTGAAGCGGTCCAACACGGAACTGGAGCAGTTCGCCTACGTGGCCTCGCACGACCTGCAGGAGCCGCTGCGCAAGGTGTCCAGCTTCACCCAGCTCCTGCAGCGCCGCTACGGCGGTCAGCTGGACGCGAAGGCCGACCAGTACATCGCCTTCGCCGTCGACGGCGCCAACCGGATGCAGACGCTCATCAACGACCTCCTGGCCTTCTCCCGGGTCGGCCGGGTGCACAACGACCACCAGACCGTCGATCTGGAATCGGTGATGACCAAGGTCCTGGACGACCTCAGCGTGACCATCGAGGAGACGGACGCCGAGATCGCCCACGACCCGCTGCCCACCGTCGTCGGGGACGCCACCCAGCTCGGCATGCTCTGGCAGAACCTGCTCTCGAACGCCATCAAGTTCCGCAGTCCCGACCGGCCGCCCCGCGTCCAGGTGAGTGCGGTGTGTCACGACGACGTGTGGACGTTCGCGGTGACCGACAACGGGATCGGCATCGCGCCCGAGTTCCACGAGAAGGTCTTCGTCATCTTCCAGCGCCTGCACACCAAGGACGCCTACCCGGGCACCGGCATCGGCCTGGCGATGTGCAAGAAGGTCGTGGAGTTCCACGGCGGCACGATCGGCATCGACGCCGGCCACACCACGGGTACCCGTGTCGTCTTCACCCTGCCCGCCACCGCGTCCTCGTCCGCCGCCCCGCAGAGAGGGGCCCAGCCGTGAACCATCCGGCCGCCGTCGGCGATGCGCGCTACGCCATCCTGCTCGTGGAGGACGACGACGGGGACGCCCTGCTCGTCGAGGAACTCCTCCACGACACCGACCTGCCGCACACCCTCACGCGCTGCCGTACGGCCGCCGAGGCCCGCGCGGCGCTGGCCTCGGACGCCGTGGACTGCGTACTCCTCGATCTGCACCTGCCCGACGCGTCCGGACTGGAGTCGGTCCGGGCGATCCAGTCGAACACCCATGCCGCGATCATCGTCCTCACGGGACTGGACGAACCCCGGGCGGGCGTCGACGCCCTCGCGGCAGGCGCCCAGGACTATCTGATCAAGGGCAAGGTCGAACCCGACCTGATGCAGCGCGCCCTGCGCTACGCCGTCCAGCGAAAGCAGGCCGAGCGCGCCAACGCCGCACTGCAGATCGGCCGCCTGCGCGCCGAGGAGAACGCGCGCCTCGAACGCGGTCTGCTGCCCGAGCCCCTCCTGTCGTCCTCCACTGTCACGGCCTCCAGCCGCTACTACCCCGGCCGGGCCCAGGCCCTGCTGGGGGGAGACTTCCTCGACGTCGTCCAGACCGACGACGGACACATCCACGCGGTCATCGGTGACGTCAGCGGCCACGGTCCGGACGCGGCGGCGCTGGGCGTCTGCCTGCGCATCGCCTGGCGAGCCCTCATTCTCGGCGGACACCGCGACCAGCATCTGCTGCATCTGCTGGAGCAGATCCACATCGCCGAACGCGCCGGCAGCGACCTCTTCACCACCTGCACCCTCATCACCCTGGATCCGGAGGCGGCCACCGTCACCCTCCATCTGGCCGGCCACCACGAACCCCTCCTCGTCACCCCCGACGGCGCGCGGGTCGTGACCGCGGCCCACGGTGTCGCCCTGGGGATCATCCCCGGGCTGGGCAAGTGGCCTTCCACCACCATCGACCTGCCCGCCCGGGGCGCGCTCGTCGCCTACACGGACGGCCTGATCGAAGGCTTCGCCGACGACCGCTCGGCCAGGCTCGGCGTCGAGGGTCTGCTGGACATCATCGGTGCCATCGACACGCCGGACCCCGGCTCGCACCTGGACCAGCTCATCGCCCGCAGCCGCACCCTCAACGCCGACCGGCACACCGACGACCTCGCCGTCCTGCGCCTGGACTGGAACAACACCCACACCGGCAGCACACCGAGCGAGTGGCGCACGGTGCCGTAACCCCCGGCACCGGCGGAGGTCCGCGTCACCGGCGGAGGTCCTCGGCACCGGCCGAGCCGGGCGGGGCCCGCCGGGTCAGGCCGTGAGAGCCTCGCCGAGGCTGCCGCAGCAGGGGACGAGGGTGTCTATACCGACGATCTGCAAGGTGCGCAGCACGTAGGTCGAGGCATTCGCCAGGCGCAGCCAGCCACCGGCCGTGGTGAGATCGCGGTGGGCGGCGAGCAGGACGTTGATGCCGCTGGAGTCGATGAAGGTCACCCGCTCCATGTCGACGACCACCCGGGGCCGCTCGCCGAGACCACCGGGATCCAGGGCCTGGACGAGGCGGCCGGCGCTGCTGTGGTCGATCTCGCCGGCCGCGGTCACCACCGTGATGCCGTCGGTGGTGGTCGACACCACCTCGAGCAGCTCGGGTTCCTGCGGCTTGTCGGTGTCGGTCTCCACCACGGTGTTCCTCAACATCCTCGAGATCGGATTCGACCAGGCATAGCTCTTCGGAAGAGTGCCCGGTTGCGGGCCCGGCATATCCCCCTGATTGCCGCCGGGCGGTTCACGAGGTGGCGTCGGCTGGTGAACCGTCCCGACATATGCCGCGTACTGCTCGTTGTGATGCCCTGGCGTTCTCCGGGTACCTGGACCGAAGTACGAGGTAGTGGCTGCGAGCGGATGGATCGGACCTTGTCTGATGAGGACAGCGTGACACTCCACGACGACCACCGTCCGCATGCCGTGGCGGCCCTGGACGGGCAGAGCCCCTGCATCGCCGAGGCCCGCCGCCTGGCCGCCGGTTTCCTGTCCCGGATGCGTACCGAATACCGGACCCCCGTCTCCCAGCGGGCCGTGGAACTGACGCAACTCGTGGTGAGCGAGCTGGTCACCAACGCCCGCAAGTACGCCTCCGGGCCGATCCTGCTGGATCTGCGGATCGACGACGATCTGGTGGAGGTCCAGGTGTGGGACTCCGATCCCGCGCTGCCGGTGGTTCGGGACGCGGACGCGAGCCGGGTGGGGCAGCACGGCCTGGAGATCGTGAAGGCCGTCTGCCAGAGCGTCGAAGCCGTGCGTGAGTCGGTCGGGAAACGCATGACCGCTCGCCTGGTGCTCACGGACCCCCACGGGTGACCACGCCGCGCGCCCCGGGCTGCGGAGCCATACCCGGGGCGCGCGGAGGACCCGGCCGCCCCCGAAACGGCGGCCGGGTCTCGTTGTCTCAGCTCCCCCTGTGCTCCTCGCGGGCCTGCTTGAAGGCATCGGAGATGGTCTCCGCCGCGCCGGAGAGGACGCCCTTGGTCGCGCCCTGGGCACCCGACTCCGTCATCTTTCCCTTGAGCTCGGTGATACCGGTCGGCTTGCGCGGCCCGGACTCCAGGTCGAGCCGGTTGCAGGCCTCGGCGAAGCGCAGATAGGTGTCGACACTCGCGACCACGATCCGTATGTCGATCTTGAGTATCTCGATCCCCACGAGGGAGACCCGCACGAAGGCGTCGATCACCAGTCCGCGGTCGAGAATGAGCTCCAGAACGTCGTACAGGCCGCTGGAACCGCCCCCGCCGCCGCCCTGCTGTGTCGCCACGGTCATCGCGACCAACCCCTCATCGTGTGGTTCCGGCATGGTCTCGTCCGCGAGCCCGTCAGCGGCGCGATGGCCGTGCCGGCCCCGCCGCGACCCGGGCTTCAACGAGCGGATGCCCCCGCGACCTGCGACAAAACACCGGTACGAGGCCGGCGGTGCGGGCGGTCCCGGCCGGCCGGGATGTCAGGCCATGGCACGGCCGGCCGCGGCGACCAGTTCGTCGGTCGCCGCGATGGCGGCCTCGCGGCGCGAGGCCAGGGTGGTGTGATCGGTGGCGTCGCGCAGGTCGAACACGGCCAGCGCGGCCTGTCGAGCCGGCTCCGCGAGGGACCGGTCGAGGACGGACACCGCGACCAGGGGGCCGGTCACGGCCGACCGCGTGAGCCGGGAGGCCGAGCGGGCCGCCTCGAAGGCTTCCTCGCCCGCGCCGTCCAGGCGCAGGACCTCGCGATGCCACATGGCCCGCCGGTGGTCGCCGAGCGAGGCCACCAGTTCGCCGAGCGCCCTGCGCAGCGCCTCCGCCCTCTGGTCGGCACGGGCGGCGCTCTGCGCGATCCGCGCACTCCTGATCTGCAGCAGCCCGGTCAGCGCACCCCCTAGCAGAGTGCCGACCACGGCGATGACGCTGGACCACATCGCGAAGTCCCCCTCCAACAGCGGTGACGAAGCGGGTCGCGTTCTCGGCCGCGCCGTTTCGACGCCGGCCCACATCGTACGGGAGCGGGTGGCGGCGAGGCCGCCACCCGCTCCCACAGGGCGTCAGGAACGAGACGCGTGGGCGTCCATGACGTCGACGTCCTCGACGACCTTGACGGACATCTCGTCGAGGAAGTCGACGATGTGGCCGAACACGTCAAGAGCGGCGCCGCGGCCGATGAAGGGATCGACGTGGCCGTAGCCCGGAACCTCGACGTACCGGAGGTCGAGGTCCGGACAGCGGCTCGACAGGATGTCGTAGCAGAGCTCGTTCGAGTCGTGGAAGGTCTTGTTGTCACTGCCGGAGAGCAGCAGGAGCGGGCAGTCGATGCGGTCGGCGTGGTCCAGGGCGTTCTCGGGCAGTCGGCGGTAGCCCTGGTCGCCGGTGTTCCAGGGCATCGCCGTGTGCGCCAGTTCCATGCGCCGCAGGTGCGGCCCTATCCAGGTGGGCGCGGAGCCGAACAGTTCGGCGAGCCGACCGTGGGTCGTCTCGTGCAGGTTCTCGTGGACGTAGAGCGACGCGCCCGTACCCCAGGCGGAGTTGTGCAGGATGTGGCAGGTGGGGTCGTCGCAGTGGCCGGCCGAGAGGGAAGCCAGCGCGAACATCGGCGTGTAGCGCGAGCGGAAGCCCACCTTGGTGAAGTCCACCGGGAGATGCGTCCAGCGGGAGCGGCCCCACTCGCCGCCGAGGTGGCCGAGCAGCCGGGACCTCCCGGAGTACTTCGGGGTCATGAAGACGCCCTGTGCCACCACGCCGGCGAGGCCCGGCACCAGGCCGGCCGTCATGCTCAGCGACAGCGACAGCGCTCCGAGACAGTGGGCGACCACGAACAGCGGACGCGGGCCGATCCGGTCGCGGATGTACGAGACCGCATCCGGGATGTCGTAGAGCGCCACGTCGTCGAAGGTGTAGCGGACACGGCCCTCGTTGTAGGGCAGGCGGCAACTGCCCCGCCAGTCCAGCAGCCACGGTTCGTAGCCCGCGTCGAGCAGCACGTCCACCAGGTTGCGGGTCTCGGGGAGGACGAACATGTCGGCCGAAGCCGTCAGGCCGTGCAGGAGCAGGACCGCGGGACGGTCGGTGCCGTCGTGATCCGCGGGCGTGTTGGCCGTCAGCCGGCACAGGCCGAGTTCCGTGCCGTCGGAGGCGTGGAACGGGATCTGCTCGACGGTGACGCGGTCCATCGGGGCGAAGAGCGGTCGTGGTGTCATCGAAGGTTCTTCCTGTCCTTTTCCCACTTCGTGAGCTTGGCCTGGTACCTGTCCTTGTCGCGGTCGATCGCGTCCGGGCGCAGGTCGAGCAGTTCGGCGCCCGCACGCAGGGTGGGCTCCAGCAGGCCCTGGCCCAACTGGGTGCCGAACCAGCTCAGCCAGGTGAACTTGGCGATCCGCTGCTCCCGCATCGACAGCTCGGGGTTGACCCGGATACCGTCGATCTGCTCGCGCTTGTAGGACTTCTTGGGCACCTTCATCGTCCCGGCCAGGCTCGCCGGCTCGCCCTCGCGGCCGGCCCGGATGGTGAGGGTGCGCGCCTGCTGCAGGTAGTCGAAGCGGGCCCGCGCCGTCTTCCAGCCCTCCAGCCACCAGCCGTTCCCGTCGGAGTCGCGCAGGGCCAGGCGGTACCGCAGCAGAGGGTGGTCCAGGCCGTGGCGGTGCGGCACTCCCTCATGGGGACGCACCCAGATCTCGCCGTCGTCCACCGTCAGCGGATCCGCGTGCAGCAGGGGGCAGGAGACCGTGCCGCGTACGTCGATGGTGCGGTGCTGCACCAGTTGGTACATGCTCGCGATCGACAGGGTCAGCGCGAAGGTGCAGCGGGCGTCGGCCTTGGCGTCGACCGGGCCCACCTTGCCGCGCATCGTCTCCCGGAACCACAGATACGGTGGGTCGTCACGACTGGGCAGGATCACCAGGCCGTCACGGGCCATCCGCTCGTAGCTCTTCAGCCGGGCCTGGGCGTCGACACGGGCCGGCGGCGGCAGTTTGTGCCGGGCGACGAACGTCTCGGTCCGGTCCCCGGTCGCCATCGGGGCCGTGACGCTCGCTTCGACGATCTTCTGGCCGGCTGGATTGCGCAGCACCCGCGCCATGAACTCGAGTTCGGGGACCGGATCGGCCTCACACCGGTCCAGGAAGTCCTTGAGCCAGACGTCCCACGGCATCACCCGGACGTTCAGCCCGCCGAGTTCCTGATCGCGGACCATCTCGGTGAGAGTGTCCGGACGCCCCGTGAGGTGGTAGTTCTGGCCCCAGCCGCTCGGCTCGCAGATCACGGCGGTCGCGATACGGCTCACCCAGTCCACCGGGGCGGAGTTCGAATAATTGATCTTGGGGGCGACGCGGTAGCGGGAAATGGCGGAGAAGAGGCCCGTATTGATGTCGTGCGGGTTGTAGGCGCCGGTACGGGTGTGGCCGACGATGCCGCCGGGGCGCAGGAAAGTCGCCTTCAGGCCGCGGTCGCGGGCTCGCCTGAGCGCCGCCTCGGCCGCCCACTTCGACTTGTCGTAACCCGCTGAAAGCCGGTCCACGTGGGCCACCGGATCGTCCTCGCCCATCGAGGCGATGCCGATCTCGTTGAACACGGCGATCGACGAGATGTGGTGCAACGGCTTCGGCCGGCCGGTCATCGCCAGTTCGGCGAGCGAGAGCACCCCGAGGACGTTGGTCCGGCGCAACGACGGATAGCCGCGCAGGAAGTCCACGGCCGCCGCCACGCTGACGACCGAGTCGAGTTCGTTCGCCAGCACATCCCACTGCTCGTCCGTCAGACCGAGCCGTGGTTGGCGCAGGTCGCCGGGGAGGACCGTGACCCGTCGCCGGATCTCGCCCGACCAGGGGAGGGAGAAGCTCGCGAGACCCTCCGCGAGGCGACGCTCCGCGTCCCGCACGCTGTCCCCGCGCACCAGGCACACGACATGCGCGTCGCTGTGCCGCAGCAGGTCGAGCAGCATGTGGCCGCCCAGGAAGCCGTTGGCGCCGGTCAGCAGGACACGGCGGGGCGGGACCGGCTCCGGGTCGCCGCACCAGGGGAGCAGGTCCGCCCGCGCGAGGTCGGCCGTGATGAGGGCGAGGTCCTCGGCATGGTCGTCGAGCACGGGGAGCACCGGGTCCGGCGTGACCGGAGCGGCCGGCACGAGGTCGGTGCCCGGAGACGCCGTCGTGGTGGCGGACGCGGCCGTGACGGCGGACGCGGCCGTCACGGACGGGGGAGAGGTGGCGGTCGCGACGGTCACGGACGGGGCCGTGGTGGCGGACGGGGCGTCGGCCGCGGGCAGTTCGAGGGCCCCGGTGGGCGCCTGCGCCTCGGGCGGCGTGCGCCTGGCGGGACTGCCCAGCCAGCGTTGGGCGAGGCGCCGGGGCCGGGCGTCGGCGAAGACGTCGTCCAGGCTGAGTCTGACGTTCAGGTCACGGTCGAGCACGGCGACGAGCCGGACGGCGTCCACCGACGTGGCACCGGCGTCGAAGAGATCGGTCTCGGTGTCGATCTCCTTGCCGCCCAGCAGCGCGGCCGCCTTCGAGACGATGGCCTTGGCGAGCTGATCGAGGCCCCAGGAAGGTGCGCCGCCGGCCGGGCCCTCGGGGCCGCCGGCGCCGTCCGCCGGCCGCGGCTGCGGGGCCGGCGGCTGAAAACGCGCCAGCAGACCGGCGATCGCCGCCGACCCGCGCGCACCGCCTTCGAGCAGCTCCCCCTCGTACTGCCGGTCTAACCCGTGATCGCGGGCCGGTGCGGCGCCGCCGGTATCAGGGCTGGATGTCATGCGGTTGCCTCCACGGTTTCGTCGGTTGTGGTGTCCCACGAGCGGAAGTTCCGGAGCCGGTCCGCGGGGACCAGTGCCTCCAGGCGCGGCGCCTGCGGGTCCCCGCCGGCCAGGGCGGCCACCAGCCGCCTCACGGGCATGTTGCGAGAGGTGCGTTCCGCGACCATGCGCACGGCAGGGCAGCCCAGAGCCTCGGCCCGGTCCGCCAGCCAGCCGAGAACCCGTTCCTCGGCGCCGCGTCCCAGCACCCGGCAGCTCATCATCCAGCCCAGGACCTCGAGCGCCCCGCCGTCGGGACGGATCACGAGCACGGCGATCTGCCCGTAGTCGCCGAACCTGTCCCGCGCCCGCACGGTCCACACCTCGCCGTCCTGCTGCCGGCGGGTCAGCTCCGCCTCGTCCAACGTCGAGGGTCGGAGGTTGAACTGGTTGGTGCGCCGCGCAAGTTGGACGGAACGCTCCATCGTGTCGGCGCCGAGTGGCCGGAACTCCGTCTCCAGCTCCAGCCGCTCCAGGAAGTCGGCGAAGGTGGTCCTGGAACGTGCCTCCTCGCGCACCTTGTCCTGCCGGTAGAACTCCGCCCGCGCGGCGTCCTCCTGCGTCGCCGCGCGCGGCGTGACGGGCCAGAGCCTGGTCAGGAAGTCCGGCAGCCCTGCTGCGGGCGGGCAGGTCACGCAGAGCACCTCGGGCAGCGCCGCGCGCATCCTGGCGATCTCCGCCGGGTTGTCGTCGAGGAACATGAACGTGTCCAGGCCGAGCCCGAGTTCCTCCGCGACCGCCCTGAGGCGCACGGGCTTCGGTGCCCAGCCCGCCGAGATGACCTGGAAGTGCTCGGCGCCGAGCGGACTGTCGGGCCGGTCCAGAACGGCACGAACGGTGGCCTCGTCGTTGTTGGAGACCAGCACCAGCAGAACACCCGCGGCACGCCACTGAAGCAGCCGCCGGGCGAGCTGGGCACGGCCCCCCGTGAGGCCGACCTGCTCCGGGCCGTTCTCCCCGGCGATGCCGTCCCAGAGCGTCTCGTCGCCGTCCACCGCGATCACCTTGGGCGGGACGCGCCGGGAGGCCCGCACCAGTTCGGCGAGGGCGAGCGCCACCGCGGCCTGGAACTCCGTCCGGAACGGCAGGTGCGCCAGCGCGTCCGTCTCGGCGTCGAACGGGTCGGAGACGTCGTCACCGCCGAACGCCTCCGGCCCCAGCACCGCGATACCCGTCTGATCCAGGAGCCGGGACCGCACCCGCTCCTCCCAGTCCCGGAACCTCGTCTCGGCCGGGCTGGAGGGAAGGAATCCGACGATCACCGGCCTTCCCGTGCGGTCGGCCAGCGAGCGCAGGGCCGCCGGGTACTCCTCGCTCAGCTCGGCGAGCAACTCGTCGCCGACTTCGCCGTACCGCCCCAGGTCGGCCGCGCGCAGCAGGACGAGGGCCGCCGCGGTCGACGGATCGGACAGAACGCCGGCCGGGTCGTGCAGTGCGGCCAGAACCTGGTGGTACGGAGCTTCGGCGACGGCCAGTCCGGTGCCGTCGAGCGCGAGGCCGAGCAGCGCGGAGAGGTCGCCCAGGGCGAAGGTGGCCGCCAGAGCGACGGACCGGGGTCCCGCTGAGCGCGACGGGGATGCCGGCAACGGCTCCGGTGCGAGCCCCGCCGTCTCGGTTCCCGCCGACGACGCGACCACCGGGTCCGCTGTCCGGGGCACCGGAAGAGCGCCCACGGTGCCCGTGCCCGCTCGGCCGATCACCTCGGCGAGCAGGTCGAGGAAGTCCCGGCCGAACCGCGCACAGCTGGAGCTGTCGAGGATGTCCAGGTTGTAGTCGAGCCGCATATGACCCAGGTCCGGCGACACACTGATCATCAGATCGAGGTCCGAGCGACCGGTGCCCGCGGGCAGCATCTCCAGCCCGGGCAATTTCAGGCCGCGCGGCGGAAGGTAGTTGAAGTACACCTCGACCAGGGGCGCGTTCTCGCGGTACAGCCCCTCCGCCACCAGCGTGGACATGGTGTCGGAGAAGGAAACACCCTTCTCGAGATGCACCCCCAGCCGTTCGTCGGTCCGGCGCAGCACGTCGGTCACCGGCTCGCCCGGTGCGGCCTCGGCGGGGAACGGTATCGGGACACCGAAGAACCCGACCGCGTCCAGCGCTTCCGCGTGCATCCGGGTGTCCACCGGAACCGCCAGCACGAACCGGCCGCGATCCCGCAGACGTGCGAGGAACATGGTCAGCGTCCCCAGCCAGAAGGCGGCCGGGGTGATCCCGAGCCGTGCGGCCTCGGCCCCGGCCCGCTCCGAGAGCCCGTCCGGGACCTGCACGAGCTCGGTCGCCGCCCGGTAGGACCGTGCCGCGGGGCGGGGCCTGGCGAGGGTCAGGTCCAGCCTGTGGACCCCGGAGAACCATTCGCGCTGCTGCCCAGCCGAGGCATGCCGGCCCTCCGCCTCCCGCGGCGCGGGCTGGGCCCGCATCAGACCTTCGATGTCGGCCATGGAGGGAGCTGACGACAGACGCCCACCCGTGAGGTCCGCGCCGATCTCCGCCGCCACCAGCGCGAGCGAGGACAGGTCCGACACCGCGTGGTGCGCACCGTAGAGCAGCACCTGCTTCCCCGACGGGTACTCCAGCAGCTCGAACCGCCACAGCGGTGCCACGGCGAGGTCGAACGGTGACTCCAGCAGCTCGCGCAGTCGCCGGTCCGGGTCCGTGTCCTCGTCCACGGGCGACCACCGCAGCAGCGTTCCGGGCAGGCTCTGCCCGACCTCCAGCCGGAGGCCGTGCTCGGGGTCCGCGACGATCGCCGTCCGCAGGGCCGCGTGCCGGGCGGCGAGGCCGTCCAGTACTCCGGTCAGCCGCTCACGGCCGACCGGAGTGGCGAGCCGCACGGCGGAGCCGATGTTGTGGGTGGCTCCCGGCGTACCGAGCTGCTCCGTGCGCAGCATCCGTACGACGTCACGGGTCGCCGGCCACCGTACGGTTCCGTCGGCGCCCGGTACGGCGAGCGGCCCATGGCCTTCCAGGTCCACGCCCTTCCCCGGCACCGGCGGCTCGCTGGACTCCGCGTCGGCGGCCGTGTTGTCGAGGATCCAGTCCACGATGTCCCCGACGCTCGCCCCGCCGAGCAGCGCCGCCACCGGCGGTGCCTGTCCGAAGTCGGCCTCCACCAGACCTCGGACGCGCATGGCCGTCACCGACTCGATACCGAGCTTGTTGAGCGGGGCCGACACGTTCAGTCGGTCGGCGTCGAAGCCCAGCAGCTCCGCGACGTGGTGCCGTATCCGGTCCGTCACCCGCGTCCGGGTGCGGGCATCCCCGGCCGGGGGGACGTCGGCGCGGGCCGCTGCCATGGCGCGTTCGGTGTCGGTGGGCGCGGCGGGGTCACGAGGCGGAGCGGCGGCCGCGGTCGCGGACCCCGGGGCCTCCAGGGGCACCCGGGGCGCGTGGCCGACCCAGTAGCTGCCCGATTCGAACGCGGTCGGCGGAAGCGGCGCGACGCGGCGTGGCCCGGCGTGCAGACCGTGCCACGGGACCCGCGCACCGCGCACCCACAGCTCGGCCAGCTGCTCCAGGACGTGGTCCTCGACCAGGGCGGCGAGGAAGGAATCCCCCCGGGCGCCGGTCAGGACGGCGGCCAGGGGTCCGGCGTCCGCGTCGGCGTTGCCGCGATACGTGCTCGCGCCGCCCGCCGTGGCGGCCGCACCGCCGGCCAGGTGCTGTGCGAGGGCGTGCGCGAGCTGCTCACGGTCGGCGGCGACCACGGCGAGCCGCTCGGACAGGTGCTCCCGGCCGAGCTGGGAGGTGTAGGCGATGTCGGCCAGGCTCGCCGTGTCGTCGCCTTCGAGGAAGGCGTGCAGGGAGCCTGCGGCCACGGCCAGCAGCTCGGGGGTGCGGCCGGACACCAGGACGACCTGGGGCGCTGGGTCGGGGGCGCCCCGACCGGCATGGGCGGCCACCGGTGGTGCCTCGACGACGATGCTGACGTGACTGCCGCCCGCCGCGACGGAGTTGATGAGGGCGCGGCGGGGCGCGTCGCCGCGCGGTTCCCAGCCGGCCGGCTCGTCGGCGAGCCGCAGGGCCGAACCGCCCAGGTCCAGACGCGGATTGGGGGCGCCGACGTCGACGAGCGGAGCGACCTGTCCGTGCCGGAGCTGCAGGACGACCTTGGTGAGCTGGGCGATGCCGGAGGCCGCCTCGGGGTGGCCGAGGTTGGACTTCACCGTGCCGACGTGGACGGTGTCATGGACGTCGGCGAACACTTCGCGCAGGGCGCGCACTTCGATCTCGTCGAAGAACGTGGTGCCGTTGGCGGCGGTCTCGACGTAGCCGATGTCGGCCGGTGCGGTGCCGGCCCGCTCCAGGGCGTTCCGCATGGCGGTGACCTGTGTGCGGTGGTTCGGCGTCATGAAGCCGTTGGAGCGGCCGCCGTGCAGCGAGGCGGTGCTCTTGATGACGGCGTGCACGGTGTCGCCGTCGCGCAGGGCGGCGTCCAGCGGCTTGAGCAGGACGGCGCCGACCGCCTCGGCCGGCAGGTAGCCGTCGCCGTCGCGGAAACTGCGTGCGCCCGGGTGCGTGCCGAGCAGTTGCATCTCTTCGAGCGCGAGGTACTTGTTGGGGTGGACGTTGAGGTTGACGCCGCCGGCGACGGCCAGCTCGCACTCGCCGCGCAGCAGGTCGGCGCAGGCCAGATGTACGGCCATCGCGGACGAGGTGCACATGCTGTCCACGGCCAGGCTCGGGCCCTCGAGGCCGAAGAAGTGCGAGACGCGGTTGGCGATGAGGTTGTAGGAGGCGGAGGCGGTGAGCGCCGAGAGGACCGGGTTCTGCGCGGTGTCCGCCAGATACATCTGACAGGCGGCGCCGACGTATACGCCGACGCTCCGACCGTAGCGCCGCTCGACGACCTCCTGGGTGACGCCGCCCTGCTCCAGCAGGTGCCACACGGTCTCCAGGAACAGCCGCTGCTGCGGGTCCATCGCGGCGGCCTGGCGGGGTGAGACGCCGAAGTGCAGTGGGTCGAAGCGGTCGATGCCGTCGAGGAAGGCGCCCCACTGGGGCTTGCCGCCGCTGTCCCAGCGGTCGGCGGGCACCTCGGTGACGCAGTCCCGGCCCTCGCGCAGCGCGGCCCAGAACTGCTCCAGGTCGTCGGCGTGCGGGTAGCGGCCGCTGATACCGATGATGGCGATGTCCTGGCTGCGATGGCTCTGCTCGCGTCGGGCCGGTGCTGGTGCCGGTGCCTTCGCGGCGCGTGAGTCCGCCCCGGCCGGTGCGGGGGCTGCGGCGGGACCGGGCCCGCCGACCAGGGCGCGCAGGGCCTGGGGGTGGTCGGCGGCGAGGTGGCGGGCGAGGCCGCGCACGGTCCGCACCTCGAAGAGCAGGGTCCGCGACAGCGGGCCGAAGGTCTCCTCCAGCGGCTGGAGCATGGTCACGGCGAGCACGGAATCCATGCCGTACCGCTCCAACGGCGTCTCGGGATCGAGCCGTTCGGGTCCGAGCTTCAGCGCCGCCGCGAGCACCCGCCGCAGGTGGGCCACGGCCCGCTCCTCGACGGCCGGTGCGGCGGTGACGGCGGGGGAGGGCACTGCGGCGGGGTCGGGGTCGGGGGCGGCGGGTGAGCGTTCGGTCCGAGGATGCGGCACGGCGGAGGTCGTGTTCCGGCCGGCCGGGGCGGCGGGTGTCGTGGGGGTGGTGATCGCCGGGGCCTGCGCCGGCACTTGCGACTCGAGCCACTTCGCCAGCTCGGCGATCGTCCGGTACTCGAACATCACCGTCGGCGACAACTCCACCGACAGCCGCTCCTCCAACGCCGTGACCAACGACAACAGATCAGCCGACGCCAGCCCCAACTCGTAATAGCCAAGCCCCGCGTCCACCTGGTCCGGCGCCACCTCGAGCCGGGCGGCCACCAGCTCCCGCACCACCTGCACCAGGCCGTCCTCACCCGAAGCGGCCACGTCGGGCACCGAAGGAGCCGGTGTCGGGAGCGTGGTCGCGTCGACGTCGAGGGAGGCTTCGGCGCGGACCCGCTTGGCCACGAACTGGCCCATCTCTGCGACCTTCGCGCCGGTGGCGTCGTAGAACTCCACGCCGAGCCGGATGAGTTCCTCGTCGCGGCGCACGGAGTCGGCGCGGACACGGACGTAACAGCGGCTGCCGAGCGATCCGGTGGCGCGGAACCGCTCGAACATCAGCGGCAGATAGAGACCGGGGCCGTTGTCGTCCCCGTACAGCATCCCGATCGCCACACCGCCGCCGAGCAGGCCCGCCTCGAACAGGGCCGGATGGAAGAGGAACGTGGAGTCGCTTCCCCGGTGTTCGGGGGCGAGTTCCACCTCGGCGATCCAGTCGCCGGGGCGGTGGTGCACCACTCCGCCGATCTTCATCAGGCCGGAGTGGACCAGGTCGTACTCGCGGCACCAGGTGTAGATCTCGTCGAGCGTCGTCCGCCGGGTGGCCCCCTCGACGGGCAGTGGGAGCCGTTCGGCGTAGGTGACCGGGGCGCGGCGGCGCACCGTCGCGACGGCGTGGACGATGTCGGCGGTGTCCTCGGGACGCCGGCTGCGGAACTCGACACGCCAGCCGCCGTCCGGCGCCGGGTGACCCTCGACGGTGGTGAGGGCGCGGCTCCCGGACCCGACGACGAGCGGGGCGAGGATCGTGAGGTTGCGTAACTCCAGGTCCCGCATGGGGTGGCCCTGCCGAGCGAGGACCTGGAGGATGAGGTCCACGAAGCCGACTCCGGGCAGGAGGCTGCGCCCGTAGACGACATGTCCGCGCAGCAGCGGATTGTCGGCGGTGACGGTGAAGGTCTCGCTGAACATGGTCGTTTCGGTCATCGGTGTCCGTCCCAGTAGGAGCATCAGGCCGGATGCTGGGCCTGGTGGGGGCATAGCCGGTGCAGAACAGCCGGAGTCGCGCCGGGGAATCCCCGGATGTCGGCACATGGGCAGCGCGGTTCGGCCGAACCGCGCTGCGGGCCGGAAGGCTGTGTGTCGCGTCAGCGCGACGGCATTCAGGAAGAATGCGACATGGAACGGTCAGGGCTCGGAGATACGGCGAAATCCGGGCCCCTGTCGGCCATCGGAACGGAGCGTGGAATCGAGCGAGAAGTCCCCGTCATTTCCGGTCGCCGATCAGCTCCGCATCGAATCCTGGAAGGGGACGCTAAAGAGTGCGGGCGACCTTCGCCGATTCGAATGGAGTGGCCGGAAAAAGTCTTGGCCGCCTCGTGCCCAGGCGATCGATCTGGCGCGTTCTTCGTGCGGCTCGATCATTTTCGGACGGTCTTCGGGAGCGACCGGAGCCGCAGTCCGCGTTCGGTCGCCGGCTTCCGCCGGACAGCACGGCATCCCATCCCGGCCGCACGTCAGCGAGTCCTGGCCACGGCGGTTCTCTTCGCGAGGTCCCGCTGAGAACGGCCGGCATCAGAAGTCGGAAGCTGAACAATGGGTGAACAACACGATGCGGAGCGGATGTTCAACACTCACGCTCACACAATCCCCACTTGGTCTCGACCGTCATGGTTGGATTCACCCCCCGAGAGTTTCGCAACCTTGATCGAATGGAAAGGGAGCTTAGGTCATCCGCCACAAGCCGTCAACCATGATCCGCGACGCGGAACGATACGGCTGTCCAATATCACATTCGGCGGTCGGCCTGTGTGGGGAACGCGGAGGGAGTGGCCCGGCACACCATCGAACCGGGGGATAACCCCCGGTCGCCCAGGGGGAATGCCTCGCACGCGGAGGGTGGCTGGCAGGCTTCCTCGGCTCGCGGGCCGACAGAAGACTTTCGGACATGACGACTTCCCCCGATGTCTCCCTGACGTCCCAGCCCGTTCCCGCCGCCGCGGAAAGGCCGGCCGCCGCCGGCGGCAGTGACTTCGCACGCCTCTCCCGACGGATAGCCGCGGCCGGCCTGATGCGTCGGCGCCCCGGCTACTACGCGGCACGCATCGGCCTGGTGGTCGTGCTGTACACGGCGGGCTGGAGCACCTTCCTCGCTCTGGGTGACACCTGGGGCCAGTTGGCCGTCGCGGCCTTCCTGGCCCTCGTGTTCGGGCAGGTGGCCCTGCTCGCGCACGACCTGGCCCACCGTCAGGTCTTCCGGCGACGCCGGGCCAGCGAGATCACGGGCAGGCTGTTCGGCAATCTGGGCGTGGGCATGAGCTACGGGTGGTGGATGAACAAGCACACGCGCCACCACGCCAACCCCAACCACGAGGACCTCGACCCCGATGTCGCTCCCGACATCCTGGTGTGGTCCACCGACCAGGCGCGCGCCAGCCGTGGCGTGGCGCGTCTGATCGGCGGCCACCAGGCACTGCTGTTCTTCCCGTTGCTGACCCTCGAAGGCTTCAACCTGCACATCGCGAGCCTGCGGGCGCTGCGTTCGCCGTACATGAGGAAGCGGGCGCTGGAGGGTGCGCTGCTCGTGCTGCACATCGTGGGTGTGCTGTCCGCCCTCTTCCTGGTCCTTCCGCCGGGCAAGGCGGTGGCCTTCCTGGCGCTGAACCAGTGCCTGTTCGGCGTGTACCTGGGCTGCACCTTCGCCCCGAACCACAAAGGTATGCCCACCTTCACCGGTGACGAGCGGCCCGACTTCCTGCGGCGCCAGGTCGTCACCTCGCGCAACGTGCGTGGCGGCCGGTTCACCGACGTGATGCTCGGCGGTCTCAACTACCAGATCGAGCACCACCTGTTCCCGAGCATGCCCACGCCCCATCTGCGCCGCGCCCAAGCGGTCGTCCGGCAGTACTGCGACGAGATCGGGGTGCCCTACCACGAGACCGGGCTGATCCGCTCCTACCGCGAGGCCCTGACCCACCTGCACCGGGTGGGGGAGCCGATCAGGCGGCAGCGCAGGGCGCGGTGAGGCGTGGCCCGCAGACCCCGTCGCCTCGGTGACGACCCGCGACATCGACCCGAAGCCGGCGATGGAGGAGCTCCACCCGATGGACGTCAAGCGGTTCGGAACGGGCCGATGGCACGACGCCCCCTAGGACGGGACGGGCCGGGAACGGGGCCGGTCACCGGTCAGGAGAGGATCTCGACGTACCCGTCGGTACCGTGCACCCGGATCCGCTGCCCGTCCCGGATCAGCCGGGTGGCCCGCTCCACGCCGACCACGGTGGGCAGGCCGTACTCCCGGGCGATCACGGCGCCATGGGTCATCAGGCCGCCCACCTCCGTCACCAGGCCCGCGATCCCGACGAACAGGGGGGACCAGCTCGGGTCCGTGTAGGCCGTGACCAGGATGTCACCCGCCTCGAGGTCGGCCTCGGCGATGTCGAGGACGACGCGGGCCCTGCCCTCCACGGCCCCGGCGGACACCGGCAGGCCGATCAGGGCACCGGCGGGCGCGTCGTCGCGCCGGTACGCCCCGTCGACGCACTCGCCGTCCGACGTCAGCACCCGCGGCGCGGTGAGCGCCTGGTACGACCGGAAGGCGTCCTTGCGCTGCTGGATGAGCCCGTGATCCACCTGGTTCGAGCGCACGACGTCATGGAACTCCTGGAACGTGAGGTGGAAGACGTCCTCCCGCTCGGCGAGCACACCGGCCCGCACCAGACGCCCGGCCTCCTCCAGCAAGGCCCGCTTGTAGACGAAGTAGCGGCTGACGATCCCGTACTTCGGGTACTCCCGGTATCCGATGAAGGTCCGGACCCGGTCGATCATCCGCTTGGCCTCGTCCGCCTTCCGCTCCCCGTCCGGCAGGGCCCGCAGACGTGTCAGCACGTCCTGCTCCTTCTTCTGCGCCTCCAGGCGCCCCTGCTCGAAGCGCCGTTCCGCGGCACCCGGCTCGAAGTTCCTGACGTTGTCGAGGATCACGGGTACGAGGGCGCTCGGGTGCTCGCGCCAGCGCGGCCTCGTGATGTCGATCTCGCCGACGCAGCGCATGCCGTACCGGTCGAGGTAACCCTCGATGGCGTCGCGTGCCCCGGACCCGCCCGGGAGCTTCGCCAGCCCGTCCAGGAAGCCGTCGTCCTCGACGCTCCGCAGGAAGGCGACCACCTCCGCGTGCGGGCGGATGACGTCGGCGACGTCGAGCAGCGCCAGACCCATCTCCGAAGTGACGTTGCCGGGGGCGGACAGGGTGAGCGTGTCGGCCGCGTTCTTCTCGCCGAGCCATTCGTACAGCTTGTCGTTGAGCCACCACGTGGCCTCCATCCCCGCCATGATGACCTGGATGTTCAGCGGATCGCCGAGGACTCGCCTGTGCTCCTCGAAGGCCTCCAGCAGGAAGTCGAACAACTCCGGCCCGGTCTTGGCCCGGATGTCGCGCTCCAGGGCGGCGACGGACTTCCGGCTGCGCTCGATCAGCTCGGTGACGACGGCCGGATCGGTCTCGACAGGTGCAGGGGCGGCACCGGCCGGCGGCCCTCCGGGAGCCGCGTCCGGGAGCGACGGGACGAAGCCTTCACGGTCCAGGACGGTCTCCAGCGCGTCCCTGGTCAGCGGATCGGACCTCCCCACGAGGTCCAGGAGAGCGGCGCGGCTCGCGGGTGAGGCCAGGCGCCCGGTGACGTCCACGAACAGCCTCCCGCCTGCGTCGTGCATCCGCACCATGGCCGTCAGCTTCCACATGGACAGCCCCAGAGCCTTCATGGCGTCGGTCATCATCTGCTGATGGCCCACGGAGACGTAGACGTGGTTCTCCTGGTCACCCGCCTCGGGCACGGGGAACAGCGTCGTGATCGGGCGGCTCTGAACGATCTGGAAGCCGTCGTCGACCAGGCACCACTCGATGTCCTGCGGGCGGCCGAAGAAGGCCTCGATCCGGCGCCCGAGCCGCACGAGCCGGACCACCTGCGCGTGCGTCAGCGCCGGCTGCTCCTGACGCCGCCCGTCGATCGCGGCCTCCCGCGTCCCGCCACCCGGCACGGCGTGAACGGCGAGCCGCTTGGCGGCGATCGCCTCGGCGACGACCTCGTCGTCCCGCACCTTGAAGACGTCCGGGTTCACCAGGCCGGAGACCAGCGCCTCGCCGAGGCCGAAGCCGGCGTCCACGGTGGCGACGTTCCGCTTGCCCGTCACGGGGTCGGCCGTGAACAGGATGCCGGCAGCCTGCGGGAAGACCATCAGTTGCACGACCACGGCCATGTGAACCGTACGGTGGTCGATGCCGTTGCGCCGGCGGTAGGTGACGGCTCGCTCGGTGAACAGCGAGGCCCAGCAGCGGCTGACGTGCCGGAGTACCGCCGTCGGCCCCACGACGTTCAGATACGTGTCCTGCTGCCCGGCGAAGGAGGCTGTCGGAAGGTCCTCCGCCGTCGCGCTGGACCGGACGGCGTACGCGGCCTGCTCCCCGTGCCGGACGAGCGCGCGCGTGATCCGGGCCGCGAGATCGCCGGGGACGGGGGTCTCCTCGATGGCGCGGCGGATCCGCGCGCTCAGCGTCCGGGTCGCCTCCTGGTCGTCCGGGGCAAGGCCTGACAGCTCCTCGAGTAGATCGTCGATCGCCGGCGTCTCCGCCATGATCCGCCGGAAGGCGTCCGTCGTGACGCAGAAGCCGGCCGGCACGCGGAGGTCCGCGATACGTGACAGCCGGCCCAGGTTCGCGCCCTTGCCGCCGACCGCGCCGGTCTGCCCCTCGCCGACCTCCCGAAGGTCCAGCACGTACTGCTCGGTCATGACCACTCCCGCTGCCGCCTCGACGTCATCCCGCCCCCGTACGTCGGCCACGACACACACGTCGCGCCTGGTTTCCGCAGGTTGTGGGCTCGGCCGACGATTCTGCGCCAAGACCGGGGCCTTGCCGCAAGCCCCCCGGTGCGCTATAAGTTGAGAGTGGCGAGGAGAGGATCTCCTCGCCTTCGTCATGGGGCGGCTGCTCGTGCCGTCGAGGGCTGCAGCACCGGAACCCGGTCGTCCGGATGCCTTGACGGGCCGATCAGTTTCCGGTGACGGCCTGACCGAGCGCGGCGAGTGCGGTGGCCGCCTCGGCCTGCCGCGGGCTCCTCAGCGCGGCGAGGGCGTCACGGGCGGCGAGCAGCGTCTCCCGCGCCTCCGGGTGGCCCAGGGCGCCCAGCACCTGGCCCAGGTCGAGCCGCGCCTGCTCGGCCCAGGCCGGCATCTGCGCCGCCTCGAAGAAGGCGAGGGCCTGCCGGAGCGACGGCTCGGCCTCGGGCCAGCGCTCCAGGGCCGCCAGGTCGTTGCCGATCTGCTGGTGGTGGACCGCGTGATAGAACGCGATCAGCTCGTCCGCCCCTCCGGGGACACCCGCCCGGCAGATCCGCTCGCCACGGCGGTGGATGTCCAGGGCCTCCGCCGCCCTGCCGAGCTGGCGCAGCAGGGCGCCGAGGGCGTTGAGGATCGTCAGTTCGGCCAGCCGCGCCTGCGGGGAGCCCTGCGAGGCGAGGCAGCCGGCCGCCGCACGCAGCCGCGTGTGCGCCTCCTCCAACCGGCCCAGCCGATGCAGTGCCCCCGCGCCGTAGCCGAGGGCCCAGCCCTGCTGGAGCCCGTCCTCGCTGTCGCGGGCCGCCAGGAGCGCGGCGTCGGCGGCTCCCAGGGCGGCCCGGGGGTCGTGCACGCAGAGGTTGTAGGACCAGGCGAGGTAGTTGAGATGGACCGCCTCCTCCCGTCTGCTGCCCAGGGCGCGGGCGGAGTCGGAGGAACGCCGGAACACCTCCACCCACTGCTCCCAGTGCTGGTTGAGGTCGGAGAACCAGTGCATCGCCTCCGCCGCGTCCAGCACCTGCCGGTGCCGGCCGGTGTCGTGGGCCCGGCGCAGCGCGGCGAGCCACTGGGCCCGCTCGGCCTCCAGCCAGGCCCGCGCCTCCTCCCGGCCGGCGGGCGCTCCGTCCGGGTCGGGATCGCCGGACGGCGCGGTGTGGTCGTGGTCCGCGTCGAAGTGCAGGGCTGCGGCGGTGGCCCGGCACAGCATCCACCGCATGGTCCGGTCGAGGGCGGCGTCGCGGACCGCGGGGCCGTCCTCGGCCTCGACCTGCTCGGCCGCGTAGAGCCTGAGCAGGTCGTGGAACCGGTAGCGCTCGGCGGCGGGATCGCTCTGGAGCAGCCCGGCGTCGGTGAGTTCCTCGGCGCAGGCGACCGCCTCGTCGTAGGACAGCCCGGCCAGCAGGGCGCCGGACTCCGGGCTGAAGTCCGGTCCGGCGGCCAGCGCGGCGCGGCGCAGGAAAGTCCGTGACCCGGCGGGCAGTTGGCGGTAGGAGAGGGCGAAGGCCGCGCGTACCCGGAGACTTCCGGCCTGGAGGCCGTCCAGCCGCCTCCCCTCGGCGGCGAGGCGGGCGACGAGTTTGCCCAGGCGTTCGTGCGGCCGGCTCAGAAGCCGCTGCCCGGCGATCCGGACCGCCAGCGGCAGATGCCCGCACAGATCGGCGAGGTCGCGTGCGGCCTGGGTCTCCGCCCGCACCCGTTCGGGGCCGACGATGCGGGTCAGCAGCTCCACCGCCTCCTCGCGCCGCAGCAGAGCCAGATCGCAGCGGTGGACGGAGGGCAGACCCGCCAGGGCCTGGCGGCTGGTGACGATGGCCAGCGACGGGCCGGTACCGGGCAGCAGCGGACCGACCTGCGACTCGTCGGCGGCGTTGTCCAGCAGCAGGAGCAGCCGTCGCTCGCCGGCCAGGGACCGCCACAGGCCCGCGCGGTCGTCGGTGTCGGCCGGTATCGCGGCGTCGGCGATCCCGAGGGCGCTCAGCAGCCGGGCCAGCGCGTCCCGGGGAGTGGTCGGCTCGGCGTCCATCCCGTGCAGGTCCAGGGCGAACTGTCCGTCCGGGAAGTGCGGGGCGAGACGGTGCGCGGCGTGCACCGCGAACGCGGTCTTGCCCAGACCGGGCTGTCCGGCGATCACCGTGGCCGCGGGCCGGTCCGGACCGCCGTCCCGCACCAGGTCCAGCAGCCGGGAGAGGGCCGCCTCGCGGGCGGTGAAGTCCTGGATGTCACGCGGCAGGGCCAAGGTGACCGGCGCGGCGGGGCCGGCCGACGTCCGAGGACGCGGACGCCCCAGAGCGGCGGACTCCTCCAGTCCCGCCGCCTCGTCCTCGTCCAGCCCCAGCGCCTCGGCCAGCGCCTGAACCGTACGGCGCTGCGGCCCCCGGGTACGCCCGCGCTCCATGTCGGCCAGCGCCCTCACACTGACCCCGGCCGCGTGCGACAGCGCCTCCTGGCTCAGTCCGGCACGAGCCCGCAGTACGCGCAGCCGCTGCCCGAAGTCCTCCGCGGAAGGTGTGCCACCGCGCACCGTCGACGTCCCCGATCATCCGGCTCGTCGAGCGCGAGCCCCCTGGCAGAAGTATGGCGGACGGTACTTCTGCCGGTGGAACCGCATGGGAACCGCGGGCCGTTGCTGATCGACTGTGACCAGGCGCCGGACGCCTCTCTCCCGGACCGACCAGGTCCTGGCGGCCGACCCGAGCGGGTCGGGCCGCACGGACCGCGGACTTCGTGCGGTCCGGGGAGTGGCGACAGACCACCCGGCGCCGAGCAACCGGCGAAGACGCACGACGCGACGAGCACGAAACGGGGCGACCTCGTATGAACAGCAGCAGTGAGCGGACCGGCGGCATCTCCGGACGGAGCGTCCTGGCGGCGGGCGCGCTGACCGCCGCCGCCGTCGCCCACCAGACGGGACGGGCTCCCTCGGCGTCCGCCGCCGCCGAACCCGCCATCTTCTACGCCCCTCACCAGACGCCCAAGGCGTGCAGCGCCGTGGCCTACCGCCTGATGAACGACGGCACGATCTCCGACGTGCGCGTCAACCACGTCCACGCCTACGGGCGCCCCCGGGGCGAGCGCGCGGACGGCGCGGTGTACGTGCTCGACATCCCGAGCTCGCACATGAGAACCAACCGCAACGCGATGTACGCCCACAACACGTGGGACCCGAGCCGGAACCTGTACGCCCTCGGCTACCACAGCGTTCCCGACCTGCTGGAGGCCGCGCACGCCGACCCCCGCGAATTCATCCACACCCTGCCGTCCGACTACCGGCCGGGCAAGGGCAACTGAGAACCGCACCACGCCACCAGGACCACCTCGGCCGACGGCGCCCAGCCGCGGCCCCCGCACCACTCACGGGGATCTCACCATGAACACTCCGCGTCACCACACCACGCTGCTCGCCGTCGCGGGCACGGCCCTCGCCCTGTCCCTGACCGCCTGCCAGAGCGACACGCCCGCCAAGTCGGGCCCTGCGGCGACCGCTTCGGCGACCGGGAAGACGGCGGGCGGCGAACACACCGGCGCCTCCGGCACGAACGGCTCGACCGCTCCGGGGCGCTCCACGGGGTCGAAGAGCTCGACGGACCGCACCGACAGCGCCGGCTCCACCGGCTCCACCGGCTCCACCGGTGAGCAGGCGAGCACCACCACCCGGGTCTGCGCCGCGGGGGACGTCAGCGTCACCGCCGCCACACAGGGCGGTGCTCCCTACACCCACCTCGTCCTCACGGCGAGGAACACCTCCGGCCGCTCCTGCCGGCTGGCGGGCGCGCCGCACATCCAGTTCCTCGAGAGCCACAAGCAGGACGTCCCGGTCGTCGCCAAGAGCAAGCCCGGCACGCCGGTCGTGCTCACGGCGGGAGCTCCCGCGTACGCCCTCGTGAAGCTGTCGGACGGCGGGGTCGACGAGGACAACGAGCCCGTGTCGGCGTTCTCCGTGATGCTGGAGGGCGATTCCGAGGTCATCGCCGTACGCGCGCCCGGCAGCGGCGGCATCGCCGTCGATCCGGCGAAGGCCCTCACCGGCTACTGGACCCCCGAACTCCGCAACGGCGCGGACGACTTCTGACCCTCCGCGCGGGGTACGGCATCGGCCCCGAGCACCCTGGCGCCGGGGTCACTCCGCCCCGGCCCCGGCCCGGGCCGGAATGACCGTCGCGGCGCCGCACCACCCACCTCGTACGGACACGGCCGGCGGCCGGAGCACCGCGACCAGGCAGGGCCTGCTCGCCGGTGTGCGGGCCGCCGGCGGGTTCGGTCGACTCCACGATCGTGCGGGCTCAAAAGAACCCGGCCGGAGCCCTCGAAAGGGGCTCCGGCCGGTGAGGCGGGCGAGCGGGTCACCGGCTGCTCCCGTGACGGACCGCTAGGAGACGACCGCGACCATCCACCCGGCCGGGCCCCGCGACGCGGTCAGCGGCGTCTCACCCGGCTGCTGACTCAACGAATCCGCCGAAGCACCTCCGGCGTTCGGCGCGCTGTGGCTGGTGCGGGTCAGGCACACTCGGACGAGTCGCTGCCGACGTAGAACACGTATCCGCCCGACCAGTTGACGAGGTTGGACGTACCGGCCTCGTTCTTCATGAGCGCGGAAATGCCGACACAGCGGCCGCCGACCGCCTGGGTGCTGCTGTACACCGGGCCCGCGTACTGTGAGAAGGTCCCGGAGTCCCGGTCACCGGCCGACTTGTTGTCGCCGGGCCAGATCCGCAGATCCATGTAGTTGGCCCCGCCAGGCGTGTTGTTGTCGAGAATCGCGCAGGCGCTGTCGCCCTTCATGTAGAAGAAGAGCGTCGCGTAGCGCTTGTCGGCGCTGGGCAGGGCCTTGGCGTCGGTGAACTCGTAACCGGTGCCGCACACCGTCGCGGAGGCCGCGGCCGCCGGCGTGCTCGGTACTGCGACACCCATGGCCACGACTGCGGAAGCCGCGACGGCGACGCGCGTCAAGTTCTTACCAAGCGAAGACATAAATCCCCCCGGGATTGTGCGTGTTGCGGTGGTCGAATGCGTAAATGCAGCTGAACTGTAGTCACTCGGATTCCTCACGAACAACACAGTTGTGAACGGCGGAAGTTGAGGTGAGGACGCGAAGAGTAGCGAGCCGTTCTCTGTGGCTTCCTTTTCTCCTGGTACCCCCGGTATGCACCTCTTTTGACGGCCACTCTCCGTGGCGATCCCGGATCGCGCTGTGCGCTGCGCCACAGTCGCGCGGGCGCGCCTTCCCGCGAGCGGCAACGTTCCACGCCGGACCGGGCAGAACTTGTAGCAACGTGTTGACACAAGGATGTGGTGGCGGCCATCTTGTACTCATCGATTGATACAAGCGCGGGGCGCGAGTCGTCCTCGTACGGGGGTACTTCCATGGCTGATGCCGACGTGAAAAACACACCGACCGTCTCCCGGGGGCCGGTCGACCGCTACGCCCGGTACACGGGACTGGCCGTGGGCGTTCTGGCCGCCTGGCTGCTGTCACCGCTGCGCGACGGCGACGGCGTCCTCTATGCCATCCCGGCGTTCGGCCTCTGCGCTGTCGGCGGTGTGCTGCTGGGGGACGCGCTGACCCCGCCGGCCCGCGGCGCCGTCCGCGTCGCCGGCCTCACGCCACGCCGGGTGCGCGACTGCGTACCGCCCCGCATGACCCTGCTGCTGCTCGTCCTCGCGGTCGCCCTGGTCGCCCTGCTGGTGATCGCCGGCGCGGTGGCCGCGCCGGACGACCTCGGGCGGGCGGGCCGTCAGCTCACGCTCACCTGCCGGGGTGTGACCGAGGGGCGCGGCCCCTGGCCCGGGTTCTACTACGGGGCGCCCATGCTGGGCGCCCTCGCGATCGCCACGGTCGCGTGCGGCTGGTCGCTGCGGCGTATAGCCACCCGGACCGGCGACGAGCGGTCGCGTCGAGACCGCTCCCTGGCGATCGTGGCCGCCTGGGGCATCGTCGTCTCCACCTCGCTGCTGGGCGCGGCCTCGACGGCCTCGGGCGCCCTGTCGGGCATGACCTGTGACGGCGCCGTCGGCGCCGTCGCCGAGGCGATCCTCCTGCCCCTGGCGCTCGTCTCCCTGGTGGCCGCGCCCTGGATGCTCTTCACCGTCTGCTCGCCCCGGGCGGCATGGTGGCACCGGAGGAACCGGGGGGCGCGCGGGTGAGCGGCGCCGCCATCCGGGTCGACACCACCAGACCCGTCCCGCCCTACGAGCAGATCCGGGCCCAGCTCGCCGACCTGATCGGCACCGGCCGGCTGGCCGAGGGCGAGCGGCTGCCGACCGTTCGGCAGCTGGCCGCTGACCTCGGTCTCGCGACAGGCACCGTGGCCCGGGCCTACCGCGAACTGGAGGCGGCCTCCCTGATCCGTACCCGCCGCGGTGCGGGAACGCGGGTCGCCCCGCCACCGCCGGGCGCCGACCTCCGGGAACCGCCCGAGCTGAGCGCGGGAACACGGGACTTCGTCGCCTGGGCGGCCGCCCTGGGCTTCGAGGAGGACACCGTGCTGGCGGCCGTCCGGCGCGCCTTCCAGGAGCGAGAAGGCCGAGCCGTCCGCGCGCGTGCCGAAGAGGAGCCGCGGGGGAGTGGTGCAACTGGTGACGCCGTCTCCAATAGCCAGTGAAATCCAGGCATCACTCCGATAGCATGTTCGAGCTCGCGATGATGATCGTCATCGCTTTCCGTCCATTTGATCCATATCAAACAAATCGGCTGAACGATTGATATCCAAACCATCGCGGGTCTTTTCACGAGAAGCCGGTAGAGCAGTGTTGGGCGCGTTCCGTCAACGGCGAGCCGTTGTGTGGGCCGTGGCGGGCGTGGCGGCATTGGCGATCCTCGTCGCACTGGAGATCTCGGCCCGCCGCTACGGTCAACCAGGACCCATCACGGACCAGTTCAACGGGCTGGTATTCGCCCCGAAACCGGGGCCGCTTTACGGCGGCCTGGCGTTGACGATGGTCGTCCTCACCTGGCGGCAACGGTTCATCGCGGCGGGTGCCGCCATCGGCATCGACGCCGTCTTCGTACTCGTGCGGTGGGCGGCCGGCGCCAGGACGGCCGACGGTCACTTCTTCGGCAACGGCGCACTGTGGGTGATGCTGGGCTGTGCGGTCCTGGCCGTCACGCGCCGCACGGGCCCCGAACGCACCCTGCTGCTGAAGGGTGTCGGCCTGGGCCTGCTGCTGGTTGCCGGCCGCAAGACCGGCGACGCCTGGCTCCTCATCACCGCGAAGGCCCGGCCGGCGGTGCTCGACCAGTACGTGGCGACCGCCGATCACGCGCTGGGCAACCCGTCGTGGCTGATGGGCCGCATCGTCAACGCCACGGACCCGGTCGGTCCCACGGTTCTCCACCTGGTCTACGCGCAGCTCGCGGTGGCGGCGGTAGTCGTCGCGCTGTACCAGCTGCGCGACGTGGCGGCCGTGCGCCGGTTCCCCCGCCACCACCTGGTGCGCACCTTCCTGGTCATCGGCCTCCTCGGGCCGGCCGTCTACATGATCTTCCCCGTGGTCGGACCGGTCTTCGCCTACGGGCCGGGCGCCTCCGGCACCGGCGGAGTGCAGTGGGCGGCGGCCGACCTGTGGCCCGACACACTGCCGGCCATCAACACCCCGCACCCGATGCGATACGACGGCATCACCCCCCGCAACTGCATGCCCAGCCTGCACACCGCGTGGGCCACCGCGATATTCGTTCACACCCGCAGGGCCCCACGAATGCTGCGATTCGCGGGAACGTTCTGGCTCGTGGCCACGCTCAGCGCAACGCTGGGATTCGGCTACCACTACGGCGCCGACCTCGTCGCGGGCGTGGTCTTCGCGCTCACGATCGAGGCAGCACTGCGTGCGTTCGACCGTGGCTGGGACCGCCCGGGAATCCGGCTCGTCAGCTACGGCACCGCGGTGTTCGCCGTGCTCCTGGTCTCGTACCGCTGGCTGCCGATGGAGATGGCCGTACATCCGTGGATCTTCGGACCACTGCTCATTCTGGCGATGACCTCGGTGATCTTCGGCTACGTACGGACCACCGAACTGTGGGAACCGACGGCCGCACCGACACGGCGACCGGAACCGCAACTCGAACCGGTCTGAACCGGCCCGAAGGGCCGCACCCCCATGTGGTGCGGCCCTGCTCGGCGGGAAGACGGCTGATCAGCGCAGTCCGGCGAAGAGGTCGTTCTCGGGTGCCGCCGCGCCGGTGGTGTCCCGGACACGTACGAAGGTCTCGACGCCCATCAGTTCGGTGAACCTCTCCAGTCCCATCCTGAGGAAGAAGATGTTCTCGCCCTGGCTGGCGTGGGAGGCCAGGGCATCGAACTTCTGACCGCCGAACGCGGTGGTGTCCACCCAGGTGGTGATCTCCTCGTCGGGGAGTCCGATCTCGGCCATCGCGGCGGCCTCGGCGGGATCCGGCTCCTGCCAGTCCGCACCGAACTCGCGCATGACCTCGCCGAACCGCTGCATCATCGAGCGGGGCGCCGTCGTCCAGTACACCTTCGGTGTCAGCTCGGTCATCGTCAGTGCCGCCATCGTGATGCGGTTCGCCTGGATGTGGTCGGGGTGGCCGTAGAAACCGTTCTCGTCATAGGTGACGACCACATCGGGCTGGTAGCGGCGCATCAGTTCCGCGAGCCGGGTGGCGCCCTCCTCCACGGGGGTCTGCCAGAAGGATCCGGGGGCCTCGTTGGTCGGCCAGCCCATCATTCCGGAGTCGGCGTAGTCCAGCGTCTCCAGGTGAGTGACCTTCAGGATGCCGCAGCTCGACTCGAGTTCCTGACGCCGCATCAGGGCCACGGCCGCCGGATCGTGCCCGGGGTCGCCCGGCTTGACACCCCCAGGTCCGTCACCGCAACCGCCGTCGGTACACGTCACGAGAACCGTGCGGACGCCCTCCGCCGCGTACCGGGCGAGGACGCCTCCCGTGCCAGTGGCCTCGTCGTCGGGATGAGCGTGCACCGCCATGAGCGTCAAGGGCCGGTCATTCATAAAGCATGCCTCCAGTGTGAAAACGCCTCGGTCCGAGTCTGCAGCAGGTGTATAGGGGACGCCCGGACATCGGACGACCGGGCGTGCTGCGGACCCGGGGGCCGGATCACGTCGGAGCGCACGACTCCTGAATTCCTCTGTTCCCCACCCGCGCGCCGGCCCTCGGCTGGTGCAACAGCGCCGACCGGATCAGCTGTTCCCGCAGCGCGCGGGAAGGCCCTGGCTTTCGCGACGCCTTTCGTCAGGACTTCTCGCGCGGTTCTTCGCCCACGTGGTCCACCACGGCGCGCTGGAGCACCGCGGTGGTCTGTATGACGCTGCCGGCCTCGCCGATCGCCGTGTCCTCCCGCGTCACGTCGCGGAAACCGAGGAAGGCGTACGTGGACTTGTCGAAGATCCACTCCTGGCGGTCTTCGGCCTGACCGTTCAGGGTGATCGCGACACCGTGCCGGCCCACGGCGTCGGCCGCGTCGGGGACGACCGTGGTGCCCGGAATCCGGGCGGCGACACGGTAGAGGAACGCCGTGGTCCGGGGGTCCACCGACTCCTGGAGCATGCCGCCGAGGTACTCGAAGACCCAGGGCGTGTTCACGGAGGGGTGCCTGTTCCCCTTGGTGTTCTCCGCGTTGTCCATCTGCCGGTGCAGGTCCGCCTCGATCGCCCGGAGCGCCGCGGCCGGGTCACGGGGAAGGGCGGCCAGGTCCTCGAAGGGGCTCTGCGTGTGGCCGGGGCCCCCGACGGTGCCCTGCCCGGGGCCGGGGAACTCGAGGCGTTCGGGGGCTTCGTCGCCGTATGCCTGGGCGCCGTCCTGGTTCCGCGACCAGGGAATCCACTCGCGAAGAGTCTCCGGCTCCGTGAGCTTCTCCGGCTCCTTGGAGTACTCCTTGTGCACACGGCCGTCCTTGTCGGTCCACATCCCCCGGAGCGGGTTGTCCCTCCCGGCGGACACGCTGCGGACGTAGACGTACTGGTGACGGCCGACGTCGACGGCCGGGGCGCGGGAGACCACGGCGGCGGCGTTCTCCAGCAGGAGCGACGCCTCGGAGGGGGCCGGGGACGCATGCCTGGCGTCGGCGGGCCGGCTGTGGTGATCGACACCGGTGACGAGGACCGTGGCCGCGACGGCGGCCGCGGCGAGCGGGGCGACGACCGGTATCCAGCGCCTCCTTCGACCTCGCGGTGCCGCGACGGGGTCCGTGGCGGCCGCCCCGGGCCCGGCCACGGGTACGGATTGGTGGATCTCGCTCATCAGGTGCTCCTTGAGGACGCGCAGGCGGTCGTCGGGCAGATCCCGGGCAGCCGGGGCCGGCAGCAGCCGGGCCGCGTCCGCGCGCTCAGTGGACTCCGTCGTGGCGAAGCCGTCGTCGTGAGGCGTCTTGGCGTTCATCGGATCTGCTCCTGGATCGACCGGGCCGCGGTCGTGCGGCCACCCTGTTGCTGTCCGAGGCGGGACGCCGGTTCCGTCGTTCCGGAAGCGAGTTCCTCGTCGGTCAGTCTCCGCAGCCGGCTCCGGGCCCGGGAGAGACGGGAGCGGACCGTCCCGACCGGGACGTCCAGCGCCTCGGCAGCCGCCGCGTAGTCGAGGCCCGCCCACACGCACAGGGCGAACACCTCCCGCTCACCGCGGCGCAGCCGCCGCAGCGCCCGCTTCGCCGCGGCCAGTCGCCCGGCGTCCTCCATCCGCTCGACCACCTCGTCGGCGAAGTCGGGCGCGCGGTCGTGCGGCGGGACCCGGCTGAGGGCGGCCTGGTAGCGGCGGGCGGCCCGCGTGGTGTTGCGCAGCACATTGGTGGCGATTCCCAGCAGCCACGGCAGCAGGCCGTCGCCTTCGGGTCGCACCGTCTCGCGCAGCCGCCACGCCTCCAGAAAGGTCAGCGACACCACGTCCTCGGCCGTCGCCCAGTTCCCGGTGACCCGGACCGCGTACCGGTGCACGGTCTGAGCGTGTTCGTCGAATATCGACCCGAAGGCCTCCGGATCACCGGAGCGCAGCCGGGCGCGCAGGGAGAGTTCCACATCTGATCCTGTCCGTGCGCGCCACCGGGTTCCCCGAGTTCTTCGTGACTCAGGTCACGGTCACGGGCAAGCGCGGTCGTGAGGTGGCCGATCGCTCGCTCCGGGCCATGTCCGGAGGGTAACGGCAGCCGAGCACCACGACCGCAGCGGGCGCAGGACCACCCCGCAGGCGGTCCTGGTGGACGGTGCCCACTTTCGGGGCCTGGTCCAGGAGCGCCTGCGGGGGCGCGATGTCCGGGCGGTGACGGAGCGGCGGTTCGGCTCAGCAGGCGCCGAGGTCCTGCCAGACGCCCCACTCACCGGTGGTGCCGGGTTCCTCGCCCGTCGTCCACCACTTGGCCTTCCAGGCGTGGCCCTTGTGCGAGACCCGCTGACCGCCCGTGTACACCTTGTCCTTCACCCACGCGGCGTCCGCGCACTGGTTGCCCGAACCCCCGGTCACGGTCAGGGAGTAGGTCGCCGAGTGGCTGCCCGAGGTACCGGCGCCGGTCACGGTGACCGTGTAGGTGCCCGAGGCCGCGGAAGAGGTGGTGGCCAGGGTGAGCGTGGAGGTGGCGCCCGCGGTGACCGATGTCGGGCTCAGGGAGGCGGTGACGCCCGCCGGGGCCCCGCTGACGCTGAGCTTCACGCTCTGGGCCGCACCCCTCGTCACGGCGGTCCGCACGGTGGCCGTGGCGGACTGGCCGGCCGTCACGGACCCGGAGGCCGGGCTGAGCGCGACGGAGAAGTCGTCGGACGGGGTGGTGGTGCCTCCGGTGAACGGCGCGAAGATGTGCGTGAAGTCCCATGTGTTCTGCTGGATGCCCGAGCAGTCGTCCGCGGCGGAGCCGCCCGCGCAACTGCCGTTGTCCCGCTGAAGCGCCCAGAAGGACAGGGTGTTGATGCCCTTGGAGACCGCCCAGTCGTACACGGTGGGGGCGTTGTCCAGGGTGAAGGTCTCCGCCTTGCCGAAGTCGTCGACGCCCGGCATCTCGATGACGCCGACCGTGTTCCACAACTGGGCCGGGCTCCTGCCCGGGTACAGCTCGGCGAGCAGGTCGTACAGGCCCTGAGCGGCGGTCTGGGTGTCCTTCGCCATGTCGTGGGCCTGGTTGTCGTAGTAGTCGAACGTCATGAGGTTCACGACGTCGACCCGGGTGCCGTTGCCGACCGCGTTGCGCAGCAGCTCCTCACCGTTGTCCGCGAGACCGTGCGTGGTGGTCGGCAGGGTGTAGGAGATCTCCACCTTGCGCCCGTTGGCCGCCGCCCAGTCCTCGACCAGCTTGATGGCCTTGTTGCGGCGGTCGATGGCGGCGGTGTTGTCGAGCGAGTCGACCTCTATGTCCATGTCGAGCCGCGAGATGTCGTAGGTCGTGATGACCTTCTCGTACGCGGCGGCGATCTGCTGGACGTCGGTGCAGCTGTCGGCGATCTCGGTGCCGGTGGTGTCGGCCGTGTAACCCCCGAACGAGGGGATGACGTCGCCGCCGCCGGCCTGGATCGTCCTGATGTCGGTGCCGAAGGTGGAGGCGGCGATCGGCATGCTGGTGTCGCCGTTCCAGTACGGCGTGCACGAGCCCTTGGCGGCGGTCTGCAGGAACGCCATCGTCAGGTGCTTGGCGCCCGACTGTGCGGAGAGGGCGGCGGGGCTCTCGCCGGTCCAGGCCTCGAAGTACGGGGCGAAGACGTGGTTCGGCAGTGGCGTCGCGGCCTGGGCGGCGCCGGTTCCCGTGAGAGCGAGGCCTACCGCGGCCGCGGCGGTGGCGGCCGCGGTGAGGGCCGCGCGGAAGGAACGCACGAGTCTCATGTCAGTCCCGGTGTGTGGAGGGGGTGGCCAATGTCCGTGCGTGAAAAGGGTGTTGCCGGTACTGGAATATCGCCGCACAGGAAGGGCGGGTCAATGGTCTGGACCAAAAAGGGACTAGACCAATTCGACGCCGACAGGTGCCCCCGCCCTGCACAGAGCGCTCGGCGGGGGACTGGACCAGCCGCGAACGTTCAGCCGGGTAGGCGCGATGGCTGTGCCGTAGGGGCCCAGATCGCTGTCAGGAGTCCAGCGGGCCACGGGGCACGAAGAGGGGTAGGAGGAAGTTGCTGGGGATGCGGGGCCGGCGCCACCGCGAACGCCGGGTCGGGCCTCCACCGATCAGGCGCCGCGCGCTTTTCGACGAACGTACCGGTTCCCGCGATCGACAAGATCTCGGCGCGTGCGCCGGCCATCCCGGCGGGGATACGCGCGGTGTCGGTGGCCGTCGGTAGCCTGGCCGGCGTGATGGTGGGCACCGAAGAGACACGGCTGGTCGTCCTGCGGGGAAACAGCGCCTCGGGCAAGTCGTCCGTCGCGGCCGGCCTCCGCGAGAGGTTCGGCCGTGGTCTGGCCCTCGTCGGCCAGGACAACCTCCGCCGTATCGTGCTCCGTGAGCGGGACCGGCCGGGCGCGGCGAACATCGGCCTGATCGACCTGACGGCGCGCTACGCCCTCGACGCCGGCTACCACGTCGTGGTCGAGGGCATCCTCTATGCCGACCACTACGGCGACATGCTCGCCCGGTTGCGCGCCGACCACCGCGGCCCGACCCACGGCTACTACCTGGACGTGCCGTTGGAGGAGACGCTCGCCCGGCACGCCACCAAGCCGATCCACGACGACGTCACCGAGGCACAGCTCCGTGACTGGTACCGGCCGTGTGACCTGCTGCCCGGCGGGCTCGAGACCGCCATCCCCGCCGAGAGCGCTCTGCGCGCGACCGTTGACCGCATCCTGCTCGACACCGGTCTGGCCCACCTCCCCGCACTGGAGCGCTGACCTCCGCGCGGTGGACGCCGAGGTGAGCGGGGAAGCGGTGGCCCTGCGCGGCGAGGTGGCCTCCGTCCGGCGACGGCCCTGTGTCCGACCGTGACCCGAGACCTACGGAGGCACACGTGTGGGGGCGGCCCCGGCACCGGGACCGCCCCCACACGCAGTTGATGAACGCCGGTCAGGGCCGGCCGACGTCCTTGGCCGACTCCTTGGCCTCGCGGGCGTGGCCCGCGGTCTCGGCCGCGTGCCCCTTGGCGATCAGCTTCTCGTTACCGGTGGCTCGGCCGACTGCCTGGGCCGCCTTTCCGACGGCCTGCTCGGCCTTGGCCCGTGCCTTCTCACTGGCGGCCATGCTGCTCACTCTCCTTGGCTGTCGCGTGAGGTCCTGGTTGTGCGCATGACCCCGGTCGGCGTCGGCAAACCCTGGGCCAGAGATTCGCGCTGTGTGGTCATCAATGCGTGGCCGCGGTGCATCAGCTGCGGAGGAGGGGGAATCGGGCGGGGCGTGCGCGTGCCCCGCACTCCGCAGAAGTAACTCATATTTTGCGTGCTTGTAGGCGTGAGATAAGGGCATCCGGTGGCCAGGAGGTTGATAACAATGGTTCCCCTGCTTCTGGTTCTTCTGCTGGCTCTGATCCTCTTCGGCGCGGGCTTCGCCCTGAAGGCACTGTGGTGGATCGCGGTGATCGTGCTGATCGTCTGGCTGCTGGGCTTCGTCGTCCGGTCGGCGGACGGCACGGGCCGAAAGGGCCGCTGGTATCGCTGGTAGGCGCGGATCCTCGGTGTGAGGAGCGCTCCTGACAGCGCGGAACGACGTGGGGCCCGGCCGGGAACGGCCGGGCCCCACGTCGTGGTTGGTGACGCATCCCGCTCGGACGGCGGGATGGATCGGGCGTATCGGGCGCGGTGTTGGGTATGTGTGCCATGCAGCGGCCCCGCAGAAGCCGCAGTGGGAACCCTGCGCCTCCTACTTCTGCGGGGCCGGTGCCCCTTGTTGCCGCGTTGGCCCTCTGGTACGCGGCGAAGGGGGGATGCCGTCGCTCGTGACCGCGGCCGCCGCTCATGACCGTCTCCCTGGCCGACGTCAGCAGACGTTCTTGGTTCTGCTGACCCACTGCGGCAGGGTGAGACGTCCGGCGGCGGGGGTCGGCCTGCGGCGGGAGTGCGGCAGGCGGCCGCGCCCGGCGCGGTCGTCGAGGTACCGGTGCTGCTCGTGGCGGGTTCCTCCGGCCAGGGAGTGTCGCAGGAGGGAAAGGTGGGGTGCCACGGCCGCGAGGCAGTCGTTCTCCTGGTCGCCCGCCACCGCTGTCCGGTCGCCATCGGTGATCCGGCTGAGAGCTTCAATCATGGTGAGACCTCCGTTCGCCTTCTCACCTTCGCTCAGCGACCGCCCCTCGCGCGTCGTCCTGCCGCAGCGTTTCCCGGGTACCACGGTTGCGGTACCCGGGACGCCCGCCTACGGCCGGGACAGACGTGCGGGTACCCCGCGCGGACCGAGAACCCCTGGTCACGGCGTCGTGGTGGCCAGTCCGCACTGGTAGGCGATGACCACGAGCTGGGCTCGGTCGCGGGCCGCCAGTTTGGTCATGGCCCGGTTGACGTGGGTCTTCGCGGTCAATGGGCTGACGAACAGGTGCTCGGCGATCTCGTCGTTCGACAGGCCCAGGGCCACCAGCGCCACGACATCGCGTTCCCGCGGCGTCAGGCACTCCAGCCGCTCGTGGACCTGTCCCGGAACCGGCTCCGGCTGAGCGAGGAAGCGCCTGATCAGCGCGCCTGTAGCCGTGGGTGACAGCAACGCTTCGCCGGCGGCGACCGTACGGACGGCCTCGACCAGTTCCTCGGGGCGTGCGCCCTTGCCCAGGAACCCGCTCGCGCCCGCGCGCAGCGCTTCGGCGACGTGCTCGTCGTCCTCGAAGGTGGTCAGGATGAGTACCTTCACCGCCGCGAGGTCCTCGGACTCGCTGATCAGCCGGGTCGCTTCGAGGCCGTCCATCTCCGGCATGCGGATGTCCATCAGCACCACGTCCGGGTGTTGGGCCCGCGCCAGCTCCACCGCCTCGTGACCGTTGGACGCCTCGCCCACGGTCTCCATGTCGCCGGTGGACTCGAACAGCATCTTGAAGGTGCCCCGCAGCAGGGCCTGGTCATCGGCAAGCAGTACGCGAATCCTCATGCCCGTCTCTCCTGGATGTTTCGCTGACGAGCCGGCCGGGACGCAGCGGAAGGTCGGCCGTCACCATGAAGCCGCCGTCGGGACGGGGGCCCGCGTGCAGCCGCCCCCCGATCGTGGCCACCCGCTCCCGCATCCCGATCAGCCCGTGCCCGGTCCCGGCGGGCGCGGGCTGAGGGCGCGTGGTTCCGCCGTCGTCCTCGACGGTGATGGTCAGCCGCTCGGGGTGGTGGTGCAGGACCAGCCGGGCGTGGTCGGCGCCGGCGTGTTTGCGCACGTTCGTCAGGGCTTCCTGGACGATGCGGTACGCGGTCAGGTCGACGGCCGGTGTCAGAGGGGCCGCGACGCCGTGGCAGGCGTGGTCGACGGCCAGGCCGGCACGGGCGAAGGACGCCAGCAGCGCCGGGATGTCGGCCAGCCCCGGTGCGGGGGTGCGCGGTGCGACCGGGTCACCCGACTGCCTCAGCAGCCCCACGGTCACCCGCAGCTCGTCCAGCGCCGACCGGCTGGTGTCCCGGATGTCCTCCAGGGCGGTCAGTATCTGTTCGGGCTGCCGCTTCGCGAGATGAGCGGCGACGCCCGCCTGGGCGTTGATCAGCGCGATGTGGTGCGCGACGATGTCGTGCAACTCGCGTGCGATGCGTACGCGTTCGGCCGCCACCCGCTGCTGCGCCTCTTGTTCGCGCGTGCGTTCGGCGTGCACCGCCCGTTCCTCCACGGCCGCCACGTAGGCGCGGCGGGAGCGCAGGCCGTCGCCGACCGCGGCCGGCAGTGCCGTCCAGGCCAGCAATGCCACGTTGTCGGGGTTCAGCCACGATCGGGGAGCACACACGATGGCGGCGCCCACCAGGACGGCGGCCGACGCGGACGCGGTGAGCCACGTCGTGCGCCGGTCGGTCAGAAGGGCCACGGTGTACACGGACAGCAGGACCGGGCTGAGCACCAGCGGGCTCTCCCGGAACCCGAGGACCAGGAAGCTCACTCCGCAGGCGAGTGCGACGGCCAGTACGCCGATCGGGTGGCGCCTCCGCCGCAGGAGCGCGGAGCAGCCGACGCCCGCCAGGAGCACGGCGGTCCAGCGCAACGAGAAGCTGTGCTCGTGCGGTTCGATAGACGCGGCCACCACGGACAGCAGGAACAGGACGGCCAGGCCCAGTGCTTCCACCGCACCTCTCCGGCCCGGCGCTCGCCGGCTTCGCTCGCTGATCACCGCCATGCCACCACCGTAGGGTCGGCGACCGGATCAGGCATGGCGTCGCCGACCGGCACGCGACGCGTCGGCCTGGGCAGCGCCGGACGGGCCGCCGGCGACGGCCGGTCCGGCTCCCGTCCCCGTCCGGCGCCGCGATCACCCTCCGGGGAGCACGCCGGGACCGTCCCCAGGGCCGCCGACCCGGCCGGCCGGACGCGGCGATCAGATCCATGCCGGCAACATGCGTCGAGTGGCCGCCCCAGGGAACCTGTGCTGCCAATGAAGGAGAGAACACGTGGAACGGCCGTCCCGGCCGCACGGGTCGCCGAGGCGATCGCGCGCCGGGCCACTGCCGGATCCGAACCGGTGAGAAAGGCGGAACGATGAGTACCTCCGAGGAGAAGCACACCCCGCAGGTCGACGAGGAGACCAAGGAACGGTCCGCCGAGCAGCGGAACATCACCGCGCCCACCCCGCCGGACGTGCGTGCCGAGGGCGAAGGCGACGAGGACGACACCGAGCGGACCGGCCGCCGGCACTGAAGCCGCACTGGAGCGCGCGGGTGGCAGCGGCCCACCGCGCGCCGAGGTGACAGCGGCGGGCGTGCCACCCCGTGCCAGGGATGAGACCTAGTCCATCCGGCCCAGTACGTCCCGCGCCCGCCGCACGTCCCGCAGCCGCTGCTCGTACGTCGCGCCGACGGCGAGCAGCAGGACCCCGGCGAGCGCGGGCGGCACCCAGCGGGGGAGGAGCCCCGCGATCTGCACCAGGTAGGGGGCCAGCTCGTGCAGTGCGTCCAGCACGAGCACCCCGCCGCCGAGCAGCAGCGGCGCACGCAACCGGTGCCGGGCACCCAGCAGCGTGACCAGCAGCGCCGCCGCGCCCAGCAGCCAAGGCCGGGTGGCGTACACGTCGGTCCAGGCGGCAGCGAGGCTCGGGACGAGCGTGGCGGCCAGACCGGGCCCGTACGCCACCCACGACGACACCTGCGGATCCCGGCGCCGCCTCAGCAGCCCCACCACGAGTGCCGCGACCGACACCGGCACCGTGTACGGCTCCGGAGCCGTGACACCCCAGGCCGCCAGCCGTACCCAGGCGGCCAGAGCGAACAGCGCGGTGGCCGCGTAGGCGGCGGCCGGGCGGCGGTCGGCGCGCAGGGCCGTCCCGCTCACGATCACCGCGGACAGGGACAGCACCAGGGAGAGCATCCCCGCATCGACTGCCGCCAGGGCGATCGCCAGGCAGCCGGCGGCCGCACCCGCCACCTCGACCACCACCGTGGTCCGCGTGCCGGAGACCCGCGCGGCGCAGAGTGCCGCAACAGCGGGGACCACGAGCACGAGCAGCGCGGTGTGCTGCGGCGCCCAGCCCGCCGCGGCGCCCACCGCGCAGGCCAGTGCGGCGCCGTGGCCGAACGCGGCCGGGAGCGTGAGGACGCAGAGACGCCGCTTCAGGGACACGGCCGCGAAGAGCGCCGTCACGGCGGTGAGCACACCGACGGTCGCGGACCGCGTCGCCAGCGAGAGGAACCCGAGCGAGACGGACGTGACGAGGGCCAGCACCACCGCCGGGAGCGCGAAGACGCTCTCCGCCGCCCCGGCTCGCGTCACCACCGCGAGCAGGGCGGCCGTCACCAGCACCTCCACCACGAGCAATGCCGGATAGGGCACGTCCAACACCACGGGGGCGACCATGAGCGCGGACCACCCGAGCACCAGCACACCCGTCAGCGCCCGGGGCCGCCACGTCGCACTGCGCACCGCGAGTGCCAGCACTGCGGCGACGGCGGCCAGGACCAGCGGCGCCGTCTGCAACTGCGGCAGCCACGGCGCACCCACCGACACCGCCTGACGGGCACCGCCCGGTGCCCCCGACCACACCCGTGCCGCCCCATCGGCCGGCCCCAGCACCGTCAGCGCGAGCAGTGGCAGCGCCCACAGCACCGCCACGCCCTGCACGGCCGCGCAGGCGACGGCGAGACCCCGCCGCACCGCCTCGGGCAGCCGATCGGCCCCTGCCACCGCCAGCAGCGCGATGCCGAGGGCGAGATGCGCCGGAACCGCCCAGGGGGCAGGCAGCACGGGACGGACGACACCGCCGAGCGCGATGACGGCGAGCAGACCGGCCGCGAGGGACAACCCGACAGCGTGCCCAGCGGCACGATCCCGCCATGCCGCCGCCAGCGCGACACCAGCTGCGAACAGCAGCAGCGCCGCCGCGGGCGCACCGCTGCCCGGCCCGCCGGCCGTCCAGGAGAGCCACACCGCGCCCAGCACGCCCCACGCCCCCGCGCCGTACGCGCCGACCGTGGCGCTGATCCGCACCAGCCCGGCCGCAGCACGCAGCGCCACGAGCGTGTCGCACGCGGCCGTCACCAGCAGCGCGCCGCTGATCCCGTACGGGCCGGCGTCGACCGCCACCGCCCCCAGCAGCAGCGGCAGTTGGGCGGCGGCCAGCGCGGCCGGAAGCGGCAGCCGCAGCGCCTTCGTGCGCGGCAGCAGCCCGTAACCCGTCCACATGGCCGCCAGCACCGCCGTCGCCCCGGACGCGTACGCCGTGGCGTCCGCGCCCGCGAGGGCGACCGCGTACAGCGCGTAGGCGTCGAGCACCGTGAGCGCCAGAGCGAGGCCCGCCACCGCCTCGGCCGTCGACCGCAGCCCGCGCCCCAGCAGCGGCAGGGGTGCGGCCAGGGCGGCCACCGTGACCGCTCCCAGCACCAGCGAGCGTCCGCCGATCCCCAGGTGGCCCCAGCTGACCAGCGTGAACGCGACAGCCGCGATGGTCAGCAGCAGGCCGCCCAGGAGCAGCAGCACATTCTGCACGCGCGGCGCGCCGGTCTCAGGGTGATGCGAGACGGGCGCGGCCGCGGGCGGTGTCCAGGTGGGCTGCGGCAGCGCCTGAAGCCGGCTGACCAACCAGGCGCGGCGCGCCAGCAACTGAGCGCGGCGAGCGTCCAGTTGCCACAGCTCGGTGTCGATGAGCCGCAGCTCCTCGGACGGTGGCGGAACTTGAGTCATGGTGGGGAGTGTGCGCCGCGCCAGCTCGAAGGGCATGAGCGCGCCTACTCAGGACGTACTCAGGTCACGGGTGTGAGCACCGCGGCGCCGCGAGCCGGCTACCAGCTCACCGGCAACTCGAGTGGGAACCTCCTGATCGTTTTCGTGTCCCACCGGACCTCCTCCGGCGCCACTGCGAGCCTCAGGCCGGGGAATCTCTCCAGCAGCCGGCCGATCGCCACTTCGAGCTCCGCCATGGCCAACGGCATGGCGATGCAGCGGTGCCCGCCCCAGCCGAAGGTCATGTGCGGAGCGCTGTGCCGGTCGAGGTCGATGACGTGCGGGTCCGGGTAGCGCTCGGAGTCACGATTGGCCGTCAGGTACGACACGTGCACGAAGTCCCCCGCCCGGATGTGCGCACCGTCGAGTTCCACGTCCTCGAGAGCCACCCGGGGGATTCCCACCCCCTTGCGGAACGGGATGCAGCGCAGCATCTCGTGCAGGACGTCGGTCATGGTCTCGGGCCGGCTCCTGAGATGCCGCAACAGCTCGGGACGGGTCAGGAGCAGATAGGCGATATTGCTGATCTGGCAGGTTGACGTGTCCTGGCCGCTGAGCGCCAACGTCAGGGTCATGACGGCCAGTTCCCTGTCGTCGAGCCGTTCGTCTCCCTCCTGCGCCGCGGCCATCGCGCTGATGAGGTCCGGGCCGGGAGACTTCCGGCGCTCTGCGACCAGTTCGGCGAAGTAGCCCGCCAGATCGGCCTTGGCCTTCGTGGCGGCTTCCTTGTTCTCCGCACCCACGACGAGCAGTTGATGCACGCCGTCCTGGATCCAGGGCCATTCCGCCGAGTCGATGCCGAGGAGGTCCAGGACGGCGTGCCGCGGGAGCTTCTCCGACAGGTGCTCGACGACGTCCGCCGGCGGGCCCTGTCTCTCCATGTCGTCCAGCAGGCGGTCCGCGAGCTGGACGATCCGGTGCCGCATGCCGTCGACCTGCTGCTGCGTGAAGGCCTGCGAGGCCAGGTGGCGGACGCGACTGCTCTGGGGCGGGTCCATCACGTTGATCGACTCAGGGGAGACGATGGGCTCCGGCGTCATCCGGGGGTAGTCCTGACCGATGATGCCCGCCCTGCTGAACCGCTGGTCGGTGGTCACCTGCTTGACGGCATCGAAGCCCGTGACCAGCCAGGCATCCGCGGCGCCGTAGGGAAGCCGGATGCGCACGGGAGAATCGCGCTCCATCAGGGATCCGAGTGAGGGATCGAAATCCAGGGCTCTGCTGAAGTCGAACGGGCAGACCAGTGTCTCGTTGTCCGCGGACATTAACCGGCTCCTCCGGGCATGGGTACGACGTTGGTGGTGTCCACGGCCTTGCGAACGGCCTTGGCGAGGCCGATCGCGTCGCCGACGGCCCAGTAGTGGACGAAGAACAGGCGTGGCTGGTCGTCGAGGTTGTGGTGGTGCACCTCGACGAGTTCGATGCCGCCGTGCCGCAGGGCGGTGAGGACGGGCTGGACCTCGCCGGCGATCATGACCAGATCGCCGCTGACGGCGGCCCTTCCGCCACCGAGCGGCTGGAAGTTCACGGAAGTGGTGGACCCCAGCCCGGGAGGCAGCACCAGATGGCCGTCCGTGACGGTCTCACGACGGACATAGGTGCTCTTGTAGACCACCCCGTCGGTGGTGCCCTTGACGCCCATCGCCGCGTCGATGGCGAGGGTGTCCAGGTCGACGGGGGCCGCGGGCGGGGCGGGTGCGGCAGGCGGGGTACCGGTGCGGTCGAACGCGGCGCGCAGCCCCCGGCCCACGGCCACCGGATCGTGACCGTGTGCGTGCACGTGGAGCCACCAGACCGCCGGCTCGTGGGCGAGCAGGTGCTTGTGGATGGCGGTCTGCATGATCCCGTGCCGCTGCAGCACGTCGCAGACATGCTGCAGTTCGCGTTCGGTGACCACGACGTCGCCCATCAGGAGCGTGCTGTGGTCGGAGTACCGGACGAAGGACACGTGCGTGCCCAGGGCGAGCGCGGGGTCGATCAGAACGCCTCGTGAGAGGACCTTCAGGTCCCGGCGCGGAAAGGCCGTGTGGTACATGAATCGCCTCATGTCACCAGGTCGGCCGAGCACCGCGCCCACGTCCGCCCAGTCCGCCAGCCTGGTCATCACCGGTTCGACCAGGGCGTGGTCCTCCTGCCGGGCGGAGAGGGCGCCGGCGCGGGCCGGCGCAGCGCTGAGTACGGGCGCGAGGGCGGCCGCGGCCAGCATCCGGCGCCGGGACGTCGTGAATAGGGATCGTGAGAGCTGCTGTCGATGGTCAGCCATGGCATATGCCTCCTGGCTCGATCGAAGCATCGGATCCCACGTTGCCCGGTGATCGACTCAGCCTCTTCCCGCAGGTGGACTAACCCGTCGAGTGAGAGAGACGGCCCGAGCCGATGACGCTCTCCGCTGCCGCTGGGGCCTTGGGCACGCCGCCCTCGACGGCCAGGACGCCCCGTCCAGCCGTGGGCCCGGTCCGGTGAGGGGCGGCCCGTGGCGCGCTTCGCGAGCACGGTCCCGGCGGGCTGGTCGGACGCACGGACCCCGGTTCCCGAGTTCCACGGCCTCCGGTGCGCGGTCCTACACGCCGAGGTCTTTGCGGAAAACCGTGGAGCTGTGCCGGACCGTCATGCCGACCCTCAGGTAGAGGTCGAGCGCACCCGTGTCCGAGTGCGTCCAGAGGGTGCAGGAACGCAGGCCGGTGCGATGGAAGGCGCGGAAGCTGTGGCGCAACAGGAGCCGGGCGATGCCGCGGCCTCGGTGGTCGCGTCGTACGGCGACCTGCTCGAGGTAGCCCTCGTCCGTGCCCGGATCGTCCAGCGCCAGCGCCGCGCCCACCAGATGGTCGCCGGCGAAGGCCAGGGCCGACCGCTGAGGCGCGAACGTGGGCCGCCTGACGGTGTGGCCCGCCCACTCCTCGTAGCCCTGCCGCCGCTCCTGCCACTCGTCGAACGCATCCTGGACGAGAACGTGTGTGGCGGGCCCGTCCGCGGCCGCGAAGGGCCGCACCGTGATGCCCGGCGGAAGCTCGGGCACCTCGGGCTCGGCCGACATGGCGAACTCCAGCAGCCATGCCGTGACCAGAGGCGCGTACCCGTGTGCGCGCAGCAGCGCGACGGCTTCCGTGTCCGCGTCCGGCACGGTCTGCACGACGCGTTCGGTGCCGGCCTGCCGTGCCCGCGCCAGCGTCCAGTCCAGAAGCGCCGAGCCCAGGCCCCGGCCCCGATGTTCCGGATGCACATCCACCTCGGAGCGCCTGTCCACCCAGGCGCGGGCGACGAGGCGGCCGGCCGGGTCGTGAACGACGACGGTGTCCGACTCCGGCACGAGGCCCGGCCGCGTGAGGTCGGCCGCTATGGCTCCGGCGTCGCTCCGGCTCCGCCCGTACAGCAGCCGTTCGCAGTCCGTGACCAGAGCGTGAATGGCTGGGATGTCGCCGGTGGTCGAAGGTCGCGAACGGTATCCGGGCGGCAGCAGGGGCACGGGAGAAAGCACCGGCGGAGGCTAGCCGTGGGCCGGATCTCCTCGCAAGAGGGCGGACGAGGACGGCCCGGCCGTGTGGCCCCCGTCCGTGCCGGAGCCGACTCGGAGCGCGGACGTCATGCGCGTCCCGGCGTCCCAGGAAGCCTGTGACCCTCGGCCGTGCCGGACGCTCACCGGTCGGCCCGAAGCCCGGCGAGGACCAGGGAGACGGCCTGCTCGGCCCATTGCGGGTGACCGGCGCGTCCAGCCATGTAGTCGGCGTAGAACGGGCCGAGGAGCGCCGACACGGCCGCTTCGAGATCGGCGTCCTCGCGGATCTGCCCGGCCTGCCGCGCCTGTTCCAGTGCATCTCGCAGGAGGCTCCGGCGGGGGAGCACGGTGCGTTCGCGCAGCAGGGCGAGGAGTTCCGGTGTGTGCGCCTCTTCTGCGAGACAGGTGCCGATGAGCGCCATGCCGTTGACTCGCTCGATGGTGGCGGCGAAGTCCTTCAGGATGTCCACCAGATCGGTGTGCAGCTCTCCTCGCGGGGACGGCGCGTCCGCCATGCGGGCTGCGGCGAGGGCCGCGGTGAGGAGGTCGGCCTTGGTCTTCCAGCGCAAGTGGATGGTGGACTTGCTGACCTGCGCCGCGGCGGCCACCTGGCTGAGGCTCATGCGCGTGTAGCCCTGAGAAGCCAGCAGTTCCAGAGCGGCCTGCAGGATGGCGGCGTCTTTCTCGGCGGAGCGCGGCCGCCCCGCGGACTTGGTTTCCGTTCCACTCACCTGGCCAGGATAGTTGGGCGCGGATGCCGGCCCGACCTCGTCCCCCTGCGCTGATCCACTGCTCAGGGGCGCAGGCCGGGCCGACGGCTGGCTCCCCGTGCTCCTCGCTGGGGATGGTGGCGCGACCGGGCTGCCGCACGGAGGCGGAAGACGGGGCGAGCGCGGACGGATGGCGGTGTGCCCGGTCACCGGGACTTCCGTTCAGGCGCTCGTGCGGGTTCCCGCGATGTGGAAGTTGAAGTCGGCGTGGCCGAGCGCGCCCCACAGCCGCAGCCATATGGGCAGCATCATCTCGGTGCCGCGCGCGGTGGCGATGTCGCCGAGGTCGATGATGCTCGCGGCGGGCCAGCCGAAGGACATCAGGAGTTCCGTGACGCGCTTCTTCGCGTCGGGGTCGTCACCGGAGACGAACACGTCGTGTGGGCCCGCCACCCTGGACGGGTCGACCATGACCTCGCAGTTCATCGTGTTGAGGGCCTTGACGACTCGCGTGTCGGGGAAGGCGCGCTGGATCTGCTCACCGAGGCTGTCGGTGTTGACCGGACTCAGCGACGGCGGCATCCCGGCGGAGAAGTCAAGCGGGTTGGCGATGTCGATGAGTGTCTTCCCGGCCAGGTTGTCCGTGCCCGCGGCGGTCAGGGCCTCCAGGCTGGCGGCACCCGCGGTCGTGTTGACCACGGTCTCGGCCCAGGCCGCCGCCTCCGTGAAGGCGACGAGGCGCACGGCGAGGTGGCTCGCCTGCCACTGTGCGAAAGGGGCATTGCCGTAGCCGTCGGATGCGGTGCGGGCCAGGGTGGACTTCGGGTCACGGGTGCCGACGACGGTCTCGTGTCCGAGGGCGGTGAGCTTGGCGGCGATGGTCCGGCCGACGACACCGGTGCCGAGAACGGCGTAACGCATGAGGGTTCCTTTCGGAGGGGGCGGACGCGAAAACCGGCCCGCCTGATAAAAACTAAACCGAGTGGTTCGGTATTGCAAGTGAACCGTGCGGGTGGAGGTGACGACGGTGTGGCGACCGGATGCGCTGCCCGTCCGGGCAGTAGATGCAAAGGGCATATGCCCTTGTCACTCGAAATGGTGCTGTAGCGGGCGGAGTGCCTGGTGAGGGGGCGTGGCCGGGAACACCCGCCAGGAACGAAGCAATGCCGCCCCTCGAAAGGAAACGCTCGATGGCTCCTTTTTCGGCTCGTCGTGTACGGCGCCTGGCTTGCGTCGGGGTCGCCCTGGCAGCGGCCGTCCTCCCCGTGGCGTCGGCCGCTCCCGCCGGCGCCGTGACCCGGGAGGCACACGTCTCGTACATCCAGAAGGACGGCTGGGGGAACATCAAGTACGACGTGCGCTTCAATGGCACCGTCAGGTCCGACGGCCCGACCCGGTACGTGATCCAGGGGGAGCTGGACGCCTACTGTCACGACAGCACGATCACCGGACAGTCCGTCACACTGGGCTACGGGGCCTCGAAGAGCGGCTGGCAGTACAAGAGCTACTGGTGCACCGACACGCCGGTCAAGATCAACATTGAGGGCAACCGGTCCTCTGGCGACACCGTCGATCTGATCGTGGGCGCTACCAGCGGTGTGTTCAACACCTATAACTACGGCAGCAAGCAAACCTTCGACGTCGGAATCGACTGACCCTGGCGCGGCAGCCTCCGTGGCCTTCCGGCCCGGAAGCCGATGTCGTGCCGAGGCCACACGGCGCACCACGAGATGCCCGACACGAGAACCCGGCATCGCCCGTCAGGGCATCGGCGACGGCTGCCGCGCCATCGGCGCAGGGCCGCTCCGCCGTGATCAGTCGGCCTGGTAGTGGATCAGGTCCGGCAGTATCGCGGAACTCACCGGAGCCGTCAGCCGGAACTCGATCAGCCGCACCGGACAACCCTTGGCGACCAGTTGCGCGAGAGCGGTCAGCCGATGGTTGCCGTCGAGTACGAGGGAACGGCCCGGACCCAGGGCGTAGGTGGCGAGGGTCAGCGAGACGCCCGGGCCGTCGAGCCGGGTCGCGTACTGGTCCCGTAGCGCCTCTATCCTCGACCGGCGCTCGCCACGGAGGACGGACAGGTCCGTCACGAGCTCCGCGTGCCGGATGGGCACGGCGTCCGCGTGGTCGTATTCGACCTCACCGGAACCGGATGCGTCGCGATACCAGGGGGCGTGATAACCCCCCAGGTCGGACAGCCGGTAGGGGGTGAGTTCGGTGGAGATCATGGACAGCCGGACGGTTCCGTCATCCCGTCGGACCATTTCCGACAACGCTGTCCAGTCGAGGCTGGTGCGGATGCGGTCCGCTCCCTCGGTGAAATGGGCCTTGAACACCTCGAAAGGCACGGGAGCAGTCCCGATCCGCAACAGCTCCCGTGTCGTCGTGTCGATCCCGTCCGCCCAGTGAGCAGCCACGATTCTCGATCTCCTCGCATGGAACGCGGCGGTCTCCCGCAGTGTCCCGACCACCGAGGTGAAATCGGACCAGTCGTCGCGCGTCCACTGCGCATGGGAACGGAGCGAGGAGCCAAGTCTGTCAGTGATCGTCTCCAACACCCGCGATACCGTCCGCAGATACTCTTCCTGCATCGGTCGCCGGGCGAGAGGCACCAATGACAGCCCGGCTCTGCAGTCGTACAACGCCCTGCGGGTCAACTCCGGCGCGCTGCCTTCTCGTAACTGCGACACCGAGAACGTCAGATAGGCGACCTTCTCCGTCAGCTCGAGATCGGCGAGTGCCTCTTGGATGTTTCCCTGACGCCGGGCGAGCAGCATGCCCACGACCATCGTGGTGACGGCACCCAGACCGAAGCTGGATGCCCAGTCCGACCAGCTCCAGGGCTCGCCGCGCCACCACAGGAACAGATCCATGGCCCCGGCGGCGACGGGGAGTACCGCCAGAGGCCAGTAGTCCGTCCATAACGACCGTGCTCTCGGCATCCTCGTCCCTCCTCGGGCCGCGGGGCCGCGGCCTCACACGCGGAAGACAGGCTGCGACGAATGCCGGTTGCACCAGCGTCGCTCCTGCCCGTGCTCCGGGGTCATCGACCACCAGAATCGACGGCCTCGACAACTCGGAAACGTTCCGCGACGACGAGAGTGTCGTCGTCGATGACCGGAGTGCGTCCGAGATACTCGCTCACGCCGTCACCGCGGAAGAACTCCTCGTGGGCCGCCCGCCACTCGGCGACGTCGGCGTAGCCGCGTCCCTCGGCTCGCGCGAAGTCGTCGTCGATCTCCTTCACGGGAACGACACGGACGTCGACGAGCTCGATCGTGACGGCCGGACGGCCTGCGGAATCAAGCACCGAGAACCGCTGGCCGGCTAACGGAACCGCCTCCCCGGCGTGCTCGTGGATCTCCAGAAGCCCCGTGAGCGCGGTCTTCCGCCCGCTCAGGATCGCCTCCACACCCCGGTCACGCTCCGGACCCGGGAAGGCGAGTTCCAGCGTCGGCAGGTCGTCATGTCCCATCGAGTGAGCGTATGAAGGCCGACCGGGCTGATCAAGGGGGAGTGCACCGCTGGGTGCTGGCATCGGGAATCCGTCTTGACCGCACTGGTCTGCAGGATGCCGCCGGAGGTATGGCTGGATGCCGAGGAGGACCGCCTCGACATCTACGACACCTACACGGTGGGGATGCTGCCCGACGACCCGTGCCGACCGTGGTCGGTGTCGTGGGATCGACCGTCCCAGTCCGCTCGCGACGCCGGCCGCCGGTGTCCGACCGCCCTGCCCGCATCTCGGGCGGGGCGGTCGGCGTGAGCCACTCCGTCGCGTTCGCGTACCGGCGCAGCCGGCACGGCGGGCTGGTTACAGTGCGCGCTGCAGACGGTCCGCCATCAGCTTGACGAAGCGCGCCGGGTCCTTCGGCTGGCCGCCTTCGGCGAGCACGGCCAGACCGTGAAGGAGCTCGGCGGTCTCAGCGAGCGTCGCGTGGTCCGTGCGCTCCGCGTGGGCCTGGTTGAGATCCTTCACGAGCTGGTGGTCGGGGTTGAGTTCCAGGATGCGCTTGGTGCGGGGCACCTCTTGGCCCATCGCCCGGTACATGTTCTCCAGGGCAGGGGTCAGGTCGTCGGCATCGGAGACCACGCAGGCCGGGGAGACGGTCAGGCGAGAGGACAGGCGCACCTCCTTGACCTCCTCGCCCAGCTGCTTCGTCATCCAGTCGAGGAGCCCGGCGTACTCCTCGCTCTGCTTCTGCTTCTGCTCGTTCTCGGACGCGTCGGCGTCCTCGGTGTCGAGGTCGATACGGCCCTTCGCGACGGACCGCAGTTTCCTTCCTTCGTACGTGCCGACGGCGTCGGCCCAGACCTCGTCGACGGGATCGGTCAGCAGCAGCACCTCGATCCCGCGATCCCGGAACGCTTCCATGTGAGGGGAGTTCTCGATGCTCTGCCGGGACTCGCCGGTCAGGTAGTAGATGTCGTCCTGCCCGTCCTTCATTCGCTCCAGGTACGCCTTGAGCGTGGTCTGCTCGGTGTCGTGGTGCGTGCTCGCGAACGAGGCCACGGCGAGAAGGGCGTCGCGGTTGTCCGAGTCGGTGACCAGTCCCTCCTTGAGTACGGTGCCGAACTCCCGCCAGAACGTCGCGTACTGCTCCGCGTCCTTGGTCATCATGTCCTTGACCGTGGAGATGACCTTCTTCGTCAGGCGGCGGCGCATCATGTCGATGTGACGGTCTTGCTGGAGGATCTCGCGGGAGACGTTGAGCGAGAGATCCGCCGCGTCGACGACTCCCTTGACGAAGCGGAGGTAGGGCGGCAGCAGCGCCTCGCAGTCCTCCATGATGAGCACGCGCCTGACGTAGAGCTGCAGACCCCGCTTGTAGTCGCGGTTGAACAGGTCATAGGGCGCGTGGGCGGGCAGGAACAGCAGCGCCTGGTACTCGAAGGTGCCCTCCGCCTGGAGCCTGATCGTCTCCAGCGGGTCGCGCCAGTCGTGCCCGACGTGCTTGTACAGCTCGTGGTACTCCTCCTCGGACACCTCGTCGCGGGAGCGCGCCCACAGGGCCTTGGTGGAGTTCAGCGTCTCGGGTGCCGACGCCTCGCCGCTCCCCTCCTCCGAGCTCTCGCCGTCCGAGCCCGGGCCTTCGGACGCCATACGGATGGGCCAGGTGATGAAGTCCGAGTACCGCTTGATGATCTCCCGGATCTTGAACGGGGAGGTGTAGTCGTGCAGTTGGTTGTCCGGGTCGGCCGGCTTGAGGTGGAGGGTGACCGAGGTGCCCTGCGGCGCGTCGGCGACCGTCTCCAACGTGTAGGTTCCCTCACCGCGTGATGTCCAGCGGGTGCCCTCGCTCTCCCCGGCGCGCCGCGTCACGAGGGTCACCGCGTCCGCCACCATGAAGCCGGAGTAGAAGCCGACGCCGAACTGGCCGATGAGGCCTTCCTCGGCTCCCTCCTTGGCCTCCCGCAGTTCCTGCAGGAACTGGGCGGTGCCCGAGTGCGCGATCGTGCCGATGAGCTGTCCCACCTCCTCGTAGGACATCCCGATGCCGTTGTCGCGCACGGTCAGGGTGCGGGCGTCCTTGTCGATGTCGAGCTCGATGTGCAGGTCGGAGACATCGGCGTCGAGGGAATCGTGCCGCAACTTCTCGAGGCGCAGCTTGTCCAGCGCGTCGGAGGCGTTGGAGACGAGCTCGCGGAGGAAGACGTCCTTGTTCGAGTAGACGGAGTGAATCATCAGCTGCAGCAGCTGACGGGCTTCCACCTGGAACTCAAAGGTTTCGGTTGCCATGTGCGCGTATACCTCACGGGTCCTGTAGTCGGACAACTTGCTGGGTGACTGAAAAGGCGTCGGACGTAGAGCTCTGGTTCACCGCGGTGCGGGCGTGCGTGATTCGTGGTGTGGCGGCCGCCGGCGGCCGCACTCCCCGCCAGGGTCTCGGCAAGCCCGTGGGCCGCCTCCCCGAGCACCGCCCGCGGGCCGCCGTCGCCGCGTCGACGGGCGCCGCGGCTGCCCTCGGCTAGCCGGGGTTGGTGGCGGACGTCGGGAGCGCGTCGAGCTGGGCGGCGAGGTCGGGGTGGTCCGCCAGGTGGGGGCGGGCGGCGTTCAGGGGACGGATGAGGGCGGCGGGATCGTCCTGGGCGAGGGCAGCGTCGAGTTCCGTCACCGGACGGCGGGCGGCGGCGGGCAGGTCGGTGAGGGCGGTGATCTGGGCGGCCACGCGGCGCAGGCCGGCGGCGTTGTTCCGGGCCCAGGCGCTGGTGCTGCGCTGTGCGGCGCGGTGTTCGCGGGTGGCCTGGACGCGCTGTTCGCCGGTGGTTCCGGCGGGACCGGGCCGATTGCGCAGGTAGCGGCGTTCGGCGGCCTGGCGGCTGGCGACCCCGAGCGGCAGTGCGAGGTCGGCCCAGCTGGCACCCGCGTCGCGAGCCGTCTCGATCAGATGGGTCTCCCACCCGGCGAGCTGCTCACGGACGTGGCGCAGCAGCAGCAAGGAGGCCAGCGCCCGCTCCGGTCCGACGCCGGCCGCGGCGGCGGAAGCAGCGGGGGAATGTCGCTGGGCGCTCCGCAGAGCGTCGTCCATGGCTTCCAGAGCTGCCGCGGCAGCGAGGAACGACGTCGGGCCCTGGGCGTCGGTGGAGGCCGAGGCCGGTCGGTCAGGTCGATCCGCTGTCGTCATGGCGCCCTCCTCAAGTCGTCATCGCCTGGACGACTGCCAATACTGTCATCCATCGGGTGACAAGCTACATCGGTTTCGCGAGGCGTACCGGCAGCTTCTGCCCCTACCTGCCGGAGATGTCCTCCCGACGCCGATGCGCAACCCGTCCTTCGCGAACTCGACGGGCCGGCGCGGCAACTGACCGGCCATGAGCGTGCTCAGTCGCAAGCCACCGTGCCCTCTGCACGCCTCCGACGGCCGCTGGGGGAGCGGAGGACCGGCTCGGGCAGGATGGGCTGACATGACGGGTGGGAGAGACGGGCTCGTGGAGCTGCTGGAGCGTGCCGGACTGGAAGTCGTGGGGGAGCAGCGGATCGAGGAGGTACTGCCGCCCCGGGCCGCGTGGCGCTCGGTCGTCTCGGGCGTAGCCAAGCCGACCGCGACGGTACGGGGAGAATCGCCCGACCGGGTCTCCGCGTTGAACGACGAGTGGCTTCGGATCGCGGTCAGCAGTGGGGTCGTCGGCGAGGACGGCATCTTCCTCATCGACGTCGCCGGTGACCGGACGGGTTGCGCACCCCGGCGATGGACGAGGGTGAAGCTCACCGACCGGTGGGACCTGGCCGGAGTCCTCGGCGAACGGCCCGGGCGTCCGGACTTCGTGACGCTCTCGACGGACGGGAGCGCCTTGCTCGGGGTGACCGCCGAGGAGGACGAGGTCCGGCTCGTCGCACTGGACCGCATCCCGGAGCGCCAAGAGGCGGCGGCGCAGGACGCCGCCCGAGAGACACCTGAGGAAAGGGCAGTTGCCTGGGCCACGCTGCTTCGGGGACCGGCGCCGTCGACAAGGCTGCGCGAGCTGTGGGCGCACGGACTGGTCCGCAACCCGGTCATGCCCGAGGCCCTGCGCGCCGGGCTGCTGGGTCTGTCCCACCTCCTCCTGTGGCGCCCCCTTCCGGCGGAGGTGGTCGAGGCGGCCATGGCCCACCCCGACTGGAAAGTCCGGCAGTTGCTGGCCGAGGCTCAGCCGAACATCACGTCCGAGCAGTGGTCCCGTCTGATCCTGGGCGAGCGGAACGAGCGGTACCGGTGGATCCTCACCCTGCTCGCGGCCGACCGGCGCGAGCAGCTCCCCGAGGCCGCCTGCGCCCAGCTCGCCGCGGACTCCTCCGCACGGGTCCGTGAAGAGACCGTCCGCCTGCACGGCCTGCCCGCAGACCTGCTCAGCGCCCTTGCCGGTGACGCCGATCCGTCCGTACGCGCCTCGGCCTGCCGAGCAGCCTGGCCCCATCTGGAAGGCCCGGCCCGGACGGCACTCCTCGACGACCCCGACGGCCGGGTCCGTGTCCGGGCCCTGCTCCGGTACCACCAGGACCACCCGATGCCCCGCTCGGTCCTCGACTCCGGGGAACCCGGGAACGAGGCGAACGACGCGCTGCGGGACTGCCACCTGGAGCGCGCACTCGCGCGACACCTGGCCGAGCACGGCGATGCCGCACAACGCCGTCTCCTCGCGGCCAACCCCACCTGGACCCGGACCTGGTGCTCCGCCTCGCCCGGGACCCGGAGGAATCCGTGCGCTTCGAGGTGTCCAAGCGCCCTGACCTCACCGAGGAACAGCGGGCAGGCGTCGACTTCGACTTCGACCCCGGCGTGCACTGTCGCCCGCTCGACTGGGTCACGGCACTGCACGACGATCCCGACGCCATGCGCCGCCTCGCCGCTTCCTCCCACCCCCTCGTGCGCAGAAGCGTCGCCCGGGCCGGACGCCTTCCACCCGACGTCGTGGCACGCCTGTCCCGCGACGAGGACCGTGTCGTCCAGCTCTTCCTCACCGAATCCTGCGACGACGCGCCCGCCGAGACGCTGCTGCGGGTGTGGCAGTGGTGGACCGGCAGCCTCAGTACCCCCGATCGCCCCCACGGACATCCGAACTTCCCCCGCCGAGACCTGCTCCGCCACGCCGACGACCCGAACCCGAGGATGCGCCGACTGGCCCTGGACGATCCGGAATCGACAGACGAACTCGTCGAACGGTTCAGCCGGGACGGCGAGGAGGAAGTACGGTACCGGGCGGCCACCGACCAGCGGCTGACACCCGCGTCGGCTGTGCGGCTGCTCGACGACCCGCACGAGCGCGTGCGCCGTGCGGCTGCCAGACACCCCCGGCTGCCCGCCCGGGTGGTGGTCCGGCTGCTGCACGATCCCGACACCGCCGAAACCGCCGCCCAGCACCCCTCGCTGCCCGTCCCGGTCATGGAGCAGATGCTTCAGCGCATCAAGCCAGTCGTAGAGGCCACCCCGGGGCCATGAGCGGGCACGCTCGCGACGCGGTGCCGGCGCCGGAGTCAGCCGACTGCCGGTGCGTCCCCCCTTGCGGTGACGAGCCCGCGTGGTGCCGCCCGCGCCTGCCCGCGCTGCAGCACAGTGGGCCGGTGTCTCCTCGCGCTGTGATCCTTCTCCTCCTGGTGCTGCTCGGTGTCACGGGCTGTGCCACGGTGACTCCCGGCTCCCCGTCGGCCGACGGCCGCCCCCTGGACGTACGGGCACCTCTCGGATCGGACGGACCGGCCGCTCCGACGCCCGTGGCACAGCCCCGGGCGTCCTCCGCACTGGTACGAACGGGAGCCCACCAGACACGGCACACGCCCAAGGCCAGGCAGACGCACCGGCACCGCTCCCGAGTTGCTGTGGCTCCCACCCAACAGCAGCCACACAGGGCGCCCGTACGGACGCGTTCGGTGCCGCGCGGCCACCCCACCCCGGGTCGGCGGCCGCACCCGCGCGCGCGAGACCGGCACCGTGACGTGCAGGCGCCACCGAGGCCCGCTTGGCCTCGGACTCAGCCGTATCCCCGACAGATGCGGCAGCTGTGCCACAGCGCGGACGGGGTGGCCGCCCCCGACATCGCGGGCCTGTGCCATCAGGCCTGGGGCTAGGGTGCGTTCGGCGAGTTCCCCACAAGTTCCCGAGCTGGCCAGCGGGAACGCGATCGCCACGACGGTCGGGCCGCCACCGTCCCTCCCCGCCCGGCCCGGTCTCCAGCCACATCCTGGATGGCTGCGGGCACTGGATCCAGCAGGAACCCTCAGGAGGTCTCCCGTCTGATGTCGGCGGCCGGAAACGGGGTCAGCTTGCTCTCGTCGAGGAACCGGCGGTGGAATTCGCTCAGGACCAAGGCAGCTCGGGCATGCCGGTCCACGATCGCGGCGATCTCGCGAGGGATGTCGCCAGGCCGGTTGCCGTCGATCCACTCGCGCAGGAACGCCTCGTGTCCCATACCGTCGCGCATGCCATCGGGCAGGTGGTGGTGGAGCAGATGGTTCATCGTGTGGCAGCGGTCGTACACGAGGTGGGCGGAGAGGAACTCCCCTTCCACCGCCGACAGTTCGAAGCCGGAGCTCAGGGCGAGCCCGAAGTCCGCGAAGTAGATCAGCCGGCCGTCGGTCAGGACGTTGGCGAAGTGCGCATCGAAGTGGACGAGTCCGCGCGAGCTCATGAAGTCGCTCCCACGCGTCAGGGCCGTCTCCACCTGTGAATACGGCGAGCCCTCGCCGGAATCCGGCGCGGCGGTCCGGTGCTCGTGCAGCCAGTCGGCGAGTGTCCGCGGGATGTGTTCCAGGAAGAGCACCAGGCTGAACGAGGAACGGCCGATGGCCTCCAGGCGCTCGGCCACGGCCGATGACCCCTCCCAGTGCGCGACGGCCCCGTCGATGCCTCCGAACGCGTCGGCGAAGCCCTCGGGCGGGGAGTCGGGCAGGACGCGCCAGTGGTACATCAGCGGGAATCCCTCGTACTCGTTCCCGAGAACCCAGTTGGTGGTCATGACGTGCACGGCCAGTTCCCGCCAGGCCCCGAACCCGGCCGAGCCCACCCCGTACTGGTAGAACATCGGCAGTCCGAAGAGGTTCGCGGTCGACCGCAAGTTCTCCGGACGCAACTCGGTGTCCGTGAGGGGTACCCGCTTGACGAACACCCGGGTGCCGTCGACATCCAGCTCCGCCGACCTGCCGCCGATGCCGGACCCAAGTGGTTCCGCGGCGGCCACGGCCTCACCGAGCCGACGATCGCTCAGCAGGGACAGACGCGTGGCCACGATCCCGTACGCGGCGAGCCGCTGGGCATACCGCGGGTCCGGATGACGCACGGACGGCCGCTCCGTGCCCTGGCACAGGTCCTCAGTGATCTCACGCACCCGAAAGACCTTATCCGTCACCCGAAAACCGCTGGGCCGTCCGCCCTTGTTCGGGCATGATCAACTCGTGGAACCGTACCTGGAGACCGAGCGTCTGGCCCTGCGCCACTTCACCGCCGCCGACGCGGACCTGCTGATCGAGCTGGACAGCGACCCGGCGGTCATGCGCTACCTGAGTGGCGGCAACCCGACCGCACCGGAACTCATCCGGGAGCGCTACCTGCCGAACATCCTCGCCGGCTACCAGAAATGGGGCGGCGACCTCGGACTGTTCGCCGCGCACGAGAAGGACGGCGGCGCCTTCGTCGGCTGGTTCATCCTGCGTCCCGAGCCGGAGGGCCCGCTGGACGAAGTGGAACTCGGCTACCGGCTGCGGCAGGCGGCCTGGGGCAAGGGTTATGCCACCGAGGGCTCGCGGGCATTGCTGGGCAAGGCGTTCACGGAGCTCGGAGTGCGCATGGTCTGGGCCGAGACGATGTCCGTGAACCAGGGTTCGCGCAACGTCATGGAGAAGCTCGAGATGACGCTGGCGTGCACCATCCCCGTGCCCGCCGACATGGTGACGGTCGAGGGCTCCGAGCATGGAGGCGTGCGCTACGAGATCACCAAGGAGCGGTGGGAGCGGCAGTAGCCCGCGGGGCGGTGGCATCGGCACATGTCCGGCGGCCCGGCGAGGCGGCGCGACCGCCCGCGGGCGGGAGCGGGCGCCGCCGACGGATCTCGCCCGCCGTCAGTGGGCCTTGTGCTCCGCGGGCAGGTAGACGCCCTGGGCCGCTGCCCAGGACGCGAGCAGCCCCAGTCCCTCCTCGGAGGACGAGCCCGGTTCGGCGGTGCAGACGGGTGAGGGTGAGGCCGGGCTCCGCGGCCATCTCAGCCCGTGGTAGGCGAGGGTGGGGTCCCCACGGTTCTGTCGCCGGCCGGGCAACGGATACGCACAGGCGGTCAGAGGGAACCCTACGTGGGTGTGGTGATGCGGGTGATCGCGTCGAGGGTCAGAGTTCGGTCGTGGGGCCGACGTGAGAGCGCACGGTGCAGGGTCAGGCCCTCGATGAGCGCGTCGAGCTGGCGGGCGGTGTCCGCGTCGAAGTGTTTCTCCAGATGGATGCGGCTGCGGCGCATCCACTCGTGCGTGAGCTCCCGGTACGCGGGGTGGCGGGCGGCGAGCGTGTACAGCTCCTGCGTCAGGACCAGGTCACGCGCGTCGCCCTCGGACAGCGCATGGACGAGATCGGCCACCGCCTGCCGAGCCTGGCCGGGGTCGGCGGGAGCGGAGAGGTAGTCGTCGAAGACGGCGACGATGTGGTCGGTGAACCGGCCGAAGGCCGCACGCAGCACCTCGTCCATGCCGCCGAAGTGGTAGGTCATCGACCCCAGAGGGACCCCGGCGCGAGCTGCCACCCTGCGATGGGAGACGCGCGCGATGCCCTCCTCGGCGATCAGGTCGAGAGCGGCGTCGAGGATGCGTGCGCGACGCTCGGGGTCCGTGTGTCCGGTGGCCATGACGTCGGGCTCACAGACTCCGTACCACGCGGGCGGGGTTGCCCACGGCGACGACGTTCGCGGGCACGTCCTTGGTGACGACGGCGCCGGCGCCGATGACGGAGTTGTCTCCGATGGTGACTCCGGGCAGGACGATGGCGCCGCCGCCGATCCACACGTTGTCGCCGATGGTGATCGGACGGGCGGCCTCCAGCTTGTCGCGCCGCGGCTGCGGCTCCAACGGATGGGTCGGGGTCAGCAGTTGGACGTTGGGCCCGATCTGACAGTCCTCGCCGATCGTGATGTCCGCGACGTCCAGCGCTGTGAGGTTGTAGTTGACGAAGGTCCGGGCCCCCACGGTGATGTTGCTGCCGTAGTCGACGTACAGGGGCGGCCGCAGATGGGCCTGCTCACCGAGGCATCCGAGCAGTTGACGCAGCACAGGCCGCGCGGCGTCGGAGTCCTCGGCGTAGGCGGCCTGGTAGCGGGCGGCCAACCGGACGGCTCGCTGCTGACGGCGGCTGATCTCGGGGTCGTCGGCGATGTAGAGATCACCCGCTCGCATGCGCTCCAGGTTCGTGCGGGGGTCCTGGGCGAAGTGGTCCGTCTGCATGTACGCCACCCTAGCTCCAGAGCGTACGAACGTACACTCGCGCTGTCGCCAGGGCGGTCCCGTCCTGGCGCGGGCCGGGACACCGTGCACGGCGTGTGACCTCTGGCGTGGTCCGAACGTGGCCGAAACCGTTGACTCGGCGGACGCCTCAGCAAGCCCTGGTCGTTCATTTCGTGTCGAATGCCTGGGCGACGGCGAGGCTGTCCTCGTAGACGTGGTGCCGCGTGACAAGGCCGTCTTCCACGGTGAGGTGCAGAGCGAATCGCGCGCGGTAAGCGCGCCCGGTGGAGCGGGCGGTCTGACGGATCTCGCCGATCACGACCGCGTCGCGGCCGTCGACGAGAATGCGCTCGATCTCGGTCGATGCCTGCTCGGGCACATGGTGCTCGGCGAGCTCGCGGTAGTGGGCGGCGGCGTCGGCACGGGTGGACCGGTGCCGGATCCATGGAGTGGCGGCCCGGCCGTGCTCGGCCTCCGGCCAGTCCAGCTTCCAGTCGCCCTGCTCGGCGTACATCTCGGCGATGCTTTCGGGGTCACCCCCGCCGATCCGGCGCAGCAACTCGTCCACGACGGCACGAGTGGTCGCAGATGCGGCTATGGGCATGACTCATCACTCCGATCCGGCCTCCGCGTCCGCCTGACGCGGCGAGACCGGCATTCTCGCCGGCGCCGGCGGAACGGTGCCATTACCTCCGAGGTAACGGAGGTGTTCGTCCGCCCGTGCGTCCCGCGTACCTCCTCGCGCGTCATGTCACCGAGTTCGCACCCACCACCCACCACCCGGTTCCGGCGTGAGCGATGAGTTCGGGCGACGGATCAGGTCCGTACTGGCATGACTCGAATCATCGCCGACATCTCGGTCTCTCTCGACGGCTTCGTCACCGGGCCCGATCCCGGCCCGGACAACGGTCTCGGCACCGGCGGCGAGGCCCTGCACACGTGGGCGTTCTCCGACGATCCCGACGACCGGCGGATCCTGCGCGACGGGACCGCCCGCTCGGGCGCCGTCGTCCTCGGCCGCCACCTCTTCGACATCGTCGACGGACCGAAAGGCTGGGACGACACGTCCGGGTACGGCGCCGGCGAGGTCGGCAAGCCCGCGTTCGTCGTCGTGACCGGCTCGCCGCCGGACTCGGTGCGGACGACCGGCCTCGACTGGACGTTCGTCACCACTGGTCTTCCCGACGCCGTCGCCGCCGCGCGCGAGCGAGCCGTCGCGGCGTCGTCGGACAGCGGCAAGGACCTCGACGTCATCCTCATGGGCGGCGGCGCCACCGTCCGCTCGGCGCTCGACGCAGGGCTGGTCGACACGCTGGCGCTGCACCTCGCGCCCGTCGTGCTGGGTGCCGGAACACCCTTGTTCACCGGCCAGGCACCGCGCACGCTGGTGCAGCGGAGCGTGGTCCCGACATCGACCGCGACCCACCTGACCTACGACGTCCTCCGGTGATCCGATGACCACTGTCGACGTAAATGAGATCGCTCTGGGCATCGAGTCGTTCGGTGACGAGGACGCCCCACTCGTCCTGCTCGTGGGCGGGACGACGATGCTCTCCTGGCCCGACGCACTCTGCGAGCGCCTGGCCGCCGGCGGACGCCGCGCGGTGCGCTACGACCTGCGCGACAGCGGGCAGTCGACGACGACGGATCCGGAAGCGCCCGCGTACAGCCTGCGCGGCCTCGCCGCCGACGCCGCGGCCCTTGCTGACGCGCTGGGCGCGGGATCCGCGCACCTGGCGGGGATCGGTGTCGGCGGCATGGTCGCTCAAGTGGCCGTGCTCGACCATCCTGGCGCGTTCTCGGCGCTCACCCTGGTCGGCACCCGAGCGGTTGCCCCCGGCCCGTCCGACGACGACCTCCCCGACCACGACCAGGCGACGATGAGCCGGCTTTTCGCCCATCCGATGCCCGATTGGACCGACCGTGAGGCGGTCGCGGCGTTCGCCGCCGCCGGCGCGGAGATCCTCGGCAACGATCCCGTCGCCGCAGGCGCGATCGCCAAGCGCATCTGGGACCGCACGCCCGGCACCGCACCCCCGGTCCAGATGGCCAACCAGCTGGGCATGGTGTTCTCCCGGCTCGACTGCGGACCTCGCTGGCGCGAGCGCCTGCCTGAAATCGAGGTCCCCACCCTCGTCGTCCACGGCCGCCGCGACCCGTTCTTTCCCGTCGGCAACGGTGAGGCGATCGCGCGCGAGATCCCCGGGGCACGGCTGCTCGTCCTCCAGGAGGCCTCCACCGCGATTCCCGACGCGGCGGTCGGCGAGGTCGCCGAGGCGATGCTCGCGCTCGGACAGGGGTTGGCGGGCGCCACGCGGGCCGGCCGGCAGGCGGCACGCACGTCGGCGGCTGACAGGACTCGCACGCTCGGATCGACGTTTGACCTCAACCAAGACGGTCGACCCTGATGCTGGGCGACGCCGGCACGGGCGAGGCGGAGGCCGCCGCCTTCGCGTCGCCGGCCTCACTCGGCGGAGGCACGTCCGTCGCGCTGCACGTATTCGTGCCCGACGTCGACCGCCTGGCGGAGCGCGCGGAAGCCGCCGGCGCCGAGATCATCCAGCCGCCCAAGGACATGTTCCACGGTGACCGCACCGCCATCCTCAGGGACCCTTGCGGTCACATGTGGGTGTTCCTGACCCACGTGGCTGACCTGTCGCAGGAGGAACTGCAGCGCCGCCTGGCCGCCGCCGAGTGATCGAATCCGGCGCCGGAGGGCACCTCTCACCGCTGGGCGTGCGAGTCGGTCCTAAGCGGGGGATGAACGCGCGAATTCCGCCTGCGAGGCCCTGCTGAAGGTTGCTCCGAAGTTCAGACCGCGCTGCTGCCTTCGGAGGCCTCTGCGTCCAGCTCGTCGAAGAACCGCTCGATGACGTCGCTGTCGTTGGCGAATTCGCTCAGGGACTCACCGACGATTCGGCCGGCAAGCTCCACGGCGAGATACGCGACGCTGTCGTTCAAAGCAGATGCGGCCAGGGTTCGGTCCACCTCCAGCTGAGAATGCGCGTCCGCCACCAGAGCAGCCTTCTGCCGCTGCCCCTCTTCTCGAGCGGAGGCGATGATCTCGGCCCCCTCCTCCCGAGCCCTCTGGCGAGTAGAGGCAAGCTCTCGGTGGGCCTTGGCAAGTTGCGCCTTGTACTCGGTATGGATGCCGTCGGCTTCAAGCCGGGTGGCCGCAGCGCGGTCCCTGGTACCGACGATGGCGTCCTCACGGTCCACGAGGACGCGCCGGATGCGTGGAAGAAGCATCCCTGCAAACACGCCAAAGACGATGCCGAAGCAGACAAAGGCAACGATGAGTTGGTCAACGCGAGGCTCAAGGGGTCCCAGGTTCACTACTGAAGCGTACAAGACCACGGACCTCAAAGGGGTGAGGGGTGCTACAAATAGTGCGCTCAGTAGTCGAGTTGTAGCCATTCCCGATCGTGGATCTTGAACCGGTCAGTGATCACGTGTCGCGGTTCCAGGAGATCCCAAAGGGGCCGCGACGGAAGATCCCGTGGCGGTGTTGTCGGAGGCGGAGAACGGACGCGTGTGGGACCGCTTCTACGCGGTGTTCGACTTCCGGTCGATTGCGGGTTCCTCGGATTGGCCGGCCGTAAAGGAGCCCTCCGAATCGGCGACTGAAGGGCCGGTAGTCCAGCCAGGGCGCGCCGCCTGGCGGGAGGAGCCGCTCCCGTCAGCACGGCCGACGGTAGGGCACTTTGCCGAGGTAGTGGCGCCATTCCTCGCGGGTGAGTGGTTGGCCCGCGTACGTGCACGCATCGGTGAGGAGCTGGTCGAAGTCGGCCGGCAGCGCGTGGGCGGTGCCGTCGAACACACCGGTGACCACCTGCTCGCCGTCCGGGGTGAACCTGAGTCCCAGCACCGCAGTGGTGAATCCCGTGAGGACGGCCTCCCGCCGGACCCGTCCCGGTGGAGACACTCGCCAGAACCGGGCGGTGCGGTCGTCGCTGCCCGCCGTCAGCAGGCGGCCGTCGGGGCTGAACCCGACGCTGCCGACCACGTCGGTGGGCCCGTCCACCGCGGCGAGCAGCACCGGGCGGTGTACCCCCGCCACGCGCCACAGTTTCACGGGTCGGTCCCCGCCACCGGACGTGGCGAGGACACCGGTGCGCGGGTCGAAGGCGACGGCGAGAGCGGTCACGCTGTGCGCCCGCCAGTCGGCGCGCTCCACGGGGTGGGCGGGAGATGTGGTGTCCCAGAGGATGACGCGCTCGTCACCGCCTCCCGCGCTCGCCAGCAGTCGTCCGTCCGCGCTGAAGGCCACGGACCGGACTTCGTCGTGATGGCCGCGCAGACTGACACCGCGAACGGGTCGGCTGACGGACCGGGTGTTCCAGAGCACCACGTCACCGTCACTGCCGGCGCTGACCAGGGTGTCTCCGGAGGGGCTGAAGGCCAGTGCGCGCACCGTCCTCGTGTGCGTCTCCAAGGTGGCGAGCCGGTGCGGCCTGTGGGGGTCAGCGATGTCCCACAGGTTCAGGGCTCCGTCGGCCCCCGCGCTGGCCAGTACGGGGCGGCGCGGGTGCATGGCGACGGCGTAGACGGCGTCCTTGTGGCCGGTGAGCACGGCTGTCCGGTGCGGATGGCGTGGGGTGCGCAAGTCCCACAGGCGCACCGTGCGGTCCCGACTCGCCGTCGCCAGGATGCTGCCGCTCGGGCTGACGTCCATGGCGTACATCTCGGCCCGGTGCGCGGTCCACGTGGACATCAGTGTGCTGAGGAGCGCGTCGCGGCTGTGCCGGCTGGGCCGCAGCCGGTGGGCGGCCAGGGCGATCTGGGTGGCGAGGCCCGGTGACCGGTGCGACAGCGCGGTGGCCGCCGTGCTCGCGTTGTGGGCGACTGCCTCGTCGCGCTGGGCCGTGACCTCGCGGTCGGCGTGCACGGCGAGGACGGAGGTGGCCAGGGAGATGACGAGCAGCACCGCCGACGCGGCGATCAGCAGACGGCGTCGGCGCCTGCGCCGGGCGGCGGCGGCCCGGTCCGCGCTCTCCGCTGCCAGACTCGCGGCGAGGAACTCCCTCTCGCGCGCGGTGAGGCCCGCGTCCTCGGCCCGGGCCAGCGGGCGAACCGCTTCCAGTCGAGTGCCTCGCAGCAGGGCCCCCGGATCCCGTTCCAGATGCGCCCAGGTCGCGGCCGCTTCCGTCAGCTGCCGCCGGGTGCGCAGAAGCTCGCGGTCCTCCGCCAGCCATCCACGGAGTCGTGGCCACCAGCGGATGAGTGCCTCGTGCGTCAGATCCACGTGCTCGCCGTCCACGGTGATCAGCCGTTCGGCGGCTGCCCGATCGACGACGGCAGTGGTGTCCGGATCGGAGGACAACTCGCCGCGTCCGATGCGGCGCTTGCTGTACTCGACGCCCTCTCCGACGGCGACGAGCCGCAGGAAGAGGTGCCGGGCCGCTTCCTTCTGCCGGGCGCTGAGCGCCTGGTGGAAGCCTTCGGCGGTGCGCGTCAGGGCATGCTCGATGGATCCCGCACTTCGGCAGGCCTCCATCGTCAGCAGTGTGCCCCGGCGGTGCCTCCACGTCTCCCGGAGCGCGTGGGAGAGCAGCGGGAGCATTCCTGCGCTGTCCTGGGCCTGGGCGATCAGGTAGGCCAGCAATCGCCCTTCGACTCGGCTTCCGACCGCCTCCGCGGGACGGCAGATGGCACGGTGCAGTTCCTCGGAGTCCATGGGACCGAGCGTCACCATCGCCGCGTCCAGCGCTCTGGCGAGGTCGACGTGGGCGATGCAGTGGGCGTAGAAATCCGCCCGGACTCCCAGCACGATGCGGCACACGCTGTTTTCGGCCCGGGCGGCCAGGAGGAGAGCGTCGATGAAACGGTCGCGTTCCTCGCGGCGGGAGCAGAGCGTGAAGACCTCCTCGAACTGGTCGACGACGAGGATCACTTCGTCCCGCCCGGGCGTCTCGGCGGCGATCTGGCGGAGCAGGAGGTGCAGGTTCCCGGGGTCCGCCCGCAAGTCCTCCAGCAGCCGGCCCGGCGTGCCGGCGCCGTGGCCCGCCAGACGCACCGCCAGTTCCTCCAGCGGCCGGACCCCCGGGGCGAGCGTGAGGACGGTCCGGTCCTCGGCTCGCAAGTACGGTGACAGCCCCGCGTGCAGCACCGATGACTTACCGGCTCCCGAAGCGCCGAAGAGGGCGATGAACCGTTGGTCCGTGAGCCGCCTGCGCAGCTGCTCGACCACGCGTTCGCGCCCGAAGAAGAACCGGCTGTGCCGTGAGCCGAAAGAGGCCAGCCCCGGATAGGGCGAGTCGTCCTGATCCGGTGGCGGAGCGGTCTCGTCCGCCGTGCCCTCCGCGAGAGCGACGGCGGCGGCCGTGGTGTGCCAGAGGGTTTCCCACCGCTCCACGTCGCCGCCGCAGGCACTGACGTACCCCCGGGTCACCTCCAGGGACGGCAGTCTCCGGCCCGCGGCGGCACTCGACAGAGTCGCCACCGAATAGTGCGCCCGTCCGGCGAGATCGCGGTAGGAGGGCCCGCCCGCCGCCCGGCGAAGTTCCCTCAGCTCCGCGGCGAACCGCACCACCGGGCCGTCGCCCTCGGGAAGCGGTGACTCCTTGCGCGGCATGTTTCCCCCGATCCACCTGTTCCGCGACAAGTGTCGTGGCCGGTGGAGGTCACCGGCGCCGGGGCGACGACTTTCGGCCCGTTCGCCACCGTCCGGCTCGGCGGTGCTCAGCTCCTCAGTCGGCCGGGCGGGGACGTGATGTTCCGAGATTGATTGTTCATCGGTCCCGTCCGGACACCGAACAAAGAACTCGGGCTATCCCTGAGCCGAGACCCCGAGGACGGCCCTGGGGTCCGCGACACCCTCACACAGGAGGCACGATGCGTTCGGTACTCGTCACGGCGGCGGTGTTCGGCCTGGTCGTAGCAAGCGGCGCGGCGTCCGGCGCCGCGGAGGCGGCTCAGCCGTCCAGCGCGGGCTGGACCTGCGCGAAGGAAGTGTGTCTTCGGGTGGGCAGCCAGGCGCAGCTGAAGGATGCGCGCGGATGCAACCACAAGGTCTGCGTCAGCGTGACCGGCAACGCGTCGGGCTACACGACCCGGGGCAGCTACAGCGGTACGAACCGGTTCTACGGTCACATCAACGTGTGGGGCCCGAACATGAGGGTCAACGGCCAGGACAGCGCCTATCCCGGCGCGGTCGGGTCCGGCAGGGGGACCGGCCAGACCTGCGCCGAAGGGTGGGAACTGTCCGGCGGCACCTACACCTCCGTCGGGCTGCCCTGCAAGGACGTCAGCTGACACTCACCGACGGGCACCGGGGACGAGCCGAAGTGGTTGCCGGTGCCCGGCGGAGATCCCCCACCGGGAGACCCGGGGCGTGCCTGACCTCGGCCGGAAACAACCGGTCGCGCTGATCGAGAGCCCGTGCGCCGAACGGCTGACGGCCCGGGAGCGCCGCCCCTGCCGCGGCGCCCTCGGAGACCGTCAGCCGGCCGCCGGCGCACCACTCCTCGACGGTTGCGTACATTCACCCGGTGACCTACGACATCATGCTCGTGCGGGTGCAGCCGGGCCTGACGCTTCATGAAACGCTCGACCGCCTCGACGCCGGCTTCGACCCCGATGCCGACCTGCCGCCGCTCCGGCTCACCGGCGCGCAACGGAACGAGTGGGCCCGGATCCTCGGACGAGTCTCGCGGGACGTCGGGGCTGTCGAGTCCGAGGAGTACCTGTACAGCCTCACTCTTCAGACCGTTGGTCCGCCCGGTCGCGTGCAGCTCGACTACTGCGGGGACACAGCCCACATCGAGGTCGCCTATCGTCACTCGGGTCCGGCAGCGCTGGAAGTGATGCGGCTCGCCTATCGCATCGCTCGCATCGTCGAGGACGAGAGCGGCTTGACCGGCCACGACTTCGAGGTGGGCCAGCCCACCCGAACCGGTGACCCGGTCAAAGCCGCCGTCCGGCTGAGCGGTGTCTCCGACTGGGCACAGCATCACCTGACCTAGTGGATCACCGGCGGACCGGCGTCGAGGAACTCGCAGGCAGGCCATGACGTCCGTGAAGGCGAGTGCGTCACGGCGCCTGTTGGGCGCTGAGGACGAACTTCATTGACAGGCGCCGGCCGTCGACCCCTGAGCCGGATCTCCGTGTCCGGCCGCGCTCCTGCCCGCGTCGCCCGCCGCAGCCTCGCGCGTCGCCAGGGACGCCCGAGGCAGCACTCGGACAACTCGGTACGGGGGCGGTCAGGCGGTGGACGCGGTGTGGACGCGTCGCCCGTTGACGTAGGTGAGGTGGACACGGGTCTCGGCGATGGCCTCGGGCGGAACCGCGAAGGGGTCCCGGTCGAGGACGACGAGGTCGGCCCGGTTGCCGGGGCGGAGGCTTCCGGTGTCGTCGAGGTGGTTCACGTAGGCGCTGCCCGCCGTGTAGGCGGTGAGCGCGGCGGTGAGATCCAGAGCTTGCCCGGGCAGGAACGGCTTGTCGCAGGCGCCGGGCAGGACGCGGTTGACGGCTACATGGATGCCGGCCAGGGGGTCGGGACTGGAGACGGGCCAGTCACTGCCGGCGGCGAGGGTGGTACCGGCGCGCAGGAGGTCACCGAAGGGATACTGCCAGGCTGAGCGCTCCGGGCCGAGAAAGGGGATGGTGAGCTCGTCCATCTGCGGCTCATGGGCGGCCCAGAGAGCCTGGATGTTGGCGGTGGCCCCCAACTGCCGGAAACGGTGGATGTCGTCGGGGTGGACGACCTGGAGGTGGGCCAGGTGGGGGCGGGTGTCACGGGTGCCGTGGGCGGCGCGAGCGGCGGCGACGGCGTCGAGGGCTTCGCGCACCGCGCGGTCGCCCAGAGCGTGGAAGTGGACCTGGAAGTCGGCGGCGTCCAGGGCGGTGACGTACCGCTTGAGGGCTTCGGGATCGACGAAGCTCAGACCGCTGTTGCCGGTGGCGCATCCGCAGCCGTCGAGATACGGGGCGGTCATGGCCGCGGTGTGGTTCTCCGCGACCCCGTCCTGCATGATCTTGACCGTGGAGCAGCGGAGATTGCCGTGGGTGAGGCGCTGCCGGTTGTGCAGCAGGTCGGGGATCTGTTCTTCGCCGACGGACCTGCGCCACCACAGCGCGCCGGTCACCGAGGCGGTCAGGGTACGGTCGCGGGCCGCGGTGAGATAGGCGTCGGAGGGGTCGGGGTAGCCGTCCGCCCCGCACAGCAGGGCGTCCTGCCAGGCGGTGATGCCGAGACCGTGCAGGAGTTCCTGGGCGCGCAGCAGACCGGCGAGCCGGTCGGCCGCGGTCTTCGGCGGCAGGTGGGCGCCGACCAGGCTCACCGCGCCTTCCTGGAGCATGCCCACGGGGGCGCCGGCCGGGTCGCGTTCGATGCGGCCGTCCTGCGGGTCGGGGGTGGCGGCGGTGACGCCGGCGATGTCCAGGGCCCGGGAGTTGACCCACGCGCCGTGGTGGTCCCGGTTGACCAGGTAGACGGGCCGGTCGGGTACCAGGGTGTCGAGGAACTGCCGGGTCGGTATACCGCCCTCGAAGCTCTCCATGGACCAGCCGCCACCTGTGATCCACTCCCTGTCCGGGTGGGCGTCGGCATAGGCGCGGATGCGGCGGGCGTACTCGTCGGGGTCGGTGGTCCCGGTCAGGTCGCACTCGCCGAGTTCGATGCCGCCCATGACGGCGTGGATGTGGGCGTCCTGGAAGCCGGGCAGCAGCAGGCGGCCGTGCAGGTCGACGACCTCCGTGCGCGTTCCGATGAGGTCCTTGACCTCGTCGTGACCGACAGCGGTGATACGGCCGTCGGTGACGGCCAGGGTGGTGGCCCGGGTGCGGGCCGGGTCCGTGGTCAGGACCGGGCCGTTGGTGAAGACGAGGTCTGCGGCGGGCTGGGACATGAGGTGGCAGGGTCCAATCGCTGGGGTGTGCGGCGCAGTTGGCGGGGCGCCGTGGTCAGGGGAGGGACTCGGCCTCGGTGGCCGGGACGGTGACACCGGGCGTCGTCGGGGCGAAGGCGGGTGCACGGCGGTACCACTTGGCGACCGCCGACACCACGAGGCCGGCCGCGAGGATCACCGTGGGGCACAGCAGGTTGAACCAGCCGTTGTCGACGCTGATGGCGAAGGTGTCGCTGAGGGTCGCGTAGTACAGCACGAGGTAGGCGCCGAGGGCGAACAGGAGGGCGGCGCACACGGACGGCACGAGGACGGCCATGACGGCTTCGCGCGGACTGGTGCGGACGAGACCGCGGAAGCGCAGGGCACAGGCGATGGCGGTGAGCCCGTAGTACAGCGCGACGAGGATGCCGATGGCGTTGACCGCGGCCAGGATCGCCTCGTTGAGCTTGGGAATCACCACGGTCAGGACGGCGACGGCGGCGGAGACGACCGTGACGATCACGGTGCCGGCGGTGGGCCCGCCGTGCCGGGCGCTGATACGTGCCCAGACGGGTCCGAGGGTGCCCTCGCGGCTCATGGCCAGGGTCAGCCGGGCGGTGGGGATGATGCCGGCCTGCAGGGAGGCGACGGCCGAGAACATCAGGGCGATCAGCGGCAGGGTGGCCCAGGGCTCGTCGGCGAGCCGGGAGGCGTAGTAGGTCAGGCCCTGGGCACCGGTGCCGCTCATCTCGGAGGCGGTCATGACGCGTTGGAAGGCGACGGCGCCCAGGAGGAACAGGCCGAGCATGGTGAACAGGGCGATGTAGCTGCCGCGGGCCGCGTCACCGGCCTGCTCGGTCTCCTCGGTGACCGAGAACGCGGCGTCCCAGCCCCAGTAGAAGAAGACCGCCAGGACGAGACCCTGGGCCAGGGCGGAGGGAGAGCCGAAGGCGAACGGGCTGAACCAGGACGGGGAGAAGGTCTGGTCGCCCGCGATCAGCCCCCAGCAACTGAAGACCAGCAGCACGGCGTACTCGAAGACGAGCAGATAGGTCTGCAGACGGGTGGCCTTGTGCACGCCGGTCACGGCGGTCACGGTGACCGCGGCCAGCACGAGCAGGCCGATCAGGGTGCACTGGAGAGTGGAGTTGGCGTCCAGGTGCCGGCCGAGGAGGCTGTCGATGCCGGCCTTGTGGGCGCACTGCACCAGGACGGAGCCGGTCACGGACGTGGTGTAGGCGAGGAAGACGACGCCACCGGCGAGCGGGACCCAGCCGGCGATCATCCCGAGCCACGGGCCCATGCTGCGCCCCACCCATGTGTATCCGGCGCCGCAGTTCGGCTCCGCCTTGTTCAGGCGGGCGTACGCGCCGGCGATGCCGAGCATCGGCAGGAAGCCGAGCAGCAGGATCAGTGGCGTCTGCCGTCCGGTGATCGAGGCGAGCACGCCCATACCGATACCGATGCTGGTGGTCGCGGCGGTGCTCGAAGCGGCCAGTACGACGCCGTCGACGACGCCCAGAGACTTCTTCAGCGGCGGGGACGAGGTGGTGTGTTCCATGGGCAACCGATCCAGGGTGGCGGGACGCACGCGCGGCGTCCGTGAGCGGTGGAGGAGGGTGTGCCGGTGCGGCGGCTGGGCCGCGTTGGTCTGCGGACCGTCGCCGCGTTGCGACGAAGGGGTGGTTGACGAACCGGACCCGCCCAGGCACAGCCGTGCCGCCGACTCGTCGGAATAGGCCGGCCTGTACCTATCCCGCGCGGTGACTGACGGCGCGAGCCGGCGCGGACGTGTCGCGCTGGCGGAGCCACATCAAACAGCTCTGGACTTTTAAGGTCAATCGCGTTGTCATAAGAGCGTCCGCCGCACTTTCCCTCATAGATCGGACTCCGGGTGAGCACCTTCGGTGACACGGACGACGCCGGCCCCGCCGGCCGGCTCGCGGCCGGGCGGCGGCGCCGTACGACGCGGACGGGTACGGTGCTCAGCCAGGAGCTGATCGTGCGGACGGCGATCCGCCTGCTGAGCCAGCACGGCAACGACGCGCTGAGCGTGCGACGCCTCGGTATCGCGCTGGGGGCCGACCCGTCGGCGCTGTACCGCTACTTCCGCAGCACCGACGACCTCGTCCTCGCCGTGGCGGACGAACTGATCGGCATGAGCCTCGAGAACGTGCGGCCCACCGGCGACTGGCGTGACGACCTGCGCCTCGTCGGGATGAACCTGCATCGCACGTACACCGCTCACCCGCATGTCGCGGTGCTCGCGGCCTCCCGGGTCACCCGCCGCCCCAACGAGATGAGAGGCGTGGAGCTCGGGCTGGGAATCCTGCGGGGCGCCGGATTCGGACCGCGGGACGCGGGCCTCTACTACCACCGGTTCATAGACTTCACCCTGGGCTTCGCCGCCATCGACGCGGCCGCCACCGCCCTGCCGCTGGAAGCCGGCGCGGCCGACCGCGCGGCCTGGCAGGGGGTGTACGCCTCCTTGCCCCCCGACGAGTACCCCCGCATCGCGGAATCCGCGGACACCCTGGCGCGGACGATGAGCGCCAGCGCCTACCCCGGCGCTCTGGAGGTCTTCCTCGACGGACTGAAGGCCGCACTCGACCGGACCGCCCCGTGACCGCGAGATCGGACCCTCGACCGATGCGGCCGGGGGCGACGGGGGAGTCGCCGTGCCCCGTCGGCTTGTGTATGTCTCGGCGCCGTCCCTGGTTGCCGGGGCGCCGGCCCGCAGGCGGTGTTCGGCCCGGACGGCGCAGACGCGGTAGTGCGGCCAGTGGCGGCGTCCGGGCGCCGTGCCTGCCGGGTGACGACCCGCATACGGCTTCGGTGATGCCGGCGCCACGTCCACACGAGCTGCGCCCCGAGCGGATCACTCGCGTCGTTCGGACGGCACGGAAACTGTTCTGTCGGCGACGTCGTGCGACGGGGCGGGGTCGAGCAGCACACCCGCGTTGAGGATCCCGGCCGGGTCGAGCGCCTGCTTCGCGGCGCGCAGAGCCAGCGCGAAGGGTTCCGGACGCTGTAGGTCGTAGCCGGGCCGGTGGTCGCGGCCGACCGCGTGATGGTGGGTGACGGTCGCACCGTGCTCGTGGAGGAGGCTCATGGCCGCGGACTTGATCTCGTCCCACATGGCCACTTCCGAGCCGCGCCTGCCCGGTGCGATGACGGTGAAGTAGGGCGCGGGGCCGTCCGGATAGACGTGTGTGAAGCGGCAGTTGATCGTGCCGGCCGCGCCCGTCACCTCCTCCAGGATCTCGGTCAGCCCACTGCGCACCGCCGCGTACAACTCCGGGGCACGGTCCCAGGTGCACGCTGTTTCGAAGGTCTCGCTGATCACGCTCATACGGGCGAGCCCGTCGCGGAGATAGGGCATCTTCAGAAATGCCGAACGCCAGGTGTTCGCGGCGGTGTCCGCGCCACCGGATTCCCTGGCGGCGGGTGTGCCCCCGTGGTCACGTGCGAGGGCGAGCAGGGTGGCCAGACGTTCCTCGACGGGCGAGTGTGCCGATTCCTCGCCCAGGACGAGGATGCTCTCACCCTTGTGCGCGACGCCGGCCAGGGCGGCCTCCCCCGGATCGAGGAGCCGGCAGTTGGCCGGATGCAGACCCGACTGCGCGATGGCGCGCACCGCGTCCATGGCACTGACGATGTCGCCGAAGACAACCGTGGCCGACGCCTTGTGCCGGGGTCGGTCCTGGAGCCGCATCCAGGCCTCGGTGATCACGCCGAGCGTGCCCTCGGACCCCAGGAAGAGCCGGTCGGGGGAAGGGCCCGCGCCCGACCCCGGCACCCGGAGCGACTGGTTGACGCCGACCGGGGTCACCACGCGCAGCGACTCCACGAGGTCGTCTATGTGCGTGTGGAGCGTGGCGTAGTGGCCGCCTGCCCGCGTCGCGAGCCAGCCGCCCAGCGTGGAGTACTCGAAGCTCTGGGGGAAGTGCCGCAGGGTCAGTCCGTGCGGTCGCAACTGCGCCTCCAGAGCGGGGCCGAGGACACCGGCCCGGATGCGTGCCGCGCGGCTGGTCCTGTCGATCTCCAGCACCTGGTTCATCGCTGTGAGGTCAAGTGAGACCACGCCGCGATGCCGGTCGGCGCGGTACTCGACGCCGCCGACGACAGAAGTGCCGCCGCCGAAAGGCACCACGGCCACCTCGGCTCCCGCCGCCCAGTCGAGGATGTCGACGACGTCCTGCTCGCTCCGGGGGCGGGCGACCTGGTCGGGTGCCGCTGAGAGGTCCCCGCGCAGTGCGCGGACCACGTCGCGGTAAGCCTTGCCGTAGGTGTGCGAGGCGCGGTCCCAAGGCGCGTCCGACATCAACGGGGCGAGACCAGTGGGCGGTTCGACGCGCACTTTCGGCAGAGCGAGGGCGGAGACGCCGGGAACGGGGAGGGGAGCGTTCGCCGCGCCGGGGAGCAGACGCCCGAGTGCCGAGCACTCGGCGTCGGACAGTGCCTTGTTCTCGGCGCCCCAGCCCCACCAGGAGCGGCGGGGGGCGGTACCGGTCGAGGGCGCCTTGCTGGTCGTGCTGTCGGCCACGGTGATTGACCTTCCAGTAATTTACCCCTTGGTAATTTACTGCAACGTATAGTTCTGCCATGACAACCGCAAGATCCTCGACGCCACCGGATCCCCTGGACGGCGATCAGGAACGGAACCGCCCCGGTACGCGCGCGGGTACCAAAGGCGTACCGCGGGCCCACCGGGAACAGCAGATCCTGGACGCCGCCGTCGAGGAGTTCGGAAGACACGGATACGCGGCGGCGTCCATGGCGGAGATCGCCCGCCGCGTCGGCGTGACGAAACCCCTGCTGTACACCTACTTCGGCTCCAAGGACGGCCTCTGCATCGCCTGTCTCGACCGCATCGGCCCGCACCTGCTCGAGACGATCGAACGAGCCATGGCCTCGAACCCGCGGGAGGGCAGGCTGCCCCACACGGTCCTCACCGCCCTCTTCCAGGCTCTGGAAGGGCAACGGCACGCCTGGTTCGTGCTCTACGACCGAACCCTGCCACCCGGCTCCGAACCCTGGAGTGCGGCCCGCCGCCACCGCGAGGCCATCGACGAACTGGCGGCCACCGGCACGGCCGCAGTGCTGCACGGCCAGGGAAACGACGACGCCCTGGACGCCGACGTGCTCAAGCACATCTGGACGGGTACCGTCAGCGCACTGCTCGGCTGGTGGATCTCGCACCCCGAACTGTCCGCGCAGGACATGAGCGCACGCTGCGCCCGCCTCCTCACGTCCATCCGCGACGGCGCCTGAACACGGCTGAACGCTCCGGCTGCCGCCAGAGGGAGAGCCGGGTGCTGCGCCGGTCCGTGGTCCGTGGCTATGAAGCGTCGGTGTAGGCGAGGTGGGTGCCGCAGCCGGGCGGCGCCAGTATGAGAGCGGGATCGCCGTCGAAATCGGCGGCACGCGGCCGCGGGGCGGCTTCGGCGGCGTGCGCGAGGGGCGCAGGCGAACGCCGGTAAGCTGCGGCGATGCGCACGGTCGAGGTTCTGTTGGACGAGGCGGCAGAGCTGGCCGTCCGGGAGGCCTGGCGGCGGCTCGCCGACGCGGGACTGCCCAGTCAGGCGCGCCACCGCTCACCGACCAACAGCCCGCATCTCACCCTGGCTGCCTGCCCGGAGCTGACCGCCCCGATCCGCTGGGAACTCGCCGAGTTGGCCGCCGCCCTGCCGCTGCCGGTGCGGTTCACCGGCCTGATCCGCTTCGAACGGCCCACCTCGGTACTGGCTTGGGCGCTGGACCTCGACCCCGCGCTGGCCGGCTTGCACCGCCGGGTGTGGGACGCGGTGGCCTCCGACAGTCCGCCCGAGGCCCTCAACCCCTTCCACGCCCCCGCGCGCTGGAGCCCGCACGTCACCCTGGGCCGCACCCGGCGTCCCGGTGCCTTCACCGGCCGTCGCGTCCCCGAACTGCTGCCGACGCCGCCGCTGTCGGTCCAACTCATCACCCTGCGCAGCTACGACACCGAGACCGGCGCCCTGGAGATCCTGCGGCCCCGCGTCTGAAGCCGGTGGCCCGGAGTGGGGGAGAGGCCGAGACGGTGCCGGCGATCGTGCAGGGCGCTGCCAGTGTGCGGGCCTGTCGTGGATGTCGTCCGCGACCGGGCACGGCCCCCGACCTCCGGAGCGGACGAGGACGCTCGCGGGACGCGGGTGAAGGAAGATCGCTTGACCTTGCCCTCCAGGGCAAGGTTTACCGTTTCTTCGAGGTGAGAGGCATGCGAATAGGTGAGCTGGCCCGTCGGGCGGGTGTGACGACAAAGGCGGTGCGCTACTACGAATCGCTGGGTCTGCTCGCGCCGGTGCGGCTGACCAACGGCTACCGGGACTACGACGATCACGACGTACGACTCACACAGGAGATCCGGGCGCTGGGCCGCCTCGGCATCCCTGCCGAGGGGACCCGCCCGTTCCTGGAATGCCTGACCCTGGGGCACCGGCATGTGGACGACTGCCCGGCCGCGCTGGCCGGGTACCGGGACGCCATCACCGATCTGACACAGCGGATCGACGGCCTCATCGCCCGCCGGTCGGCACTGGTGGCGCGCCTGCACGAGGCCGCCCATCGCGGCCGCCTCTCACCGGCCACCGAAGGAGAAGGAACGATGACCGACCACACGAGCCTGCCTGCCGGCCTGCCCGCTCCTGAGGACGACGGCGCCGCGGAGCATCTGCCCGGTACGAGAGTGCCGCATCTGGAACTGCCAGCCACAGACGGTGCGACGGTCGACCTCGGTGCACTGGGTGCGGGCCGCACGGTGCTCTACGTCTATCCGCTCACGGGCCGCCCCGACACCGATTTGCCCGAGGGCTGGGACTCCATTCCCGGCGCCCGCGGCTGCACCGCCGAGACGTGCGGCTTCCGCGATCATCACAGCAGCCTGCTCGCGGCCGGTGCGGCCCGGGTGTACGGCCTCTCCAGTCAGGACACCGACTACCAGCGTGAGCTCACCGAACGGCTCCACCTGCCGTTCCAGATGCTGTCCGACGTCACGCGAAGCCTCGCCCGGACCCTGGAGCTGCCCACGTTCATCACCAGCGGGCTGACGCTGTACAAGAGGCTGACGCTGATCATCAGGGACGACGTGATCGAGCACGTCTTCTACCCGGTCTTCCCGCCCGACCAGCACGCAGACCAGGTCCTTGCCTGGCTCAGCGACAACCCCGTGTGAACGTCCACCCGAAAGCCTTCGGAGGTTCCCTGCGCATACGACCCTTCCCCTGCAGCGGGGCGCTCTCGGCCCCGGTGGCGGGCTGGGTGTTCGTGTGGGAGTTGAGGCGCGCTCCCAGTGCGCGCTAGCCCTCCCGCACCCACGGCCGCAGCTTCTCCGGGTTGCGGACCACCCAGATCCGGGTCACCCGCCCGTCGGAGACCTCGAACGCGGCCACGGTCGCGACGACGCCGTCACGTCGAGCCACCAGCCCCGGCCCACCGCTGACCGACCGCTCGAGGAGTTCGAGACCTGGAGCCCTGTCGCTGATGGCGACCATGTACTCGGCGATGCGCGCGCCGCCCTCGACCGGGCGCAGGACGGTGCCGACCATGCCGCCGCCGTCGGCGGTCATCACGGCGGCTGGGTCGAGAAGACCGACGAGGGCTGCGATGTCCTTGCTCTCCCACGCCTCTTTGACAGACCGCACCACCTCGGCATGCCCGGTCGTCGTCATCGGAGCGCGTGCGGCGCTCACCCTCCGCCGAGCGGAGGCCGCCAGTTGCTTGCAGGCCGCAGGGGTCCGGCCGAGCACCTCGGCGATCTCGGCGAACGGGTACCGGAAGACGTCGTGCAGGACGAACGCCACCCGCTCGGCGGGAGTCATCGACTCCAGGACCACGAGGAAGGCCATGGCCACCGACTCGTCCAGAACGATCTGGTCGGCGGGGTCGGCGCCGCCCGCGGGCTCCCACTCGGCGCGCTCGGGCAGCGGCTCGGGCAGCCACGCGCCGACATAGCGTTCACGGCGGGCCCGCGCCGAGCCGAGCAGGTCCAGGCAGATACGTGCGGTGACCGTAGTGAGCCAGGCACCGGGGGACAGGATCTCCGCCCGCCGGCTGCGCGGCAGCCCGTACCAGCGTGCGTAGGCGTCCTGCACGGCGTCCTCGGCCTCGCTCACCGAACCCAGCAAGCGATAGGCGACATTGAGTAGTTGGCGTCGTTCACCGTCGACCTCAGCGGCCTCGGCCCCCACGGTCTCCATGCCTCCCGCCGCCCCCCTCGCCTTACCTTTCGCAGGCCCACGTCGTCGGGCTGGTGAGACCTTATCGACCCGCTGCCCGCCAGGGCGGAAAGAGGGGACCGTGACATGGCCACTCAGGTAGCACCGAACGGACGACGCGGCGCTTCGTTCCTGCGGATCGCGATCGCTCTGCAGACCCTGACCATCTTCCTTCAGGCCGTCTCCGCCGGACTGTTGCTGACCTCGTCCTACGGACAGACGCTGCACGGTGTCGGAGCGCGTGTGATGTACGGGGCGTCGATGCTCTACGTGCTCGCGGCGGTGCTGGCGTGGAAGCCGGGCGGCGGCTCGCCGCGGCCTGTCTGGCACGCGTCGGGATTCCTCGTCCTCGCCTCGGTCCAGGTGGTGCTCGGCATAGCGCACGTCCCCTCGGTCCATCTGCCGCTGGGGGTCGCGATGTTCGGCCTGAGCGTGCTGGCGCTGACTCGCCGCTGAGGGCCAGTACACGGCGGCGCGGGATGGACCAGTGCCGCGACCGGGAAGGATCACCGGGCCGGCGGGTTGCGACAGCTACGTGAGCAGCGGCGTACGGCGCATCCGTCGGCGGAGCCTGGACACCACCGCGACGACGCACCTTCTTCCTCGGCAGCCACGTTTTCTCTTGCCCAACGGGGTTACTAAGGATCACGACGCTCCATACCTTGCACAACTGCCCCGGCGTCACTGAATCAGCGCGGCCCAAGGGGCATGCGGCAGGTTGGAACGAGGAGAGGACGGCGACGGTGCTCGCAGCCAATGAGGAAGCCTGGGAGGCGCGTGCGGCCTGCCGGACCTCTGACCCGGACGTCCTGTTCGTCAACGGCGCGGCGCAGAACGAAGCCAAGGTGATCTGCGTCGGCTGCGTCGTGCGCGTGGAGTGCCTTGCCCACGCGCTGGACCGTCGTATCGAACACGGTGTCTGGGGTGGGATGACGGACCGCGAACGACGCGCCCTGCTGCGGCGAAGGCCCACCGTGTCGTCCTGGCGCCGACTGCTGGAGGCGGCCCGCACGCAGCATGAGCGGCGAGCGAGCCCTGGCGGTGGCGAGCACTGGACCGCGGCCGGCTGACCGACCACGCCGCCCAGGCGACACGGCCGTCCGCGCGAACGGCACGTCCCGACACCCCTTCGCCCGAACTCCCCGCGGTTGGGGCGACGTGGCCCCTGGTTGCTGGAGGAGGGCTGCACCTCGGTGCGGGAAGTCGAGGTGGAACCGTTGCGGCACGGTCTGCTCGGGCCGGCGCGGCGTCCGGTAGTCACCGACGCGTCGGAACCCGATGAAGAGCCCGTCGTCGCCGTTGAGTCCGGCGAAATCTGCGTTGGATTCCGGTTGGGGCTCAAGCACCGGCCGGACTCCCCCTGACCACCCCGCCCGCGACGTGGAAGCCACCTTCCCCGAACTTCGCGTCGACTGCGCGCATCCACCGAAACCGGTCCGGCGCAAAGGCCGTTGGTCTAGCGTAGGTGGCTCCTGGCTGGGTTGGCGGTGCTTGTCAACGGTCTGTGGCCGGGGGGAGCGAGGAGGCTCGCAGTGGGGGTAGTGGCACGGTTGCCGCTGGAGGGCGGGGGCTCCGTCCTGGTGGAGGGGGGACGGGAGCCGGACGGGCCGGTGAAGGTGGGGCGGCTGGCGGACGCCGTGCAGGATCTGCCGCACACGGTCCAGCAGGCGCTGCGTCCGGTGGCGGGCCTCGCGCGAGCGGCGCTGGAGCAGCTGCGCCAGGCCGGTCCGGACGAGGTGGTGATCGAGTTCGGCGTCGATCTGGCCGCGGAGGCCGGTGCCGTGATCGCCAAGAGCGAGACGGGCTGCCACCTGACCGTCACGGTGACCTGGCACGCCTCTGCCGCACCGGACGGTGCCGGCCCTGGTAGCGCCGGCACGTGACGGACGCGGTGCGCCCGCCGGGCGGGTCGGCGCACGGGTTCCACCACGCGGTCGCCGAAGTCCGCAGTGCGAGCGGAGCGGTGGCCGGAGCGGGCTTCCTCATCGGTCCCCAACTGCTGGCCACGTGCGCCCACGTCGTGGAGAAGGCCGGGTTCGGCCCCGGGCAGCGGGTGCCGCTTGCCTTCCCGGCCCGGCCCGAACTCGGCCACCTGCAGGGGGCCGTGGAAACCAGCACCTGGCGGAACCCGGACGCGGAGGACGTGGCGTTCCTGCGGCTGGAAGGCACCCCGCCGGACGTGGCCGCGCTCGCGCTGGGCATCGCGGAGGACTGCGCCGACCACCGCGGCAGCACCTACGGCTTCCCCCAGCAGGCCAGACCTGGCGGGCACTTCGGCACGTTCAAGGTCGGCCGCCTGCTGGAGGACTCCTCCACCCAAGGGGCGGCACCGCTGCTCCAGCTGTACGACGCCAACGACCTGACCGAGGGATTCAGCGGCGGCCCCGTCGTCGACGACATCACCGGGCTGGTGATCGGCATGACCACGGCCATCACCCACCCCGACCGGCACTCCCGCGGGCAGGAGATCGCCTACGCCACCCCCGCCCGGACCCTGCGCGCCCTGCACCCCGAGCTGGCCGAGCACGCGGTGTGCCCCTACCCGGGCCTGGAGCCGTTCACCGCCGACGACGCCGCGGTGTTCGGCGGTCGTACCACCGCCCTGGACGCCGTACTCACGGCGTTACGCGGGCCCGCCCGGACGCTACTGCTGCTGGGGCCGTCCGGATCGGGCAAGTCGTCCCTCCTGCAAGCCGGGGTGCTGCCCGCGCTGGCCGAGGGAGGCACGGTCCCCGGCAGCGACCGCTGGCTGCCCGTCCTGATCCCCAACCCCGGCGACGACCTGCTGCGCGCCGCCGAGCACCACGGGCTGACCGGCGCCGCCGCGTACGGCATGGAGGCCGCGGCCGACCGCCTCCTGGCCCGCCACCCCGACCACACCCGAGTCCTGCTGGTCATCGACCAGTTCGAAGAACTCCTCACCCCCGCCACCGCCCCGGGCGACGGGGGCGGTATCGACGCGGCAGCCGACCAACTGGCCGGACTGGCCTCGTCCTGGGCCCCACTCACCGTGGTCCTGGCCATGCGCGACGACTTCTACGCCCCCCTCGCCTCGCGCGCCCCGGCCCTGTTGGAGGCCGCCTCCCCGCCCCTGAACATCCCCGCCACCCTCAGCGAGCACGACCTTCGCGCCATGATCGAGCACGGCGAGCGCGGCCCCCGAATCGAGAACGGCCTGACCGCCCGGCTGATCGGCGACCTCATCCCGCCCGCCGACGGCACGCAGCCCCGCAGTGCCCGGAGCACCCCGGTCACCTGTCTGCCCGCCCTGCAGCTGACTCTGCGCCAGCTGTGGGAGAGCCGCGCCTACGGAGTCCTCACCCACGAGGCCTACGAGCGCATCGGCACCGTGACCGGCGCCCTGAGCACCTGGTGCACCGCCGAGTTCCGCAAGCTGCCGCACCGCGACGCCGCCCAGAGGATCCTGACCACCCTGGTCCAGCCCGCCGACCCCGACCACGCCACGCCCGCCGCCCGCCGCCGCCTGCCCTTGTCCACCCTCCGCGAATTGGCCACGGGACCCGACCCCGTCCCGGACCAGAACGATTTCGACACGGCGCTGGCCGCCCTCGCCCACCACCGGTTCATCACCATCCGCGTCCCCCGGCCGGGCCTCCCACCCGTCGAGCCGGGTCAGGGCCACGCCACGGGAGAACACCGTGATCCGGTGCGGCCGCCCGAACCGGTCGCGGAACTCATCCACGATTCCCTCGTCCGCGACTGGCCCCACCTGCACGCCTGGGTCACCGAGGACCAGGACTTCCACCGCTGGCTCCAGCGCACCGAGGACCGCCACACACGCTGGCTCCGCGGCGCAGCGGACCAGTCCGAACGTCAGCAGAGGCCCCGCCAGGCCGACGAGTTGCTGCACGGCGGTGACTTGGCCATCGGCCTCGACTACGCGCGCCACCGAGGCCTGCCCGCGCACATCCGCCGCTACCTCGCCGCCAGCCGCCGCCGTGCCCGCCGCCGCACCTCCGTTCTGGCCGGGCTGCTCGCCCTCGTCCTCGTCGCCGCCGGGGTGGCGAGCCGGCAGTGGTACGACGCCGCCGCCGCGCGCCGAGAAGCAGAGTCCCGCCAGCACGAGGCCGAGTCCCGCGAGATCGTCACCGAATCCGATCACCTCACGGACACGCACCCCGACGTCGCCATGCTCCTGGCCGCCCACGCCTACCGGACCAGCCACACGCCGGAAGCCACCGCGGCCGTCCGCGCCTTCGCGACCGCCCCCTTGCCACGCGCCCTCCTCGGCCATACCGAGTGGGTGCGGACGGTGGCGTTCACTCCTGACGGCAAGAAGCTGGCCAGCGCGGGCGAGGACGGCACCGCCCGCCTCTGGGACACCGCCACCGGCCGCCCCCTGCACACCCTCACCCACACGGACTGGGTGAACACGACCGCCTTCAGCCCCGACGGCACGATGCTGGTCACCGCGAGCAGGGACGGCACCGCCCGCTTGTGGGACACCGCCACCGGCCGTCCCCTGCGCACCCTCAACCACAAGGGGAACGTGCGTGCCGCGGTGTTCAGCCCTGACGGCACGATGCTGGTCACCGCGGGCAGCGACGGCACCGCGCGCCTGTGGGACACCGCCACCGGCCGCTCCCTGCGCACGCTCGCCCACAACGAGGACGTGCGTGCCGTGGTGTTCAGCCCGGACGGCAGGAGACTGGTCACCGCCGGCAGCGAGGGCACCGTCCGCCTGTGGAACACCGACTCCGGCCGCTCCCTGCACACCCTCACCCACCCCGGCCCGGTGAACGTGACCGCCTTCAGCCCTGACGGCACGGTCCTGGTCACCGCAGGCGAGGACGGCACCGCGCGCCTTTGGGACACCGACTCCGGCCGCCGCCTGCACACCCTCACGCACGAGGGGAACGTGCGGGCCGTGGAGTTCAGCCCTGACGGCAAGAAGCTGGCCACCGCGGGCGAGGACGGCACCGCGCGCCTGTGGGACACCGACTCCGGCCGCTCCCTGTACACCCTCACCCACACAGGTTCCGTGAACGCCGCCGCCTTCAGTCCCGACGGCACGACCCTGGCGACCGCCGGCAGCGACGGCACCGCCCGCCTGTGGGACACCGCCACCGGCCACCTCTCACGCACCCTCACCCACCTGGACAGCGTGAACGCGGTGGTGTTCAGTCCCGACGGAGCGACCCTGGCGACCGCCGGCAGCGACGGAGCCGTGCAGTTGTGGGGCCTCAGCGGCGGCCATCCGCTGCGTACCCTCTCCGGCCTGCACAAGGACTCGTACAAAGCGGTGTTCAGTCCCGACGGCCGCATCCTGGCCGTCGCCGACGAGGACGGCAGCGTGCAACTGCGGGACACCGCCACCGGCCACACCATGCGCACCCTCGCGGGCCGGCACAGCGTGAACGCGGTGGCGTTCAGTCCCGACGGAGCGACCCTGGCCACCGCCGGCAGCGACGGTGCCGTACAGCTGTGGGATCCCACCGGCGGCCATCCGCTGCGTACCCTCTCCGGCCTGCACAGGGACTCGTACAAAGCGGTGTTCAGTCCCGACGGCCGTACCCTGGCCGTCGCCGACGAGGACGGCACCGTGCAACTGTGGGACACGGCCACCGGCCACCCCCTGCACACCGTCGGCGTCGGCGCCGGTTCGTTGTTCGCGATGGCCTTCAGCCCGGACGGCCACACCCTGGCCACGGGTGGGCTCGCATGCCCCCTGCAGTTGTGGGACACCGCCACCGGCGAACCGCGGCGCACCCTCCCCATGACCGGTGTCGTGTACGAGATCGTGTTCAGCCCGGACGGCCGCACCCTGGCCGCCGCCAGCGACCGGGCCACCCTGTGGGACACGGCCACCGGCCGACCCCTGCACGCTCTGACCGGTCACACCAGTACCGTGCTCGCGGTGTCGTTCAGCCCTGACGGCACGATGCTGGCCACCGCGAGCAGGGACGGCACCGCCCGCCTGTGGGACACCGCCACCGGCCGCTCCCTGCACACCCTGACCGGTCACACCGCCAACGTCTCCGCAGCGGCGTTCAGCCCTGACGGCACGATGCTGGCCACCGCGAGCAGGGACGGCACCGCCCGCCTGTGGGACACCGCCACCGGCCGCCCCCTGGACACCCTGACCGGTCACACCAGCACCGTGCTCTCGGTGTCGTTCAGCCCCGACGGCACCACCCTGGCCACCATCGGCGAGGACCACACCGCGCGCCTGTGGGACGCGGACCTGCCCGGCCCGGCCGAGGCCACCGCCAGGATCTGCAAGGTCCTGGGGCGGGACCTCACCAGGAGCGAGCGGATCACCTACCTTCCCCCTGGAGCGACCAGCCGTGTATGCCCGACCTGATCCCCGCCCGCATGGGATGCGCTTCACCTGAACCACGGTGCGGACGCCACCACCAGAGCCAGGACCGGAGTCCGAGCGGGAACCCGTCCGCCATGCTTCACCGTCTCCCTCACGCACCGCACGCGACATGTCGCGCTGAGTGAGAAAGGGCTGTCGAGGACGGGCGCGCGGCATCCTGGAGGCAGAGGCGTGACGGCAGGAGAGGAGGCGTGATGCGAACCAGTGACGAGATCTATCACCGGGTCCGCTGGGACCCGCGGTTCGACCCGGACCGGTTCGTGCTGGGGATCAGGCAGCGCGGGGGCACCTGCCAACGCGTCCCCCTGACGTCCTTCGTGCCCGGCGGCGACATCCCGTGGCACCGGGTGCAGTTCATCGAGGCGGACGGCTGGCTGGTCTGGGACCGGGCCACGGGCCTGGACCGCATCGACGCCTCGGGCGCCGGCCGGGTGCGGGAGCAGAACCGCTGACCTACCTGGGCTCGGCGCTCGTAGGCCCGACACGGACTCCTGGTAAAGCGTTCAAAGTACAACGGTTCGATTTCTGTACGCGCCAGGGCTGACGCCGGGGTACTGGTGCGCGATAACGTGCCCGCTCGGCCTGATCATCGTACTGTCCGGGGACTGTTATGCCTGATCCTTCCACGCCGCCGGACGACCGGCCGGCGCCTGCCGTGACGCCCCGTGCGACGGCCGAGCCGCCGGCCGGGTCCTTGAGACGGCGTCTGATGCTGTCGTCCGTGCTGCCGTCGGGCGTGGTCGCCGTCACCGGTGCGGTGGCCACCGCGCTGGTCGGCGACGGCCACCTGGAACGGGCATACCAGGGAGCGGCGTTCGGCGGGGTGGTGCTCATCGGCACCATGGCGGCCGCGATCGCGGGCGTACGGGCTTCGGCGGAGGCACGAGCAGTCACCAAGCAGTGGGCCGAGCTGTCCCGCGCAGCCGACCGAAACCGAGCCGAGCTGGCCGAGTTGATTCGTGCCACCGCCGAGGGCAGGGCGGAACTGGAGTCGCTGTTCCGTCGGTTGCGGGCCGGGGAGCGGCCTGCGCGACGCCGGCCGGAACTCCCGCCGCAGACCGGTCCGGACGAACTCTCCCGCCTCGGCTTCGAGATCGCCGTGGCCCGGCACGAGGCGGAGGCGGCCCTGCTGGAGACCGCCGCCTCCGCGATCGGTGCGGAACACCACTCGCGGCTGGAGCAGTTCGCGGTGTTCGCCAACCTGGCGCGCCGTCTGGAGTCCCTGGTGCACCGCGAGATCGGCCTGCTGGACGACCTGGAGAACGAGGTCGAGGACCCCGACCTGCTCAAGGGGCTGTTCCGGGTGGACCACCTGTCCACCCGGATCCGCCGCTACGCCGAGAACCTGGCCGTGCTCGGCGGCGCGAACCCCCACCGCCAGTGGACCCGCCCCGTCAGCCTGACCGACGTGCTGCGTTCCGCCGTCGCCGAGATCGACCAGTACGCCCGGGTCAAGCTGGTCCCGCCCGTCGAGGGATCGGTCAGCGGCCACGCCGTGGTCGACGTCGTCCACCTGCTGGCCGAACTGCTCGAGAACGCGACGGTCTTCTCGCCGCCCCAGACCACCGTGCACGTGCGGGTGGAGCCCGTCGCCGCGGGGGTGGCGATCGAGGTCGAGGACCGGGGCCTGGGCATGTCCCCGGCCGAACGCGGCCAGATGAACACCGTCTTGAGCGCGCCCGACAAGGTCGCGCTCGGCGAGCTGCTGCAAGACGGCCGCATCGGCCTGTACGTGGTCTCCGTCCTGGCTCAGCGGCACGACATCGCCGTGCAGTTGCAGAGCAACGTCTACGGCGGCACCCAGGCCGTCATGGTGCTGCCCGAGGCCCTGCTCGGTCCGCGGTCGGCGACGCCGGCCCCGGCCCTCCACACCGCCCCGGCCCCGGACGAGGAGCCGCACGATCCGGTGGAGACCGGCGCGGTGGACCCCCGGGCGCCGGAGGCGATCGCCGTGGCGGAACCGAGCGCACCCGATGCCGGACCCGAGCCCGCCCCGGCCCCCTCCGACGGCGAGGACGACCGCCCGCGGCTGCCTCAACGCCGCCGCCAGGACCACGCCGCCGGAGCGCCGCAGCCGGTCCGTGGCGCCGGTGCCGCCGAGGACATCGCCCACGACCCCGGCCTCATGGCCGCATTCCAGACCGGACTACGCAGGGCCGAGGAAGCCGAGACGCCCTGATGGCCGAGGCCGCCCCGAGGGCCCGAGGCCTGTGCAGCAAAACGTTTCCTTCTGCCGAAGAGGAGTACACGATCGTGGCGAGCGAAGACCTTTCCTGGCTGTTGACGGGGCTGGTGAACCGGGTGCCGCACACCCGAAGCGCGTTGTTGCTGTCCTCGGACGGGCTGGTGAAGGCAGCGGAGGGGCTCGACAAGGACGCCGCGGACCAGCTGGCCGCGCTTGCCAGCGGGCTGTACTCGCTGGCGCGCAGCGCGGGCCGGCACTTCGACGACGGGGGTGACGTGCGGCAGATCGTCACGGAGCTCAGCAGCTCGCTGCTGTTCGTCTCGTCCGCCGGCCACGGCGCGGTGCTGGCGGTGCTGGCCGGGCGCGACGCGGACGCGGCGGTTCTGGGCTACGAGATGGGGATGCTGGTGAAGAGCGTCCGTCCGCACCTGGCCACACCGCCCCGGCAATCGGTGGGGTGACCGATGACGCCGGTCCTCCCGGACGGACCGCAGCTCGACGAAGCGGCCGGGCGGCTGGTCCGCCCCTACACCGTGAGCGACGGCCGGACCAGGGCCACCTCCCACTTCACACTGGTGACCACGGTGCGGGCCACCGGCGCCCAGACGGAGGGCGCTTTCGGGCTCGAGCACGCGCAGGTGCTGGCGCTGTGCGAACAGCCGGTGAGCGTTGCCGAGGTCGCGGCCCGGATGCAGGTGCCCGCCGCCGTGGTCAAAGTACTGCTGTCCGATCTGGCCGAGGGAGGCGCGGTGGTCGCAGGTGATACGCGGCCGACGCCCGCGGGCCACTCCGCACGACCTGATCGAGACCTCCTGGAAGCGATACGCGATGGCCTCCTCAAACGACTGTGACCCGCTCCCCGCCGACGTCCTGCCGGTGGGCGTCAAGGTGCTGATCGCCGGCGGGTTCGGCGTGGGCAAGACCACCTTCGTCAACGCGCTCAGCGAGATCGAGCCGCTGAGCACCGAGGAGATGCTGACCGCCGTCAGCGCGGCCACGGACCGGCTGGACGGAGTGGAGAACAAGGCCACCACCACGGTGGCCCTGGACTTCGGCCGGATCACGCTCAGTCCGGCCCACATCCTGTACCTGTTCGGCACGCCCGGGCAGGAGCGCTTCTGGTTCCTGTGGGACGAACTGTCCGAGGGAGCGCTCGGGGCGGTGGTCCTGGCGGACACCCGCAGGCTGGAGCACTCCTTCGCGGCGGTGGACTTCTTCGAGCGGCGCGGCATCCCCTTCGTCGTCGCCGTCAACGAGTTCGACGGAGCTCACCGCTACCGCGGGGAGGAGGTGCGGACCGCGCTCGACCTCAGGCAGGAGGTGCCGGTGGTGCTGTGCGACGCCCGCGTCCAGAACTCGGGCATACGCGTGCTGCTCGATCTGGTTCAGCATCTGATCACGACAAGGAGTTCCCATGTCAGCGACACCGACCAACCCACCGTCCGGGCCTGAGTCCGGGATCGCCCTGCGTCATCTGCTCCTCCCCCCGGAGGATCCACAGGTGCGTACCCGGTCCGAGCGGCTGCGCGAGCTGGGCATCGTTGCCCGTCCGGACGCCGAACTCGACGCCTTCGCACGTCGGCTGGCCCAGCGCACCGGCGGCTGCTATGCCGGGGTCAACTTCTTCCTCGACGCCGACCGCCAGTACTTCGCCGGGTTGTACAGCGCCGCGCAGGAGACCACGGTCCACGTGGGGCCGCCGTTGCTGGAGGAGCCGGTGCCCGGCCGCGTCATGCCCCGTGACATCGACATGGGCATCTGCCCGCACGTGGTCAAGCGCCGTCGGGCGCTGGTGCTGGAGGACATCCGGGACTTCCCGCGGTTCGCCGGCAACCCGGTGGTCGACGCGATCGGCGTGCACTCCTACCTGGGCGCGCCGCTGATAGACAGCACCGGCGTGGTCCTGGGCACGATCTGCGTGGTCGACCAGGACCCGCAGCCGTGGGGGCGCGAGGGGCTGGAAACCATCAAGGCCATGGCTGCCGAACTGGTCGAGCGACTGGAGAGGTCGGCGAAGCACCAGGCCCGCTGAGACGGGGGGAGGAGGGCGAGGGACGTTCGGCCGATCGTGCCCGGGGGAGTGGTTCCGGTGAGCGGTGCGGGTACGCCTGCCCGAGCGGCCGCCCCGCCGCACGACGGCATCCTCTGGTGCGAAATACTCTCCCGATGAGTTCACGCACTTCCCCGACCGGCCGGCCGATCACGATACGGAGGGCCGTCGCGAGGGATGCCAAACGGCTCACGCGGCTCGTGCGCAGCTCGGGCGCCTACCAGGGCCAGTACGCGTCCGCGGTCGCGGGCTACCGGGTCGGCCCCGATTACCTCGAGGCCCACCGCGCCTTCGTGGCCGTCGGCGCCGACGAGGACGGAGGCCGGGTTCTCGGGTTCTACTCGCTCGTCCTCGATCCACCGGAGCTCGATCTGCTGTTCGTCGCCGACGAGGCGCAGGGACGGGGTATAGGACGACAGCTCGTCGAGCACATGCGGTCCGAGGCCCGGGCCGCCGGGCTCGACCGTCTCAAGGTCGTGTCGCATCGTCCCGCCGAGGACTTCTACCACCGCGTGGGCGCGGTGCGGACCGGGACCGCGCTCGCGAACCCGCCCGCCGTGCCGTGGGACCGTCCCGAATTCGAGTTCCGCATTTCCTCGGAATAACGAAGTGCTCCGGTCCACTCCCGGCGGCTCCCTCACGTCCGGAGTCGTAGAAAGCGCTCTCTATCGGTCGGGTCGGAGGGCTGCCGCTGCACCCGCGACGCGGCGAACAAGAGGGTGAGGCGGACCCACTCAGGCGCCGTTTCCACCGGGAATGCGCTGCGGGGTGGCGTGGTTTACCAGGCTGTCTGACATGGCGGAGTCAATCGACTCGGGATGTGGGACAAGGGAAGGAGCCCTCTCATGGCACGCAGCACCGTGCGGCCCGTCGTCACGTTGAGGTCGACGGCCGGTACCGGAGCCGTCCACGTGACCCGTAAGAACCGTCTGAACGATCCCGACCGGCTGGTCCTGCGCAAGTACGACCCCGTGATCGGCAAGCACGTCCCGTTCCGCGAGGAGCGCTGACGCCCACCTCCGCCGCCCGGCGACGGAGACCTCCCAAGGAGGGACATTCCATGAGGCCCGGCATACACCCCGTCTCCCGCCCCGTCGTCTTCCGCGACCGTGCGTCGGGGTTCCACCTGCTCACCCGCTCGACCATCGACACCCGGCAGACGGTCGAGTGGGAGGACGGCATCACCTACCCGGTCGTCGACGTCGAGACCTCGTCGGCGAGCCACCCGTTCTACACCGGCAACGCGCGCGTCGTCGACACCGCGGGCCGCGTGCGACGCTTCGAGCGCCGCTACGGCCGTACCACTGCGGCCCGCGTCTGAGTCGCGGGCCCGTTCGATCTCTGAGAGGAGCCCCTCATGAAGGTGCGCAACTCCTTGCGTTCACTGAAGGCCAGGCCCGGCGCCCAGGTGGTGCGCCGACGGGGCGTGACCTTCGTCATCAACAAGAAGGACCCCCGCTTCAAGGCCCGGCAGGGCTGACGACCCGCTTCCGCCCTCTGCGGGGGGCGGGGGCGCCGCACGCTCGACGCGCGGCTCCCTGACCAGCCGGGCCCAGCGCCCGGCCCGCGATGGTCCGTCCCTGCGGGTGCGGGGCCGGGCGGCGGAAACCCGCCGGTTCCGCACCCCGGCACTCGCCACCGGACGAGACCGCTCCTCGGACGGGAAGGAAGCGACGGACGGGGGGGGCGACGGACGGGCCCGAGATCCAGGACCCGTCCGAGCCGGAAAGCGGGCGCCGTGAGCGGCCGCTTTCCGGTCAGCGGGGCTGCACGAGTCGGCGGGACAGGACAGGCGGCCAGCAGCCTCAAGGTGACCGACGCGTTCACCGCTGCCTCTCTCCTCATGAACCCGCGGTCTGCCAAACGGAGTTGTGCGACGCCGGGGCGGGTCCGGACACCTGGCGCACCCGGGCGTGGTCGGGCGCGGCGGCAACCCCTCGACCACGACGGGGACCACACCGGGCGCACGGCTCTCACATCACCTCGGACCCGAAGTCCCACGAGAGCACCAACGGTCTCCGGCGGACAAGGCTCTTCCCCGGCGGCTAGCCGCCATCACCGCCTGGTGTTCGCTCCGCCGATTCGGCGAGCTGGGCGGCCAGATTCCTGAGTGCCTGCCGTAGTTCGTCGGGCTGGTGGATGGTGAACGGCCACTCCAGGGAGGCAAGCAGGTGCGCCATGCCGTCCAGTCGCTCCGTCCGCGCGTGCATCAGCACGCCGGTGGGCTGGGCGGTGAGGGTCACAGCGGAGCGCGGCAGCCTGCGGGCGACCTCATCGAGGGGGCCGTGGATGGTCAGCTCGACAGGCCAGCGATAGGGCCCCTGGGCCAGGGTCGAGGTCAGGTGGGTCACGGGGTCGAAGCCGTCCGGTGCGGTGAAGTCGCCGGCTCGGGGGGTGACGGAGGTGATGCGGTCGATGCGGAAGGTACGCATGCTGTCGCGGAGGTGGTCGTGGCCGACGACGTACCAGCGGCCCCTGTGGAAGACCACGCCGTATGGATCGATGTCACGTTCGGTGTGCTCCTCACGCCACGACCGGTGGCGGATACCGACGGTCGTGCGAGCGCGGGAAGCCTGGGCCAGTGCGAGCAGGACGCCGGTTACCGGTGCTTGCCCGATCACGGTGTTCGCGGTGAAGGACAAGGTCTCCCGCATGGCGGCGAGGGGTTCGCGCAGCGCGTGAGGAAGCACCCGCTCGATCTTCGCCAGAGCACCGGCCCCGGCCGGCTCGGCCGCGGCCATGCCCAGACGTTCTGCCGCGAGCAGGCCGAGGACCACGGCGAGTGCCTCGTCGTTGGTGAGCACCAGGGGTGGCATCCGGTAGCCGCGGGCCAGTTGGTAGCCGCCGTGGCGACCGCGCTCCGCCTCCACCGGTATGCCCAGGTCGCGCAGGTGGGACATGTACCGACGCACCGTGCGGACGTCGGTGTCCAGGCGGCCGGCCAGCTCCGCGCCGGTGAGCAGCGCGTGGGACTGGAGCAGTTCCAGCAGCGTCAGCACACGCGTCAGGGGATGCGACATCGATCACTCAACATTTCAGGGCGGATTCTGTCCTGTATCGACTCTACGCTCCCGGCAGTGCCTATTTATGGGAGATGACATGGCCACCTGCGTACTTGTTCCCGGCGCCTGGCTCGGGGCCTGGGTCTGGGAAGACACCGCCCGCGCGCTGCGGGAGCGCGGCCACACGGCGCTGCCGCTGACACTGACCGGCCTGGCCGAGCGCGCGGACCAGGGGGGCCCCGAGACCGACCTGGACACTCACATCGCGGACATCACCGGATTCGTCGAGCGGAACGATCTGCGTGACGTCACGCTGGTCGCCCACAGCTACGCGGCGGCGCCGGTCACCGGGGCGGCCGCACGACTCGGCGACCGGCTGGAGCGCGTGATCTACGTGGACAGCGCCCCGTTCGCCGTGGGCATGCGCATGCTCGACCTCATGCCACCGCAGGCGGCGGACCAGCTGCACCACGAGGTCGTCGCTTCCGGCGACGGGTGGCGACTGCCGATGCCGGCCTTCGAGGTTCTCGGCCGGTCCGGCAGCCTCGACGGGCTAGGTGACGGACCGCGGGACGCGCTGCGCGCCCGTGCCACCCCGCAGCCGTTCGGCACCTACACCCAGCGCCTGGCCGGCCCGGCCGAGCCCGGCCCCGGTGTGGACCGCGTCCTGGTCGCCTGCCGTGACTTCATGGGACTGGTGGATGCCGGCGAGCCGATGCTGGCCTTCCTGAACCAGCCGCCTTGGCGGCGCTTCGACCTGCCCACCGGTCACTGGCCGATGTTGTCCGCACCGGACGAACTCGCCGGCATCCTCGACACGGCCGCTTCCTGACCGCGCCGGACGAGAGGCGAGCCCGATGTTCGACCATGAAGACATCAACCGGCTGCGGGCCCATGCCCAAGCCCTGGCCGACGGAGCCCGGGAGGCCTCCGCCGAGGCGGTCGTCCAACGGGTCTTCGCCATCCAGTCCCAGGACGCCACGGCCGCCGACCTGGGCGTCCGGGTGCGTGCGCGGGACATCACGGCCGGGGCCATTCGCACGGCGTACGAGGAGGATCGGAGCATCGTCCGCGGCTGGTACATGCGCGGCACCCTGCACACCATCCCCAGCGACGACGCCCGCTGGGTGGCGCGGTTGCTGTCGCCGCGGATCCTCGCCGCAAGCAGCCGCCGTTACAGGCAGCTGGGCCTGAACGACGATCTGCGCCGGCGCGCCGACCATCTCATCCGGCGCGTTCTCGCCGTACACGGCCCGCTTACCCGGGCCGACCTGACCGGGCACCTCACCACTCTCGGTGTCCGGCCGGACGGGCAGGCGCCGTTCCACCTGATCCGCCATGCGGCACTCACCGGCATCCTCTGCCACGGCCCGCAGCGCGCCGGTGTGGCGACCTATGTGCTGCTCGACGACTGGCTGCCTCCCGCCGGGCGCTTCCAGGGGGAGGGGGACGCCGCTCTCGCCGAGCTGGCCCGTCGCTACCTGGCCGCGCACGCCCCCGCCGCCGAGGAAGACTTCGCCGCATGGTCGGGGCTGCCGATCTCCTGGGCACGCAGGGCCTGGAAACGGCTGGCTGAATCCGGCGTGATCACCGAGTACGGCGTGCTGACCGTGATCGCCGGCCGGCCGCGGGAACTCCCGGGGCCGTCCGACTCTCCTGACGTTCGCATGCTGCCCGCCTACGACAACTACCTCGTCGGCTACCGCGCCCGCGAGGTGTCCGTCCCCGCCGCCCACCAGGCTCGCGTCTGGCCGGGAGGCGGCGTCATCCGACCGACCGTCATCGCCGACGGCCTGGCCATCGCCACCTGGAGCCGTGGCTCCGGCGCGCGCTCCGTCCAGGTGAGTGCGTTCGAACCGGTCCCCCCGGAGATCCAGCGGAGAGTCGACATGGAGAAGGAAGCCGTCGTCCGCTTCCTCAAGCCCACCACATGACCGACCGCCGCCGTACTGATCCTGGAGCCGCGCGGCGCGGCACATTCCCCGGCAACCCCGTGGGAGGCCCCCGCGTACATCGCCGATCACGTCGGCAACTTCCTGCCACGGCGCAGCCGTCCGTTGCCCTCGCCGGTGGCTCCGTGCTCTGCGCCGACGCCTGATCGGGGAGGGATCAGCGCAGGTGCTGCTGGAAGAAGGCGGCCGCCTCCCTGCCGACGCGAACGCGGACGGTCGGATCGGCAGGTTCCGGGGCGAAGAAGTCGTCGTGGCGGACATCGGGGCCGGCCGAGCCGCCACTCGCTGTGGGGATGTGCTCCAAGTACGGCCTGGTGTCCACGTTGTACGGGTTGACGGTGTCCGCTCCACCCCAGCGGATGCCGACGGGCAGCCGCACGGCTGCCAGGCTTTCCGAGGTCACGAGACCGCCGGCTCCAGGGGCAACCTGGAAGACGGCCCGCACCCGGGGCTCCGAGAGGTCCGCCGCGGCGGCGTCCAGCACACGTCGTGACGACTCGTCCAGCGGATGCTTCTTCCACAACGCCTCGAGCGCACCGGGGAATTCAGGGATCTCCGGCAGAGGGATCCGTCCCGTCAGTACGCCCCAAACGATCTGCGGATCGAGACGGGCCCCGGCGAGGGCCGCTGCCGCGTAGCCGCCGAGGGAGAAACCCGCCACACCGACCGGACCGAGCACTTGTTCCTGGGAAAGTGCTTCGAGAACGAAGGACACGTCCCGAGGCCGATCCCATATGTGGAGGAAGCCCTCCGGCTCGTAGCCGTCGACATGGTTGTTGCCGTGGTGATCAAGAGCGACGACCCGGAAACCAGCCTCGTGCAGCGGCTGTACCAGCCACTCCATGGTGCTGCCCGAGCCACCGGTGCCGTGGGAGACGATCACCAGCGGAGGCGGTGCACTCCGTCGGCGGCTCGGCTCCCACAGGTAGAGACGGACAGGGCGCGGGCGAGTCGGATCCCGCAGGTCGTGTCGCGACTCGTCGTGCAGGACGCGTATGTGTGGCCGTCCCTGTCCGGAGATCATCATGGTGACATCGTAAGGAGGTCGCCCGTTCTTGAAGGGGCCCCGCTCGCCTACTTCCGAGACGTCACCGCCCAGCCGCTGACCCGCGCGCTGGGCCGCCCGTCGCGGCGGACCTCGCAGGGTGGCCACGTCAGCGCAGCCGACTCCGCACATGATCGGTGGGACAAGTCCTCTCGGCCGGACAGGTACTAGGGGGCAGTCTCCCCGATCTTCGCGGGTCCGCGACGCCCGGCACGGCACCTCGCCGCACGGCCGAACCGCCCACGTACGCCCGGTACGAGGGCGACTCGACCGCACGCCGAGGCACCGCACCGGACGCCGCGGCCTGATCCACGAAGACCGGGCAGACGCCCCCTAGTCGTCGGTAAGGACGGATTCGTGCACGGTCTGCAGCGTCGCGTCGGAGGTGGTGCGCTCCAGACGGAGGTGGGCCGAGCGGTCGCGCAGAATCAGGGTCATCAGCTGGTTGCCGAACCAGGGGCCGCCCTGTTTGCGCCAGCTGACCGGAGGCCGGGGACAGCGGCCGTGCCGGGTGAGCAGGCGTCCCAGCAGACGGGCCGGAGAGCTCCAGCCGAAGCGGAAGCCGATCCGCATCATCAGGGGCACGGAGTTGTGCACGGGGGAACAGGTGAGCTGGACGACGGGGAGATGTGGGCCGCCCGACCGCCAGGACGCCTTGGCGAGGTAGCCGTGGTGGACGTCGCCCGACAGGACGCACACGGTCGCCGGGGCTGCCGGGGCCGCCCCGGCCTCGGCGATGAGGTCGGCGAGGTCGGCGAAGGAGCGGGGAAAGGCCGCCCAGTGCTCCAGGTCGGCTCCGCGACGCAGCCGCTCGCCGAGACGGGCCCAGCGCTTGCCGCGTTCCCCGGCACACAGCGCGGCGTTCCAGGTTTCGGTGTCATGGACCAGGTGCGGCAGGAGCCACGGCAAGGAGGTGCCGATCAGGAGGTGGTCGTAGGTCTGCTCGTCGGACAGGACCTGCTCGCGCAGCCAGGCGGCTTCGGCCGGGTCGAGCATGGCGCGGCGCTCCTCGGCGAGGACTCTCGCGGCCCGGGAGTCCACCATCACGACCCGGACCCGGCCGAAGTCGCGACGGTAACTGAAGCGGACCGAGGCTGAATCGGCGTCGGCCCGCTCGGCCAGCGCGCGCAGTGCCGGCGTGCCGTCCGGCGCGGCGTGGACGGCGGCCCAGGCGGGGTCGTCGGCCAGTTCCGCGGGGGAGAGGTTGCCCAGGTGCTGGTACACCCAGTAGGACATCAGGCCGCTCAGCAGCCGTTCCTGCCACCAGTCGGTGGTGCGCATGTCGGCGAGCCAGGCGGCGGAGGTGTTCCAGTCGTCGACGACGTCGTGGTCGTCGAAGATCATCAGGCTAGGCACGGTGGACAGCAGCCAGCGGATCTCGGGGTCGAGCCAGGACTCGTAGTAGAGGTGGCAGTACTCCTCGTAGTCGGTGACCTGGGCTCCTGGCGGCTGGTCGAGGTCACGGCGGCCGGCGAGCCAGCGCCGGGTCTGCTCGGAGGTCTCGTCCGCGTAGATCTGGTCGCCCAACAGGAGCAGGACGTCGGGGCGTTCGGCGTCGGGGTCGGTTGCCAGACGGGTCGCGAGGGTGTCGAGGGCGTCCGGGCCGATCGGATCCGTGCCTCGGGCCGGTGGCGCGGCCCAGCGGCACGATCCGAAGGTGACGCGGACGGCGGCGCCGGTGGCGGGCGAGCGGATGACCGAGGGCGGGAAGGGGGAGTCGGCAAGGGGCCACACCGAGGTGTCGTCCAGGAGCACCTCGTAGGACGGGGACGCGCCGGGACGCAGGCCGGTCACCGTGACGAGCGCGTAGTGGTGCCCGGCCACCTGGAAGGTGGGCGCCGTGCCCACCGCCCCGTCGGAGCAGCGCACCTGTACCGTGCAGGACGCGCTGGTCTCGACCCAGACCGTCGCGAACGAGCCGTCGGTACACCTCAGCAGCGGTCCCAGACGCAGTTCGGCCACTTGATCGCCTTCCTGATCTCGTGCATAGGGCAAGGAACGACCGTAGCGCAACGGGGGCAGCCGGGCCCCGTGTCCGTGCCAACCTGGCACCGGGGCCGAAGTGGCGCCCCGCAGCATCCTCCGCCCCGGGCGACGCGGTCATGGGCGGGCACGAGCGTCCTTCCCCGAGGTACTGGTGTACGGGACGGCGGGGCAGGGGCCCCGTTCCATGAGGGCGGGCCCCCGTCCCCGAGGGCCCGGACCCGGGTGACGTCAGCAGAACCAGCCGTCCTGGACCCAGCCGCGGCGGTTGACGTCTCCGTAGGCGAAGCCGTACGCCCAGCCGCTCTTCTTGCTCTCCACCAGGAAGGTCTGGCCCTTGTACAGGGTGCCCATCCAGGCGCCGACCGGTTCGGTGCGGACGTAGAGGTCGGTGGCGCACACTGTCTCGCGCACACCTACGGTGCCGTTCGAGTAGGCGAGCGCCGGTCCGGCGCCGAGCAGCAGCGCGGTACCGGCCGCTGTGATGACGGCGGCCGCACGGCCGCCAAGGAAGACGGGCATCGAGGAGAGTCCTTTCACTGCCGTTGCCGAGAAGGGCGGCCGTCACCGCTCACCAGGAGTCGTAGCCGCCGATGCACTCGTAGCGCACGTAACCCCAGTCGTTGGGGCCGTAGTCGAAGGTGGCGGCCCAGCCGTTGTAGACGGGATGCGCTCCCTGCGTGTGGCCGACCTTGTTGCCGTAGGTGAGGGTTCGCAGGTAGCCGGCCGGTCCGGATGCGCTGTCGTAGTTCGCGTAGAAGCTCGCGCTCTGGCACACGATGATCGCGTGCTGCGGTGGGACGTCGGCCCTGGCCGCGGACTGCTGCAGGGCTACGGCGGCGACGGCGGCCACCGTCACGGCGAGGGTCCTGTCCAAGGTTTTCACCGAACACCAACTCCCTTTGTCACAAGGGTGGCAGGGGCTGCCGTGCCGTGGGTCGTGTGCTCCGTCGGCACGGCACGGGGCGGGGGGAGGAATCACACGACGCCGCTCTCCCACCACCAGGAGCCGGAGCCGTACGAGGGGTACTGAACCCGGCTGTCCGTGTGCTGCCAGGAGTGGGTGTAGGCCTCCAGGCCGGAGAAGCCGCAGGTCTCGGCGATCTTGTACGTCTGAAGGGTGGTGTGGCCCGCGACCACGATGTCGGCGGCGACTCCGTAGACGTGCATGCTGTTGGAGGCACCGCCCACCGAGGAGTTGTGGGCGATGCTGCGGAAGCCGGAGTTGACGGTGATCGAGCTGTCGCCGGCCTTCTTGCGTACGGCCTCGAGCTTGTACATCAGGCGGCGCACGTTCTCCTTGACCTGGGTGGCGCTCACCTTGCCGCCACCGAACCCCGAGCCGTCCTTGGAGTAGAACTCGCTCCAGTCGAAGTGCGCGGACGAACCGTCGCTGCTCTCCAGGCTGTTCAGGATGCTGTGCGTCTGCGGCCCGACCACACCGTCGGACGTCAGGCCGTAGGCGGACTGGAACCGCCTGACCGCGCTCTCGGTGGCCGGTCCGAAGGCGCCGTCCCAGGCGACACAGGTCTGCTGGGCGCCCGATGCCGCCCAACCGCCCACGCGTACCTGCAGTTCCGTCACGTCGGCGCCGCTCATACCCTGCTGGAGAGTGCGCGTCCAGCCGTACGCCGCAGCCGGGCCCGCCGTCCCCACACCGACGGCAAGCGCCGTCCCCGCCACTGCCGACCAGCCTGCCGCGCCGCGCAGGAAGGTGCGACGGCGCATGCCGTCGTCCGCGCTCCCCGCGGCGTTCAAGTCCGCCATGCCACATCCCTTTCCGCGGTACCTCGGTCCTGGTGATCCCTGCCGCTGCCGGCCGTCCGGCGCGCAGGTGGGTCTCAGCCGAACGCCTTGACCGCCTGGTAGTAGGTCCATGCCGTGCTGTCACAGGCGGTCCTGGTGCCGCCGGTGTAGTTGAGGCAGACGCGCTTGAGATCCTCGTAGAGGGCGCTGTCGAGGCGGTTCTTGTTGGCGCTGAAGGTGCCTGCGGCCTTGTAGTTGCGGTAGCCGAAGTCATGGCGGGCGCAGGACATGGAGAAGGGGAATCCGAACGGGTTGTCCGGGGAGCTGGAGCAGTAGTCGGTGGACCAGTCGAACGCGTAGGCGGACCAGGCGGCCTGGTTCGCGCGAGCGGCGGCCCAGGTGCTGTAGCTCGACGCGCTGGTCTGGGTCCAGCTCGCGAGGACCTGGGACTTGTCCGCGGGCGCGGCGTCGGCGGCGGTCGCGGTGCCGACGACGGTGATGACGGTCAGGGCAGAGGCGGAAAGGCCGACGGAGAGTCTTCGGTGCATCGCAACACCTCCATGAGGCCGCGAACCGCCAGTCGGTTCGCAGGTTCATGACAAGATGATTGAGGCATCAACAGGGCTTGCCAACCCCCCGGCGCTTACCGAGTGGTGAAATCCTTACAGGTCGGCGCCTCCCGGAGCGCGATTCGGATCCTCCAAGTGTGCTGATCAGTGCACCCGGGCCGGGGATGGCGGCCGGCGAAGTGTCAGGGCTCCACGCCCCAGTGCCGTGCGATCGCCTCAAGGCGCTCGAGCTCCCGTCGGGCCGCCGGCAGGTGTGCGAGGTCAAAGGCCATTGACGCGCGGGCGGTGACGTAGACGATGTCCTCGCGGGTGGCGGCATCCAGGCGGGGTGACGCGGCCTGAAGGCGGCGGTTCGTGACCGACAGGGAGATCGCGACGCTGTCGAGGTCCTCGCGGAAGGAGACGGGCAGTGCCGTGCGCCGGTCGTCCTTGGCGTAGTCGGCAGTCACCCTCCACACCCCCGCTGTGCACGGCGTCGGGGCGAGCGCCCCCAGTTCAGCCCTTACTCCAGCAGCCGGTCCGCTGCGCACATGGCGGCTGAGGCGGCCGAGGACGTGTTGAACCACGCCGTCGACGCGGAGATCACCGAGTAGATTCCGGATGAGCGGGTCGCCTGGAGCTCCATCGGTGGGGAGGCGCACCAGGCCGGCGTCGTCACCTTCCACTACATCGACGACCACACGACCAAGATCATGCTGCAGCTCGACTACGAGCCCGAGGGCCTGGCCGAAACCGTCGGGGACAAGCTCGGCCTCGTCAAGCGGCAGGCCACTGGTGACCTCAAGCGCTTCAAGGGGTTCATCGAGTCCCGCGGCGGCACCGAGACCGGCGGGTGGAGCGGCGAAGTCTGAGCACCGCGGACAACAATGGGGCAGGCGGCCGCGGGCGGCGTTCTCGGCCGCCCGTTCGCCATCGGCCAGATCGGCCAGATCGGCCAGATCGGCCAGATCGGCCAGATCGGCCAGATCGGCCAGATCGGCCAGATCGGCCTCGCGGTCCGCGGGGTGCTGACGGATTCGCCCGACCTGGCCCTCGGCAGCCCTCCACCGTGCAGTCGGTGCGGACGGCGTGGTCGATGAGGATCACCGCGCCGGTGGGGACGCCGTCCTGTTATTCGTAGCGGTACTTCAGAGACTCCGCCTCTGCCCGTTCGATGTCGGCGATCGTCAGCTCCGGCATCCGCAACTGGGCGAGCGTCACCTCGGCCGAGGTCGGCTGGCTGTCTGTCGGCAGCCACTGCTCCGGCTTCCACGCCCCGCTGCGCAGGAGCGACTTGGGGCAGTGCGGGTAGACCTCCTCTATCCCGAGCACCAGCGCGCTGGCCGGCGGCTTGCCCACGGCGGTCAGCTGGGACAGCAACTCCGGGCGGGTGGAGACGCATGCCCGGCCGTTCACCCTGAGCGTCGTGGTGCGCCCCGGGATGAGGAACAGCAGCCCGGCCCGTCCGGTGGCGATGACGTTCTGCAGGGTGTCCAGACGCTTGTTGCCGGTCGCGTCCGGTATCGCCAACGTCCGTTCGTCCAGGACCGCTACGAACCCGGCGGGGCCGCCGCGCGGGGAGACGTCACAGTTGCCCTCGGCGTCCGCGCTGGCGACCATGACCAACGAAGAGCATGCGATCAACCGCCGTGTCTGATCGGTGAGTTCGGTCATCTGCTTGCGCACGGCCGCGGCGCCGGGAAGATCGTAGACCCGGCGCAGAGCCTCCTCGTCGGACACGGCGTCGAGGCGGAGCGCGTCGAAGGCACTGCTGGCAAGGGGTGTCGTCATGCACCTGACCCTAGCGGGCCGCATCGCTGTTGATGTTGGTCCTGCGACTGCAGGGGCATCGAGACGCCGCGCGAGGAGGGGGCAGTACGGGCCACCCCAGGACTCCGGGGGATCGGTGATGTGGATCACAAGTTCTGGACCTCAACCATGCTTGAGGAAGCAGGCTGTCGGACATGACGGGGCGGCCGGTCGACGGAAGCCCTCCCCTTGAGATCCAGGAGACGGACATGGCCACGCTGCTTCACATCGACACCTCCCTCAACGCCGAGAACTCGCACTCCCGCGCGGTGACGGCCGCCTTCCGCGAGGTGTGGGAGAGCGAGCATCCTCACGGCACGGTGATCTACCGGGATCTCGACGCCGACCCCGTACCGCACCTGCGGGCCGACGCCTACTACGCGGGGTACGTCGCCCCCGCCGACCGGTCCCCCGAGGAGAGGGACGCCTTCGCGCTGCGCGCCCGGCTGATCGAGGAGGCGGAGGCGGCGGACGTGATCCTCCTCAGCGCCCCGATGTACAACTACTCCATCCCCTCGACGTTGAAGGCTTGGATCGACCATGTCTTCGCCGTGGGCCGTACCGCGATCACCGAGCACCCCTCGCTCGCGGGCAAGCCGGCGGTCGTCGTGACCAGCCGCGGCGGTTCGTACCAGGAGGGCACCCCCCAGTACGGCAACGACTACGTGGAGAGCTACCTGCGACAGGCCCTCGGCGGCGGTCTCGGTCTGAACGTCAGCTTCATCGTCCCAGAGCTGACCCTGGCCCCGAGCGTCCCGGCGATGGCCGATCTGGTTCCGCTCTTCGAGGCCTCCCGCACCGAAGCCCTCGCGGTCGCCGCGTCCCAGGCCAAGGAACTGGCCATCCGTGTGACCGCCTAGCTGCGGTGGACGGCGTGGCCCTTCGACGTTCCGGACGCCACGGCGAACGCTCAGTTCCTCGGGTGGTCAGGGCCGGTGGCGGGCACGCCCAGCGCCAGGCCTGGTTGTCGCCGCGCTCGGCGAACCTGACGCCGTCGTCGGGACCTGGCCACGGACGTGTGTCTCAGGAGCCGTCGGAGAGGAAGTACTCGGCGAGCGGGGTGCCGGCGAACTTCTCGTGCATCAGTCGGGAGAAGAGCAGCAGCGAGTGGCGCGGCCGGTGGAGCACCGCGAGATCCTGGGCCTGCCCCGCCGCGTTGCGGGTGACGGTGACGACGACCTTCAAAGGCTCGCCCTGGACCGACGCGTCGTAGATCTCCAGGAAACCCTTGTCGCCGAAGTCTCCGGCGTAACTGAAGTCCTGGAACTCGTACAGTTCGCGAGCCTTGACCACGATGGTCCGGACCGCTTTCGCTCCGCGCGCCGTGCCGTTCATCGCGGCGCCCTCCAGGGTGGCGTCGTCGGCCAGTTCGTCCAGCCACCACGGGTAGTAGTCCAGCTCTTGGCGATCGGTTCCGCTGTCTTCCGTGCTTGTCATGACGTGTCTTCCTTGATGTTCCGCCCTGGGGACGCGTGTTCGGGGTGGGCTGATGGCCGCTGTCACACCAGCCGGCGGATGCGAGCAGGCTGGAAGGGTCAGCGGCTGATGTGGAAGGTGAGGTGCCTCTCCGTGGTGCCGGCGGGAACGGTGTGGACGTAACCGCCGGCGCCGTTGTAGGTGCCCGATCCGCCCGTGACGGCGACGTCGACGGGGGAGTGGGAGGGCAGGTGGAGCAGAGCCTGTCCGGTGATCTGCCCCCGAGGCAGGGCGAAGGTGCCCAGGCACTGGAGCGCGTCCGGACCGATGTGCACGTAGGTGCACACCACGGCGTGGTCGCCGACCTTCTTCCCGTCCTGGTAGAGGTCTTCGGCCGTGATCAGCTGATCACCGAGGCTGGGCCCCTTCCGGCCGGTGTCGACGGTGTGGGACTGGGTCTGTTTGGCGACCAACTGGATGGTTTCCGCACGCTGGTGTGCGCCCTGTGCGCTGCTCGTACTGGCCGATGCCAGATGAACGCCGGTGAGGACCACGGCGGCCGCGGTGACCGAGAGGAGTGGGCGTAGGTGGAGCTTGCGCATGAAGCGCCTCCTGAAGTGTTCGCACATGTGTTGTCGTTGCCCGCCGGGACATCGCATCGCCGGGAGGGGCGATCCGGATGCTCAGACGAACAGGACGCTCTCGACGTCGTCGTTGGCGACCACGATCCTGGCCGTCGTGCCGACGCGACTGCTGAGCACGGGGCTGATCCGTACAGCGGCGGCTCGTACGACTGCCATGAGCTGTTCCTCTCGAACGGCGGTGAGGCTGCCGGGCGCGCCTCCAACGTCGGGCGGGCCGGCGGATCGAGGCGGGCCGGCCGGAGGGGCGCGCTCTCGGCCCGTCCGGAGGCCGGTCATCGGCCAGGGAACCTCTGCGTGACTTCCTGGAGCACCCAGCCGTTGCCGTCCGGGTCGCTGAAAGTGGCGTAGGAGCCGTAGCTGGCACGCTCGGGGTGCGCTCCGGCGATTCGTCCCTGGCCCTCACCGCCGTGGACGACGTCTCCGGCATCGTGGCCGTGGAAGAAGAGGCCCTTGTCGTCGTGGAACACCTCGCTCACCTCGATTCCACGGCCGACCAGGTCCGCGCGGGCCTCTTGTATGTCCTCGACGACGAGGTACAGGCCCTGAGTCGATCCGGGGGCGGCCGTGGTGAGGCCGTGCCCGAAGATGATCGATGACTCGGACCCCGGCGGCGTGAGGTGGACCACCCGGTAGTCCTCGGTGATGTCCGCGGCGAGGTCGAGCCGGAATCCGGCCTTCTCGTAGAAAGCCCTGGAACGGTCGACGTCCGAGACCGGCAGGACCAGAAGCTCTAGTTTCAAGTTCACTTCTCTGATCACTTTCGTTGTCCTCGTACGCGCACTCGGCGCGGGACGAGGGGCAGTGGTGGTCGCCACCCCGTGCGGCGGCGATCCCCCGGGGAGATGTCAAGCCAGGTAGAAGTCCCTGCGTGCCGCGATGAATTCCTCGATCGTCCGGGCCGGCGTACCTGTGAGGCGCTCGACGTCGTCCGAAGCCCGGTCGTACCTGTTCTGCTGATGCAGGCGGCACATGGTGACGATGTGCTGCTCGACGTGCGGCGGCAGACCGATCGTGGAGAGCACCTCCTCGCGCCACTGCTCCAGGGGGACGTCCACGTACGAGACCGGCCGGCCCAACTCCTTCGAAAAGGCCTCGGCCATCTCGGTCATGTCGACCGTGCGTGGGCCGGTCAGCTCGTAGACGTGACCGCGGTGGGGGCCGGGATCGCGCAGTACGGTGGCGACCACCCTGGCGACGTCGTCCACGGCGATCGGCGAGGTGCGGCCCGTTCCGAACGGCAGCTCGATCGTGCCCCTCTTGCGGATCGTCTGCGCCGGCAGCGTGGTGAACAGGGGGTTGTCCAGGAAAGACGTGGGCCGGATATGGACCACCGGCACGCCCGACCAGTCGAACACCTGCTCCGCAAGCCAATGCAGCCGCTGCTGGCGGGACTCCGCGGTGCTGGTGGCGGTCATCTGCGACACGGTCATCTGCGACATGTCCACAAGTGCGTCCAGCCCGCCGTACTCCCGGGCGACGCTCGCCACGACGGTGGCGGCGAGCAGATGGTCCGGTGATACCGGCATGGCGAAGTACATGCTTCGAGCGCCCTCCAGGGCGGCCGCGACGGTCTCGGGGCGCGTGAGGTCACCGAGGGCGACCTCAGCCCCGAGTGCCCGCAACTGCGCGGCACGCTCGTCGTCCCGACGGACCATGACACGCACCGGTACGTCCCACGTACGCAGCGTCTCGAGGACCTTGCGGCCCACGCCGCCCGCGCTTGTGACGAGGGCGAGGTCTCCGACAGCCATAAGCCTGCCTCTCCTTCTCTGTGACTGGACAAGATCGCAATCGCATCGCATCCGCGGCCGGAATCGGGAGCGCGGCCGTCTCGGCGGCGCCTGCCTGGGTGGTGTCGCGGGCGGAGCAGGAGGGACTCGCTGAGCCCCCTCCTGATAATTAAGAGCATATGCTCCTAATTCTCGAGGCGCAAGGCGTTCTCCTCCGCTGTCGGGTGGACGTGTCCCCAGGCGATCACGGCGCACTCTTGAGCGGACACCCCGCATTCGAGTACCCGGGGGAGCATCCTCGGATTGTGAATGTCGCTCACGAACCTGGCGGCCGGACTCCCGCCTCCGACGACTGCTTCGGCGCTGTTCGAGCCTACGCTCCGGCGAAACGGTAGTCGCGGCCAACGGGGAAGGCGCCGTCTCCCGCCGCGCCGAAAGCGCGCTGTGCTCAGTCGCCGGGGGCGACCTCCCGACAGTTAGGGGCATATACTCGTACCTTGAATTCCGTATCTGGAGGAGAGCATGGCCGGCACCGAGAAGGACGCCACCAGTTCCTGCAACAACCTGGCTCTGCGTAAGGCGGCCCGGTATCTCAGCGCCACCTACGACAAGGCGCTCGCTCCGACGGGCCTGCGCGCCACGCAGTTCAGCATCCTCCAGAAGCTGAGCAGGCACGAGCAGATCACCATCAGCAGCCTCGCCGAGATGATCGCGATGGACCGCACCACCCTGGCAAGCAACCTCAAACCACTTGCTCGCGAGGGCCTGGTCATCGTCGAACCGTCGCCGACGGACCGCCGTGCCCGCATCGTGACCCTCACCCCCGATGGCCTCGCCCGGATGACAGCCGCCCTCCCTTACTGGCGTACCGTGCAGTCCGAATTCGAGGAGAGCTTCGGCGGTGAGAAGGCGGCGCGGCTCCGCGCCGCTCTCGAAGACGTCCTGGACACCGGATTCCACCCCTGGGCCGAGTAGACGGCGACAACCGGAGCATCGAATCGGCCGGCGCCGGCTCACCTCGTGTCGCAGATCCTGGAGCCGAGCCTGGGTGCGGGTGGCGAACAGGTGATCTTGGGCTAGAAGATGTGAAGGAAACATCCGACCGCGACCGCTCCGGCGGCTGCGATCGATGTCAGGCGGACGAGGATCTTCTGGGACTTCACGGCAGCCTCTTTCGGGACCGATGCGGCGGCGTCACGACAGCGCGGTGCTGCGGCTCCCATGAGGGCGCCAGCCGGTGCGATAGGCGGTCTCAGTGGCCTGGACGGGTGACCATCCAAGGCGGCTGGGGCGGCAGGTCACAGGCCCCCCATGCGTATGAGCCACCAATCCGGGTTGTAGACCCCGCTCGCCGAGTCGTGCGTGACGGGTGGACGCACTTCCACGGTCTCCTCGAGCCGGATGCGTTCCGGCAGCTTGGAGAACCGCGGACTGCGCTGCCGCTCCCTCGCGTCGGCGGATGTGCGTTCGTGTTCCATGCTTGCTCTCCTCATCGCGGCGTTCCCGCCGCGCTCGACGTTTCCCCCCGGTCGGCGACCGGGCTCCGGCAAAGGACTCGCGGGGGCTTCGAATGACGTCAGACGACGGCTGCTCGACGTCGCGTGAGTCGGGGACTCAGGCTCAGCAGGGTCCCGGCGAGGACGGCCCACACGGCCAGGGTGATCACGGGGCCACTCAGGTGTGAGCCGTTGTAGTAGCCGAGATCGGCGATGCCCCGCACGGCCGCTCCGGGCGGGAGCAGGGCGGAAACCGCTCGGGCCCCGGCGGGCAGCAGGTCGGCGCCGATGACCGCGCCGCTCGTGGCGTTGCCGACGGTCAGCAACAGCAGCGTGGTGACCGGTAGCCCGATCGGGCCGAGGACGGCACCCATGAGCGTGGTCGTGAACGCCGTCGCGGCGGCCAGCAGGGCGAGGACGAAGATCAGCGGTGCCAGTGGGGCCGGGGTGGCGCCCAGCGCGGGGCCCACGACGAGCGCCCCGACGGCGCCGATGGCGGCGGAGGTGCCGATGAGCAGGACGAACCGGTGGCGCAGGCGCATGACGCCGGTCAGCCCGAGGACGTTCGAACCGAGGACGAAGCCGGCCAGGCTCACGCCGAAGGCCAGATAGAAACCGGCCAGGCCCCGGGCGTCATGCTTTGCCAGAGGGACGACGTCCGCGGTGGTCACGTGCGCGCCGGCACCGCGGGCGTATGCGCCCACCAGTGTGCTCACGGCCGACGTGGTGGACGCGCCGGCGGCTCCGGCGATCTCCAGCTTCAGGTGGCCGGGAGTTGCGGTACCGAGCACGGCCACGACGTCGTGCCGCTCCAGTGCGAGGCGGGCCGTCGCGGCGTCCGAGCTGGGGTGGACCGTGACGGCGTTCCCCAGGGCCTGCTGTATCTCGCCCGGCAGGGTGGATCCGGTGACGGCGATGGGTACCTGGTGGGGCTGTGGGTCGCGCTGAAGGCCGACGTAGCACGCGATGAAGGCGGCCACCACGATCAGGGAGATCAGGAACGGCTGGAGCCACGCCGTCACGGGTGGCCGAAGAGCCCCCTGCCCCTGTCTGTGGGTCTGCTCCACACCCGCGGGGTGCGTCCGCTGCCGCTCGGCGGAGACCGATCCAGTGGGGATAGCCATGGCACAACCTTTTGCTCGGAGAACGCGGGGAGCGGTCCCGGCGGGGGCCGCTTCTGAGATAAGAGCATATGCTCCTATTGTGGAAGCGGCAAGCGAGTGGAGGCCTCGGACAGCGAGTGACCACCACGCGCGGATGCCGACAACAGGGAAAGCTGAGTGATGGCGCGAGAGACCAACGAGAGACAGAGGAGAGATGACCATGCGCATCGCCGTGGCCGGAGCAACCGGAAACATCGGAGCCCGCACCGCCGGCGCCCTGGAGCAGGCCGCGCACGAAGTGGTGCGTATCAGCCGTTCGCTCGGCGTGGACCTGATCAGCGGGGACGGTCTCGACGCCGCTCTGAGGGGCGTCGACGCCGTCGTGGACGCCACGAGCTACGAGGCAGCCGACCGAGACGATGCGGTCGCGTACTTCGGCACCGCCACCCGCAATCTGCTCGCCGCCGAACAGCGAGCCGGTGTCCGTCACCACGTACTGCTCTCGATCGTCGGCATCGACCGGCTCGAAGGCAACGCGCACTACGCCGGCAAGCGCGAGCAGGAGCGCCTCGTGGCCGAGAGCCCGGTGCCGTGGACGATCGTTCCCTTCACTCAGTTCCATGACTTCGCCGCGACGGTCACCAGCTGGACCGAAGAGGACGGCGTCGCCCGTATCCCACCGCTGCTCGTCCAGCCGATCGCACCCGCGGATGTGGCCGACATCCTCGCCGAAACAGTCACGGGCACACCGCGGGGGCGCCACCGCGACGTCGCCGGCCCGGAGCCGCAGGACCTGGTGGACATGGCCCGCCGCACCTGCAGCGCACGTGGACACACGGTCAAGCTGGTTCCGACATGGTCCTCGGTACTGGGGCCGGAGGCGGCCGGGAACGTCCTCCTGCCCGGCGAGGACGCCCGCATCGCGCCAACCACCTTCGACGATTGGCTCGCCAACGCCCGCTGATCGCGCGCCATCAGTCACGGCATCAGCGGGCGGGGCCCAAGAACTTGTTCTGCGGCAACGGCCATGGCCAGTCGGCCAGATGTGAGGCGGCGCGCCGGAGTCAGCGGTCAGCGTGCCGGTGGCGCGCCCAGAGCGGCAGGGCGTACCAGCAGGCCAAGTACCAGAGCAGCACGGCTCCGACGAGCCAGGGTACGAGGGCGTTGTGGGTGGCGACCCGCAGGACGAGCAGGAGCGAGGAAACCATGGTTGCCAGCAGCAGGAGCAGGCCGACGAAGGTCAGGCGCGATGCGAGGCGTACGGCTTCGGGTTTGACCTGCTCCCCGGACACCAGGCGGTGTAGCGACACCGGTCCGATGAGGGCCCCCGTGGCGCAGGCGCCTAGGACCACGGTGACGATGTAGATGACCTGCTCGACGTGGCCCAGCTCCGCGTACTTGGGGGTGAAGACCACGGTGAGCAGGAACCCGAACAAGATCTGCACGCCGGTCTGCGCCACGCGGACCTCCTGGATGAGCTCGCCCCACTTGCGGTCGGCGCGCTCTTCCGCGGTCTCGTCGCGCCCGGTTCGTCTCTCCGTATCAGTCATGGACTCCGGATAGCCGCTCATATGATCGCGCAAACAGGTCGGGATGCACGACGGTGTACGCGTGGGACGACAACGCCGCCACAGCGACTCAAAGGTGGCTAGGAGACGGATCGTTCCGGTGTGGCCGGTGACCGCCGAACTTTGCGGTACGCGCCGCTGCCAGGCCAACGGCTCAGGAGCAGGAGCGAACCGCATCGTCCCAGGCACCGGGGCTGCGGTGCTGCGTTTCCGGCGGCGCGCGATCGGTCTCGGCCTCTGGTCGCAGTCAGACCGTGCTGAGGTCGCAGGCGTACGTGGCGGAGCCAGAACCGGCATAGGCCTCGAGGTCCAGGTAGTACGTCCCGCTGCCCGAGGCCGTGCGGGTGTACGTGAGGGACTCGTCGCTTCCCCGGCCGTCGTTCACCGACCTCGTGAGCGTGGTTCCGGTCGAGTCGAGGAGATAGGCGTCCGCGTCGTAGGCGTCCGGTACAGCGCAGGAGATGGACGCGGTCCTGCCGGAGGCCAGGGTGAACTTGAAGTAGTCCCGGTCGGACGTGGTGCTCAGGGCGCCGGTCAGGGTCACTGGGGGAGTGCTCGACGTGAGGTCGTCGGCGGCCGAGCGGGAGTCGTTCGGCTCGCTCTCGCCGACCGTCGTGCCGCCCCCGGAGGTGCCGCAACCGGTATCGGGTGTGCCGCTGTACAGGTTGGGGTCAGCGACGCCGTTGTTGACGCTGCGTCGGTAATAGCCGCAAGTCGGACGGTTCTTGAAGTCGAATGTCTGGCCGCTGGTGAGGTGCCAGATCTTGTAGTCGGAGAAGGTCAGAGGCTTGCCGGAGACGGCCTGCTCCGGCTGGTGGTCGCCGAGCACGACGTAGGCGTCGCTGCCGAACAGTGTGGCCAGCCCGTTCTTGTCGATGTAGAGGGAGCTGCCGCCCTCGTCGATTCCCACACCCCACGCCTTGCCCTGGCTGGTCAGGCCGTCCTTGATAGCGCGCGCGACGAACGCCATGGTGCGACCCATGCGGTCGCGGGCGACGAAGTGCGAGTCGTTGATGGTGTCGCCGTAGTTCGGCCAGTTGAACATGCCGGTGGTGAACGTGAGGGACTTGTCGTAGGGGTTGGCGAGCGCGGTGGCCGAGGTAGCACTCGCGGTGCAGGCGTCGTACACGATCGAGCTGTTGATGTGGAGCCCGGCACTGCCGCCGCCAGAGCCGCCGCCCTTGGCGACGACGGACTGTACGGAGGCCTGGAGAGAGGTGCCTTTCCAGGCCGCGTAACGGCACTGGTCGCCCCCGGCGAAGTAGACGAACTCCGCGTTGCGGATGTCACTGTTCAGCTGGCTGTTGTTGCCGTCGGACGCGGCAGTCAGCGTCCAGGTGGTACAGGAGTTGACGCCGGAGAGCCCGGTGATCGTGTCGCACTCGGGCGTCTTGCTGCCCGATGTGGGCGCCGAGCCGGCCAGCACGACCACATCGAGGCTTCCGGTGTTGCCGCGGATTGCGTCGATCGCCCTCGTCATGGAGCCGCCGACGACACTGCCGGCGCCGTTCATGGTGAAGGCCGGGCCGGACCAGCTCGATCGGCTGACGTCCGATGCGCTGCCGAGGCGGATGCGGTCGGCGGAGGCGTGGGCGGGGTCACTGGTGACGGCGAGGGTGGTGGCGGCGGCCGCGATCACAAGGAGCGAGGCGAGGGGCCTGCTCAGCGCGCGTGAGGTCATCGGTGCTCCTGGGTTGCGGGAAGAGACGAGTGCGGGGAGGAACGCGCCTCCCCGCATCGCCTTCTGACGGACCGACAGCAGCGTGGCGAGTCGGCAGTAGCGGAACATACAAGCAGTGTCTTGTTACGGGAAGATGTAAGTGCGAATTCGGCGGGATGGCTCTATCGGCGCATCCAAATCGCAATATAAACGGGCATTCAGCAACTTTTTGCGGCAGCGGGATGGGGCTGCGGGGATGTAATTGGCGTTACATCTATGCAAGGTCTCGGGACACCTGTAGTTTCCTGCCTTGTCAGAGGGAGAGGACAGACCTTCCCCGGCAGTACTTCCGAGAGGGACCGATCGTGATGTCACATTCCTCCCGCCGCACCGTGATCAGAGTCGCGACCGCCGTCGTGGCGCTGATGACGGTGAGTGCCTGCGACGACGGGTCGGACACCGGCGAGGCCGCGTCGGCCGGCACCGCGAAGGTCGCCGGCGTGACGGTGAAGAAGGACCAGGCCCTGCACGACGCTCTGCCCGCCGGCATCAAGAAGTCCGGCACGGTCCGCGTCGCCACCGACGTCCCCTACGCGCCCTTCGAGATGTTCGTCAGTGAGGGCGGCAAGGAGCTCACCGGACTCGACTACGACCTCGGTCAGGCCATCGGCGCGAAGCTCGGGGTGAAGTTCGCCTTCACCCCGCAGAAGTTCGACGGCATCGTGCCGGCCCTGCAGGCAGGCAAGTTCGACGCCGCGATGTCGGCGATCACGGACAACAAGGATCGCCAGAAGGTCGTCGACTTCGTCGACTACTCCCAGTCCGGGTCCGGCATCCTGGTCGCCAAGGGCAACCCCAAGAAGATCACCACCCTGACCGACCTGTGCGGGTCGCCGGTCGCCGTGCAGGCCGCGACCAATCAGCTCAAGCTGCTCACCGCGACACAGGCCGACTGCGCCGCGGCCGGCAAGCCGAAGATCGCCATATCCACCTTCCCCAAGGACTCCGACGCGCAGCTGGCGCTCCGGTCGGGGAAGGTCGTCGCCGACGTGCTGACCAAGCCCGCCGCCGGCTGGACCGCGAAGACGGCCGACGGCGGCAAGGCCTTCGAGCTGGTGGAGGACCCCAAGGCGCCCGGCGGCTACAACGCCTCGCCGAACGGCATCGCCGTCACCAAGAAGCTGCCGGAACTGACCGGGGCGGTGCAGAAGGCCCTCCAGGCCCTCATCGACGACGGGACCGTCACCAAGATCTTCGACAAGTACGGCGTCGCCTCGATCGCGGTCAAGGAAGCCACCCGCAACGCGGCGGTGGACTGACGATGCCCGCCACCTCCACGCCTGTGAGTGCCTCACCGCACCGCGACTCCGCCTCCGCGGACATCGACATCGTGCCGGTGCGGCACTACGGCCGCTGGGTCGCCGCCGTGGCGGCCGTGGCCGCCGTCGGCGGACTGATCGGTTCCCTGGCCAAGAACGCCAACCTGCACTGGGATGTCATCGGCCACTACCTCTTCGCCGGGCTCATCTTCGACGGCCTGGCGACGACGCTGTGGCTGACCGCCGCGGCCATGGCCCTCGGTCTGGTGCTCGGCACCCTGATCGCGGTCATGCGTCTGTCGACCAACCCCGTCCTGTACGGACTCTCCTCCCTGTTCGTCTGGGTCTTCCGGGGGACGCCGCTGCTGGTCCAGATCATCTTCTGGGGCTATGCCGCGGCTCTCTACAAGAAGGTGCTGATCGGTATCCCCTTCACGGACATCACGTTCGTCCAGGCCGACACGAACTCCCTGCTCACCCCGGCGGTCGCGGCTCTGCTGGCACTCGGGCTGAACGAGGCGGCGTACGCGAGCGAGATCGTGCGCGCCGGCATCCAGTCGGTCGACCCGGGACAGACAGAGGCGGCTCACTCGCTCGGCATGCGTCCCGCCCTGACCATGCGCCGGATCGTCCTCCCGCAGGCCATGCGGGTGATCATCCCGCCGATGGGCAACGAGACCATCAACATGCTGAAGATGACGGCTCTCGTCTCCGTCATCGCGGCCCACGACCTGATGTCGAACATCCAGGACGTGTACGCGCAGAACTACCAGGTCATCCCCATGCTCGTGGTCGCCAGCATCTGGTACCTGGCCCTGGTCAGCCTGCTGAGCATCCCGCAGGCCTGGATGGAGCGGCGCTACGGCCGCGGCACTTCGGGAGCCGGCCGGGTGTCCCCCGTACAGCGCATGCTCGCGGGCGCCGTCTCGCTGGGCCGCGTGAAGAAGGAGTCACAGCGATGACCACGCCCATGGTGGACGCACAGGGTGTGCGCAAGCACTTCGGGAAGCTCGAGGTCCTCAAGGGCATCGACCTGACCGTCGGCGCGGGAGAGGTGTGCTGTCTGCTGGGCCCGTCGGGCTCGGGCAAATCCACGTTCCTGCGGTGCATCAACCACCTCGAGACGGTCGACGGCGGCCGGCTGTCCGTCGACGGCCAACTCGTGGGCTACCGCCGGCAAGGCGACCGGCTGCACGAACTGCGTGAGGGGGAGGTCGCCTCCCGCCGACGCGACATCGGCATGGTCTTCCAGCGCTTCAACCTCTTCCCCCACCTGACGGCGCTGGAGAACGTGACCGAGGCGCCCGTACGCGTCGCCGGCGTCAGCCGCGCCGAGGCACGGGAGGACGGTATGCGCCTGCTGGAGCAGGTCGGCCTCGCCGACCGCGCCGGGCACTACCCCGCGCAGCTCTCCGGCGGACAGCAGCAACGAGTCGCCATCGCCCGGGCCCTGGCCATGAAACCGAAGCTGATGCTGTTCGACGAGCCGACCTCCGCACTCGACCCGGAGCTGGTCGGCGACGTCCTGGACGTCATGCGGCAACTCGCGGCCGACGGCATGACCATGGTCGTCGTCACCCATGAGATCGGCTTCGCCCGCGAGGTGGGTGACACCGCCGTCTTCATGGACGAAGGTGTCGTCGTCGAAGCCGGACACCCTCAGCAGATACTCGTCGACCCCGAGCAGGAACGCACCCGCGGATTCCTCTCGAAGGTCCTGTGAGCGCCTCGGTCCGTCAGCGGCCGCACACTGCCGCACTGCTGACGCTCGCCCGCGCCCACCAGCCCCGGTACCTGCGGGAACTTGCCGAACTCGTCGCGATCGACTCCGGGTCGTACAGCCCCGCGGGCGTCAACCGCGTAGGCGAGATCGTCGGCGACCGGCTGCGGGCCCTCGGATTCGACACCCGCCGCCTCACCCCGCCGTCCATCGGCACCCACGGCACCGGTGACCTGATCGTGGCGCGGAAGAAGGGGGCGCTCTCCGTCGAGGACGGCGGCCGCCGCATTCTGCTCGTCGGTCACTCGGACACGGTCTTCGAGGACGGGACGGCCGCGGCACGGCCGTTCGGTCTGGTCGGCTCGCACGCCCGTGGGCCGGGCGTGAGCGACGACAAGGGCGGCCTCGTCGCCGGTCTCACGGCGCTGCGCATCCTCGACGAGGCGGGCTTCCAGGACTACGCCGAGCTGGTGTTCCTGGCCGTGCCCGACGAGGAGATCGGCTCCCCGGCGAGCCGTCCCCTCACCGAGGAGACGGCGCACGGGATGCATTACGCGCTGGCCCTGGAGTGCGCCCGCGAGAACGGCGACGTCGTGATCGCCCGCAAGGGCGTAGCCGACTTCCGGCTCACCGTAACGGGGCGCGCCGCCCACGCCGGCATCGAACCGGAGCGGGGTGCGAACGCCGCGCTGACGGCGGCTCACCTCACCGTCGCGCTGCAGGGGCTCAACGGCCGCTGGGACGACGTGACGGTCAACGTCGGGATGGTGCGCGCCGGCACACGCATCAACATCGTCTGCCCCGAGGCAGAACTGCACGTCGAGGTCCGCTCGGCGACGACGCGAGGCATCCAGCAGGCCCGGCGGGCGATCGAGGATCTCGCCGCGCGCCCTGTCGTCGCCGGGACCACCGTGTCCGTGGAGCAACTCGACCTCTGCCCGCCGATGGAGGACACCGCGGCCTCGCGGCGAATCCTGCGGGCCGCCCAGTCCATCGGGGAGGAACTGGGACTGTCCATCGGGGCCGCCGCGACCGGTGGAGTGGGTGACGCGAACCTGATCGCCGGCATGGGCGTGCCCGTTCTGGACGGGCTCGGACCGGTCGGCGGCGGGGATCACAGCCCGCAGGAGTGGCTGGACACCACGACAGTCGTCAGCCGTGTCGCCCTGCTCGCCTCGCTCATCGCCGTACTCGGCTGCGAGCAACCTCCCACCGGCTGACGCGACGGATCCGGCCGCCGACGGCAATTGCGTTTCGCCGGCCGGTGCCGTCGTCCCCGGGCACCGGAGCAGTCCCTCCAGCCGTCGCTGGAGCCGCTCTCGAACAGCCCGCCCCGACAGCACCTCACCCACGTCCGCACACTTCCTGGAGGCACCTCATGCGCACCCCGCACAGAGCCGGTCGCACCGTCCTGGCCGGAAGCACCGCGCTCCTGCTGGCTCTGGCGGCCGCTCCGGCAGCCGTCGCACACCCGGCCGCCGGACACCGTTCCGCCGGGTCGCTCGTCCTGGTCGGCGGCGGGCTGAAGGACGACAACGACCAGGTGTACGGCGAGATCATCGACCGGGCCGGCGGCAAGGGGCACGCGCGCATCGGCGTGCTGACCGCCGCCTCCGTGCCCGAGAGCCAGGACCCGAACGCCGGTGACCCGGCCACATGCTCCAACTCCGCCTGCAACGGCGCCTATTACGCCGACCTGTTCACCCGCCACGGTGCCGCCGACGCAGAATGGATCCCCGTCGACATCGACCACGTCACCGAGGCCGACTCCGACCGTGTCGTCGCCCAGGTCAACAGCATGACCGGCTTCTTCTTCGGCGGCGGCGACCAGTACCGGTACGTGACCAGCCTGCTGCACGGCTCCGCCCACACCGACTCGAAGGTGCTGGCCGCCATCCGCGCCAAGCTCGCCGACGGCGCGGTGGTGGCCGGGTCGAGCGCAGGTGCCCAGATCGCGGCCGGAGCCGACATGATCACCGGCGGCGACTCCTACGAGGCTCTGCGGGACGGCAGCGCGCCGGGCTACTTCGATGACGCCTCCAAGCTCGGCTACCTGCCCGAGGGCGGCTTCGGCTTCCTGCGCTCGGGGCTGCTCGACACACATACCGGCACCAGCGGACGTGAGGGCCGTTCGCTGCGCCTGGCCGCCGACACGGGCCACCACCGGGTCTACGCGCTGGAGGAGAACACCGCTCTCGTCGTCGAGCACCCCGGCTCGCCCGACGAGACCATGCGCGTGGTCGGCCCCCAGGGCCTCGCGGTGTTCGATCTGCGGCACGCTCGCGTGACCCGACACGACGGAGGCTGGTCGCTGACCGGCGCCGCCTACGACTACCTCACCGACGGAGACCGCTACGAGCCGCGCCGTTGGCGGGTGCGGCCGGCATCCGACAAGAAGCGGCTCCACCCGCAGGACCGTACGCCCGTGCCCGCGAACCACGACGTCTTCTACTCCCTCGCCAACGACAACGGCGTCCCTTACAGCTTCCTGGGCACCGCGCGGGCCCTCGCGCAGTCCGCGGGGCAACGGCAGGCCACCGCCACCACGTTCGAGTCCGGGCCACGGTTCACCGTCACCTTCGACAAGAACAGGCACTTCACCCCGCTGACGGACGACGGCAGGAAAGCGGACACCCTCATCGGGATGACCGTGTCCATCACCCCCAACTGACGGCACCGCACCGACAGGGCAAAGGGCCCCTGGAAAGGGACCAGGGAGCCCTCTGCCCCTGGAGGGGCCGCGGTCCTCCGGCGGGCGCTCCGGCCCCTCACCTGCCCCATAGGCTCCACGGACAAAGCCCTCCCGGCTCGGAAAAGGAACATCTCGATGGCTTCTGGCAGGCTCGCCGACGAAATCCGGCTCAAGCTGGGTGAGCTCAGTCCCGCAGAACGCAAAGTCGGTCGAGTCATGCTGGCGGGGTATCCGGCGCCGGGCTTCGAGACCATCGCCACCATCGCCGAACGCGCGGCGGTGAGCGCACCGACCGTCCTCAGGTTCGTCGGACGCCTCGGCTTCCGCGGCTACCCGGATTTTCAGGCGGCCCTGCGCGACGAACTCGAGGAACGCAGCGCCTCGCCGCTGGCGCTCTACGAATCGGCCACCCTGACCCGGTCCGACGAGGCGGACGCCAACGAACCGCTGCTGACGAGCGGCAGCAGGCTGTTCGCGGCCGCGCTCACCCGGTCCCTCGCCGAACTCCCGCTGCACGACCTGGACCGGGCCACCCAGCTCCTCGCCGACCCCAAGCGACGGATCATCCTCGCCGGTGGCCGGTTCACCCACCTGCTGGCCCAGTACCTCGGCCTCCACCTCATGCAACTGCGCAACGACGTGGCTTTCCTTCCCGACCGCGACGTCGAGCGCACCGCCGCCCTGGCCGCGCTGACACGACGCGACGTGCTGGTCGTGTTCGACTACCGGCGCTACGAGGACGACAAGGTCGCCATGGCCCAACTGCTGCGAGAACAGGGCGGCAAGGTGGTCCTCTTCACCGACACGTGGCTCTCCCCGGTGACCGCGCACGCGGAGGTCGTCCTGCCCAGCCAGGTCACGTCGCCCTCGCCGTACGACAGCCTGGTCCCGACCATGGCCGTGATCGAGACCGTCGTCGCATCGGTCATCGTGTCGCTCGGTGAGGCCGCGCACCAACGCCTGCGGCAAGGAGAGGACATCGCCCAGCGGATCGGCCTGGTCTGACCGCGATCCGCCGGGTCCGCTCGACACCCGGTACTCCCTCACCCCGTCGCCCGGCGCACCACACGCAGAGCCCGCAGCACACGCCCGGCCGTACCTCATGGCCCGGCCGTCGTGCGCCCCTCCATGGAAGGAACCGTCATGCCCAGACATCTCACCCTGAGCACCTGCGTCTCGGTGCCGCTGCTGCTGGCCGGCTCGCTTGCACTGACCGCCTGCGGCGGAGCAGAAGAGGCCGGCCGGCCATCCGGCGCCGCCACGTCCGCCGAAGTGATACCGGGAGTGACGGTGGAGACAGACCCGAAGCTGCACGCCGGCCTGAGCGCCCCCATTCGCGAGCGGGGGGTGGTCCAGGTGGCGACCGATGTGCCGTACCCGCCGTTCGAGATGTTCACCCAAGCGGGCAGCCGGCAGATGACCGGGATCGACTACGACTTGGGCCGCGCCATCGCCGCACGGCTCGGCGTTACGTTCACATTCTCCCCGCAGAAGTTCGACGGGCTGCTTCCCGCCGTACAGGCGGGCAAGTTCGACGTGGTGATGTCGGCCATGACCGACAAGAAGGAACGGCAGACGGCGGTCGACTTCGTCGACTACCTCAACGCCGGCCCTGGCTGGCTGGTCAAGAAGGGCAACCCCACCGGGCTGGACGAGATCACCGACGTCTGTGGAAAGCCCGTCGGAGTCCAGAGCGGGACCAATCACCAACAGCTCCTGAAGGAACGCCAGGCCACCTGCAAGGCCGCCGGTCGTCCCCCGATCAAGGTCCTGGCCTTCGCCAAGGACTCCGAGGCCCAGCTCGCGCTGCGCAGCGGACGGGTCGTGGCGGACTACCTCGACGAGGTGACGGCCGCCTGGGTCGCCTCGACCACGGACGACGGGAAGACGTTCGCGACTGTCACGGGCGACAAGGCGGTGGGCCCCCACAGCCCTTCTCCCATGGGCATAGGGATCTCCAAGACCGACCCCCGGCTAGCGAGGTCGGTACAGGCGGCGCTTCAGTCCCTGATGGACGACGGCACCTACATGAAGATCCTCGAGAAATACCATGTGCCGGGAATCGCCATTCCCAAGGCCACGGTCAACGCCGGTCTCTGACGGTAGGCGAGGACGCCCTCGGGCGCCGGCGTCCCACGCCTTGCCCCGCCGCCGCGGCGGGCCGGAGGTGCTGGTCCGCGATGCGGCTGGTTTCGTCGCCAATTCCCAGTCTGCGGCGGTCAAGAATCTCACCGTCAACGCCTTCGAAGTCTATGAGCGGGACGGCTGAATTTGAAGATTTCAGCGACGGATCCGCCGGGGCGTCGCTTCAGGTGTGTGCGACCGCTATCAGTCAGCGCAACCCGTCACGGTGCCGCGAAGCAGCGAGAGACTGGTCGCCAGCCCCTGCCGTGCGTTGTCCAGGATCGTCGGCGGTGCGCTGATGCGGAAAGCAGACGTCCAGCAGTTGCCCGACTGATATTCGAGCGCCCGCCGGATCGTGGAGCAGGCCGTCCCGGCTGAGCGTGTAACGCGTGCGCCGTCCACGGCGCTCACGGCTGAGGTATCCAGCCCGCTCCAGGTCCGCGACGATGCTTTGGGCGGTGCGTTCGGCGATGTGGCAGACGGCGGCGATGTCGCGGAAACGGATCTCGGGGTCGCGTGCGACAGCCAGGAACACGTGGGCGTGGTTGGTGAGAAACCCCCACCTGGCAGGGTGATCATTTACCATATTCTGCCTTTGCGTCACGAAGCTTGCGAGGAGGCCGGCAATCCAGGCCCGACCGCCGCAGGCCGCCGGCCGCAGCCTCCCACCGATGAGGGCCGTGCCGGAACGCAGCACGTTTTGTCGACCTCTCTTCCACCTGCGCTCGCGCACCGGATGCACTGGACAGTGCCCCTTGGCTGCACCACGGTGCCGTCCACGGTCGGCGAGCGGCCGGTCACCAGGCCACGGAGGCTACGGGGGCGGTGTGCTGCTGATTCGCACAGGCGGGTGATCAGGTGCAGGCCAGGTCCGCCGCCGTTACGGGTCGGACACCCGCAGCCGGGCCGCGGTGGGGGAGGAGTCACGGACGGTGACGCGCAGACGGCCGGGGAGGCGGAAACGCCAGCCGCGCCTTGACATCGCTCGCTGCCCCAGATCAACACTTCGTCCCCCCGACGGCGCGTCCTCGAGCACGCGGACTGCCGAATACACAGGGACAGCGCGGTCAGGGCCGCAGCCAGTACAGGGATGCGAGGCGACGACGATGATGGTGAACGACAAGCACTTGCCAGTGACGTCAGGTGTCCATCAGGTGTCGGTGATGAGCCTGTCCGGGCCACTGGATGCCGACAGCTGCGTCCAACTCATGCGGAAGCTGCGCATGGGGCATGGCAGTCGCACGGAAAGGCGGGGACGGCCACTGATCCTCGACATGGCCGATGTGCCGCTGATCTCCCCCTCTCTCCACCGCACCCTTCGGAGGGCCATCGAGCAAGCTGATACGCCGGTCCTGGTGGTCGCCGCGCCACCACGAGTCCGCAGAGCCCTCGAACGCTCCGAGATCACCGGCATTCGCCAGTACCGCACCCTGGCCGAAGCACTTACCGCGCTATCCGCACCCGACCTCAACTCGCAGACAGGGGCCCCGCTCGCCTCTGGGCAAGAGGAGCCCGAAGTGCTGCGTGAGCAAATGCTCCACATACAAAGCAAGGCCAACACCAGCGGCATGATCGGTGTAGCCCAAGGGATCCTGCTGACCCGCTACGGCCTGCCGAAGCCCTCCACGGCACACGACCTCCTCGAAGAGACCTCTCAGCACTTCAACGTGCCGCTGCGCGTCCTCGCCTCCGCCGTCATCACCGCTCCACCGCCGCGAAACACCGATCAATGGTTCTTCGGGCACACCACTAGACCCGCACCACCGACGGCTGCCTTCCTGCGTGGCCACCGCGCAAAGCCTTCCCATCGGCGCCAGGTACTGACCGCGGCCATCTCCAAGGCGGTGACGGCAGCCGATGCGGACGCAGCCGAGCTGCACCTCAAGGACGCTGCGCAGGACGACGCGCTCATTCTGGAGCAGCACCACGGCCTGGACGCCGCCTACCGTGCTCGAGCCACCCTGATCCTCGGCCCGCCCGCGGTATGCGCGCGGGTACAGCGGCAACTCGAGCCGGTGACGGTGCCTGACATCGCGACCGACGCCGCACTGCCGACCCACCCCGTCGGCCGGGCTCTGCTCGAGGCGGGCACCCGGGCCGTTCACGGCCTTCCGCTGATCACGCCCGACGGGCACTGCACCGGGACACTGACCGTCCACCGCTGCCAACCGGGCACTTGGCTGTCAGGCTTCCAGCAGCACGCACTTGGCGTCCTCGCGACCGAAATCGCGTCATGGAACTCTTGGTATCACCGCACGATCATCCGCGACGCCCTTGAGTACCTGCACCGGCACCGCACACACCGGCCCGGAACCCGCTGATGACACGGGGACGAAGCCCGCGAGTCACTGTCGGGCCAAGCAGCAGCGCGCGTAGCCGCCGCAAACAGCCGCAAGTGGACGTCGTTCGTCCCGACAGGGAGCCAGGCGCGTTCGGCGGCAAGGCGGACGGCCTTTCCAAGCCAGTCCCACGGGACCCAACCGGTGCACCGCCCTTGATCCGAGGCCGGCCACGGCCTCGCTCGCGAGGCGACCCGTATCTCGGCAGTTCGTTTGGGACGGTCCTCCGTACAAATGGATCACTTGAGGCATCGGGTCGCAGGGGTGATCGTCCCAGGGCAGTGGTCCGCTGTGCTGTGGCCGCTCATCCGCGGGCTGTCTTCCTCGCCGTTCGAGGTCAGTCCTCGCCGGCCTGGACCATGGCTGCGTGCAACAACTTGGCCATCGATCGTCCCGCCACCCGCAGGGGTTCCGGATCACGGGCGGCGCGGCTGAGCATGAAAGCCCCCTCCAGCATCATGACCATCGAGTAGGCGAGGGACTGCGCCGCCTTCGGTTCGGCCACCCAGCGTTCGAACCACCGCGTCGCCGTGCCGACCCACTCCTCGAAGACCTCAGCCGTCGCGACCCGCAACACCTCGTTGCTGCTCGCCACCTCGAGGGCCACTGTCCCGATCGGGCACGCGTCGGCATAGTCCGCCGCCGCAAGGTCGTCGGCAGCCGCTTCGAACGCACGCACGAGGGACTCCGCCGGGTCCGGCGCGCTGTCCAGCAGAGCCAGGACCATTCGGCCGTACTCGGTTCCGGACGTGCGGATCATGTCCTCGGCCAGTTGCTGCTTGCCGCCGGGGAAAAAGTGGTAGACGCAGGGACTTCGCCAAATTCGCCACCGGGGCCCCCGGGCGCAGGACCCTGCTCGCCTGGAGCGAGCGACTGCGTGACTTCGACCGCCCGGTACTGGTCGTCTGGGCGACCGAGGACCGATTGATGCCGCGTGAGCACGGCCCCCGGCTGGCCGAGCTGTACCCGCAGGGCCGGCTGATCGAGATCGCCGACTCGTCCACCCTCGTCCCCGAGGACCAGCCCGAACGACTCGCCCAAGTACTCACCGACTTCCTGAGCCAAACCGGAGCGGAACCGGTCCGCCGCCTCTCCTGAGTGCGGGAGCGACGGGCGGGCGCATCCGGCGCCCGCCACCGCCTTTCCGCCGAGGTGGGAGACGTCGACCGCTCCTGGCCGTATCGAGCGCTCGCTGTGATCGTGTGCGGCGTTCTGAGGAGACCTGGCGGACAGCGGCATGCCCGCCCGCTCGCCCAGGCTGTCGCTCATCCACTGCGAACGTCCTCATCGGCTGAGTCGTGGAGCTGAGGTGCCTGGCCGGCGCACGGCATGCGCTCCACCACCCCTTCGGCCCCCTGACCGTGATCCCTATTCGTAGGTGGAGAGGGCCAGTCCGAGACCGAAGAAGGTGGGGGCCCATTCCCCGACGAAGATGCCCCACCGGTCTGCGCGCTCCTCACCCTTCTTCTCCACCTGCATGGAGGCGGTCCAGGAGATTACGGACAGGCCGATTGAGACGAATGCGGCGGCGTAGGCGTGCTCGGCTCGGATGCCGGACTCGTGCAGCTTCTTGACGATCATCGCAGGTTCGCTCCCTGGCTCAGCTGAAGTGATAGTTCAGCCTCAGCGCAGACGGCCGTCATCGGCGAGTGCTGGGGGACCGTTTGGTCCACTCGTGCACACGGCGTCGTCCGGTGTCGGCAAGCCGCGCTGCGCGGCCTGATCCCAGCCACCCGGGTAATCGTGTGGTAGTCGGCCTGCCTGGTTGCTGCGTCGGTGGGGTGGTAGGGCGGTGACGTGCGCTGCGCCGTCCGCCACCGCCCCGACGCCGAGAGCGGTGGCGACCGTTTCCCGGTGACCCTCCCCCCAGGTCATCGGATGGCCGCGCCCCTGGACAGCTGCTTCGGCCTGAGGGCGCGGCGTGAAACCCTGACCACCGCGAAAGGTGGATGTCGACGGCCGGGGTCCGCTCGGTGACAGCGGCGAGGTAGGGCCGTGACTGGCGGCCAAGCAGGATCGCCGCGGCCTCTCGTCGCGGACCCCCGGTCCTCAACCGGCGTAACGTCCACGGACGATGCTCTTGCCGGAATGATCGGGCTTGCCGTTGTAGGGCTGTACGGAAACGTCGACGACCGAGTACTCCCTGAGGTCGATGTTCTCCGGCACCGGCAGGGTGGCCTTTCCGTCGGGGTTCAGGACGCCCATGGACACGAGGTTCGTGTGGGAGCGGTCCATGAGCCACACCTCGAAGTAGCCCGAGGTCGTGGGAAGCCCCTTGACCTGTATGGTCAGGCTGCGGTGCGCTCCCGTACCGCGGAGACTCGCGTAGCCCGTCGACGAGGGGCGCAGGGAGTCGAGCGGCCTGCTGTGGGTGGCGGCCGCCGTACTGTCCCCATGAGTCACCCACCACGTGACCGTGCTCCCCGCCGTGGCGCCGAGCAGTGCCGCGCACGCGGCAAGAGCGACACTGAAGCGCGCGCGGCGTGAAAGCAGCGGCCGACGCGCTGCTCGTGGGGTGGGCGCACCGTGCTCGGCAGGAGACGCGATGCGCTCTTCCTCGGCAGCGGCGGTGACCGCATGAGGTCCTTCGGCGACGGCGGTGACAACGCCGGCAGGCGCTTGGGTCAGGGCGAGTTCGTCTGCGATCTCGGTCCACAACTCCGCCGGTGGCTCGAGGAGCCCGATGTCCTCGAGCTCCGGCGCCCGGCTCGCCGTGACGACGCGTCGAAGCGCTTCGAGTTCGCTGCGACAGGCCGGACAGGTCTGCGGGTGGAGGTCGTCGCTGTCTGAAGGGAGCTCTCCGAGCGCCATCAGGGCCAGCGTCTCCTCATCAGTGTGCTTCACCGTCCACCTCCAGTCGATGCTTCAAGCGCATCATCCCGCGCCGTGTATGACTCTTGACCGTTCCTAGCGGCATGCCCGTCCGCTGGGCGATCTGCGACTGGCTCAAGTCGTCGTAGAACGCCAGTCTCAGCACTGTCTGTTGAGGTGCGGGCAACTGGTCGAGCTCATCCATGATCACGATGTGGTCGACTACCGCATCCGCCGTCGCGGCTGATTGCACCTCGTTGTCAAGGGACGCGAACTCGGCGACAGCCTCATGGTTCCGCAGATTCCGCGACCGTCGCTCCAGTGCGTCAGCGGTCTTCTTGTACGTGATACCCACGAGCCACGTCTTGAGGGAGCCACGGTCAGGATCGAAGCCCTTTCGGCCCCTCCATGCCCCGACGAACACCTGCTGCGTTACATCCTTGGCCTCTTCGGAATCACCAAGCTTGCGAAAGGCCATGGTGAACAGCAGAGCCCCCCAGCGCCGGTAGGCCTCGGTCAGACATGCCTCGTCCCCATCGGCGAACCCTTGGGCCAGCAGATCATCGGACAATGGTCTGGTCACGGTCGCAACTTTAGCCGCCAGTACCTCAGATCCCGCCCAGAGCGCTGTCATCGGTCCACCCGTCCCGCCTCGATCACCAGATCGTTTCGGTAGCCCCTCACCTCGGCGGAGTACGGTCGGGTGCACGTCATTCGCGGCAACGCCGCCGCCCCCTCCGGACCGAACGCGCTCGCTGCCCCCAAGTGGTCCCTAGCGACCCCCTGTTGTCCTGCAGATATGACACGGGCCACCACCGCTGTCGATCCCAGAACCGATGAGCAGCGCCACCGGCCCTTTCGCTGAGGCTCGGCGGATTGCCCGGCCTGGGACGACTCCCGCACGCTCACCGCCTCGTTCGCACCGATCACCACAGGGCCGGACCTTGACGGCGGGGGAGCCGCCGAGGATTCAGAAGTCCCGCAGGACGCGCCGGCGGCGGGTCGACCCGATGACGCACAGCAGCATCGCGGCTCCGAACGCGACCAGCGATGCCGCGCCACCCCGGGGTGGCGGAGACGCATGCTCGATACCCGTAGAGAGCGCCTCGACCCGGGCCTGCTCATGAAACACCGCCATTTCAGCGTAAGGACGAAGGGCGCTGCTGCGCTGCGTGGGTGAATGAGTCGAGGACACATTCCGCCCTCGAGCCCGTTTCGGTTGCAGATCTACGAACGATCAAGGAAGTACAGGGGCCTGAGCGCTCAGGGAACTCCCAAAAACCGATGATTGGGTATGAAGCGGACTCATCTTGTGCATTCAAAATGCTGGGCTGTCGGCTGCATCCACTCCCGCGGCGGTGGCGGAATACGTCCCCGTCATCCGCTTCACCCGGTACAACACGGCTCAGGAGTGAACTGCCATGAACCGCACCGTACTTATTTCCGCCGCGTCTGCTGTCGCGGCTCTGGTGATCGCAGCGCCCACCGCCTCGGCGACGCCCCACACCGTTCACATCAAGGGCGGCCACACCTCCGTGACGGTGGCTCCGGCGATCGCCAAGGCGCTGCTGTCCAACGGAATTGTCCCGATCGTCACCCGCCCCGGTAAGCCCAGCCTCACCACCGTCGGTGGCCAGCCCACGCTGAAGGCCACCTACCCCGTGACCGGCGGTTCGCTGACCACCAGTCCCCTCGGCGGAAAGATCAAGCACAGCGGCGGGCTGAAGTTCACCAACGTCTTCAACGGCCGCTCTCTGGAGGTCAAGAACTTCACTGTCGACCTCACCAAGGCCAGGCTGACCGGCCTCGTCGCCGGCACCAAGACCCGCGTGCCCGTCTTCAAGCTCGACCTGTCAACCGCCCACGTCAAGCTCGGCAAGCACAAGGCCGACGCCACCAACGTCACCCTCAAGCTCACCAAGGAGGCAGCCGGCGCCCTCAACACCACCCTCAAGACCAAGGTCTTCAGCACCGGCCTGACCGTCGGAACCGCCGACACCCAGCCCACCTTCTGACCCACCCCCAGCAACACCAGCAGGCGGTGCCTGCACCTTCCGGCACCGCCTGCACCACTTCGTCAAGTCACCCATCGCCCAACTGCTTCACGGGCGCACCGGCGGCGGGACGGTCCATCCAGCCCGACCGCTCGGCGTCCTGGCGCAGGCGTAACTGGTGCCTGCTACAGGCCCGAGCCACGAACGGCGCTCTGACGGCTGGCTCGGTAGCGGCCCGGAGTGGTGCCGATGATGCTGGTGAACGCGGCGATGAAGCTGCTGGGGTTGGCCCATCCGCAGGCGTGGGAGGTTTGGGTGATGTCGTGCCCGTCGGCGAGAAGTACGAGCGCGTGATAAACGCGCAGCTGGGTGCGCCACTCGTAGAAGGTCATGCCGAGTTCCTCGCGCAGCAGCCGGCTGAGGGTGCGAGAGCTGGCTCCTGTCGTCTTTCCGAGTTCGGTCAGCGAGGCGTTGTCTGCCGGCTTCTCGGACAGCAGCCGCGCGATGGCTTGCAAGCGGTCGTCCTGTGGCTTCGGTAGGTGCAGCGGCTGCTCCTGCGTTTCCCGGAGTTCATCGATGAGGACCCGGAGGAGTCGAGAACGAGCGGCGCGGCTGTGAGTCGACCCGGCATGGCGGTATTCGTGCTGCTCGGTCAGTGCGAGCAGGACCTCGCGCGCCAGGCCGGAGGCCAGGAAGACGGCCGGTCGGTCCGGTATGAGTCGAGCCAGGGATGGGGCGAGAAAGACGATCCGCATGTCGGTGTCGCCGTGGGCGCGGTGCTGGTGCGTGTATCCCGCGGGCGTCCAGGCGATCCGGTCGGCCGGGACGATCGACGTGCCGCGGTCGGTATGAACCGCCAACACGCCGGTGGCCGCGTAGACCAGGTGTCCACGTGCGTGCGACTGCACCGCGCTTGTTCCGCCGGACGGCCAGAGGTGGCGTCCGCCGGATGGCCACACGTCTGACATTGTGGCGGTGATTCTGGGCGGTTGGCGGCTGTCGGGCATCAGGTGGCAGTTTATCGGTGGTCAGCCATGCACCGACGTGATGATCTGAAGTGGCTAGGAGCTGAACGACGCCCCGCAGGTCACTTCGCCGACGGCGCGCCCCGATGCGGTGGTTGGAGAGAGGAGAAGCCCATGGCGACGTTCGTCCTCGTCCCCGGCGGCTGGCACGGCTCATGGTCGTTCGACGCGGTGGTTCCGCTGCTGGAGCGTGCGGGGCACACCGTCCACGCCCTGACCCTGACCGGACTGCGGCCCGACGACGACACCGCGACGGTCGCGACCGCCAACCTTGACACCCACACCGACGACGTACTGCGCCTCCTCGACCGCGCTCACATCGCCGACGCGACGCTGGTCGGCCACAGCTACGGCGGCATGGTGATCACCGCCGCCGCCGATCGTGCCCGCGGCCGGGTCTCACGACTCGTGCATCTCGACGCCTACGTCCCGCGCGACGGCGAGTCGTGCTGGACGCTGACCACCGAGCGCTACCGGCAAGCTTTCATCACCGGCGCTGCCGGCACCGGCTACGCCGTGCTTCCGCCTGTCGGCGGCGATCCCCGCCGCCGTCCCCATCCGCTCGCCTCGTTCCTGCAGAGGGTCCGGCTTACCGGTGCTGTCGACCTCGTGCCCCGTCGCGAGTTCATCTTCTGCTCCGGATGGATGGACCGCACTCCCTTCACCGAAGTCCGCGCCCGACTTCAAGTGGATCCGGGCTGGCACGTGCACGAACTCCCCACCGGCCACAATGCGATGGGTGAGGCCCCGGACGCCGTCGCCGAACTGCTGACCTGAGTAGCCCGGGGCCGCCTCTGTCGTCAGGCGAAGGCCGGTGTTCTCAGCCCGGACACGGCACTGGTCATGCTGACCATTGGCGGAAACGACATCTCGGAGACCGCGGGCGCCCTTGGGGAAGTGGACGACGACGAGGTGACGACGATGGCGGAAACCCTCGGAGGGAAGCGCCCTCATCCACCCTTCCGGCCTTGCCGCTACTCGAGTGCGGCCGCCTCGGCTGCCGCCATCTCCGCCTCTTCACGGCGTCCGAGCTCGGCCAGGTGGTCCGCCTGCTTACGCAGGGCCTTCGCAAGGAGGGGGATGAACATGCCGGGCCGGTCAGTGGCCAGACGGCGCCGGATGGTGACGGCCTCCCTGACGGCCGTCACCGCCTCCTCGTGACGGTCCAGAGCGAAAAGCCGCGACGAGCGGTTGCTCAGGGAGGTGGCGAGGTGGGGCTCGTACACGGTGGGCTGAACGATAGTCAGGCGGCGGCGGATCGCCACGGCCTCGGTGATCGCTGCGAGAGCTTCTTCACGACGATCGACCTTCCCCAGACGGACGGCCAGGTTGTTGAGGCTGAAGGCCAGCGCGGGCAGAGCGGCGTCCGGAAGGCTGTCGGCGAGCCGACGGCGAAGCTCCACGGCCTCCTCCGAGGCGGCCAATGCCTCCTCGTACCGGCCAACGGCCACCAGGCGGGTGGAAAGAACGGTCAAGTTGGTGGAAAGGGCGAACCAGTATTGCTCGGGCTGTGCGGCGACCAACTCGCGACGGATGGCCACCGCTTCCCGCACCGCGCTCAACGCCTCCGTTGCCCGTCCATCCCGCCCCAGCCGAACCGAGAGGTTGTTGAGACTTTTCGCGAGATCATTGCGATACCGGTCGGGTCGTTCACTGGCCAGTTCCCCGCGGATCTGCACGGCTTCCTTGATGGCGGTCAGCGACTCCTCTTGTCGGCCCAGCGCGGCTAGGCGCAAACTCAGGCCGTTGACACTTTCGGCGAGGTGCGCCCGGTCTTCGATCAGGGGCGACGAGCGCCGCGCGCACAGCTTGCGCCAGATGGCTACAGCCTCCCGACTGGCGTCCAGTCCCTCCTCGTACCGACGCAGCACCGCAAGTCGCTGCGAGGCGCGGTCCAGGGCGCGCGCGTACGCGGCCGGCCGGGCGGGGCCGTCGATGTGGCCGCGGTGGTGCTGCACGAGGCGTAGCAGCAGCTGGGCCGCGACGTCAGCGAGGTGGTGGCTGTGTTGCGGCAGACGGTCGGCCAGGTTCTCCAAGAGGGCACCCGAGACGGCCGGGTCGTCGGTGACACGGCGCAGGGCCTCCACCAGCGGCCCCGGATTCTCTGTGCGGGTGGCGACCTCGACGGCCGGCGCGGCGAGCAGGCCGGGGTGCGCGGCGCACAGCGCAGACAGATCGGGGCCGAGCCGGTCGCGTAGGTCGGGCTGGGCGGCCGCCCGGGTGAGGACGGTGAGCAGGCGGGTGGCCTGGGTTGGGCCGGATCCTGGCAGCAGACTCTCCAGCAGGCGCGGATGGCGGTCCAGGTGCTGCCCGAGGAAGCGCTCGGCGAGCCGGTCGGGCTGGAGGCCGTCCCACACACGGGCATCGTCGGGCGGATACAAGGCGCGGATCCAAGCACGCACGGCGCCCCGCCGGTCGCGGGGCTGGTCGGACAGGTTGGGTACCCTCGCCAAGAGCTCGTCCGCCTCGTCCCCGTCGTCCGCCCCGAGAAGGAACGCGGCGGCCAGGGCGTCGACGAGGGTGCTCATGGTGAGCTGCGGGTGGAGATTGTGCGCCTTCGCCGCGGTCGTCCAGTATCGGCGTTCGTGACGCAGCAACCTGTCCTCGACAGTTTCGGTGCCACCGGCGCCAGGGACCGGCCTGTCCACGTAGTCGGTAGCGCCCAGGTCATCGGTAGCCGTGCCGGTGGCCGCGTCGAGGAGATCGGCCAGGACGGTCATGTGCAGGGTGAGGGCGCCCGCGAAGCCGGGCGCGCCCAGCACCGGCACGGACAAATTCGCGGTCAAGTCGGACCAGGGGTGATCTTGCCAACCCCGCACATGCCCCAGTTCCGTGGCGAATCCGTCCGCCGCCTCGCGGTAGGCCGTCTCCCGGTCGTCTGCTTGCGGCTCCAGCGGTTTGAGCGCGGTCACGGGAGCCCCATCGAGCAGGTCCTCAGCCTCGAAGGTGTCGCCGCGCAGATCATCCCACCAGCCTTCGGCGGTCCGGGCCAGCAGGACCAGCTTGATGCGGGTATGGCCGCCGTTCCGGGCCAATACGGCCAGCAAAGCAGAGACTTGGCGGGGACGTGTCTCGGCGTAGTCGACTACCACCAGGGTGGGGACCGCGGCTGCTGCAAGTACCGCCAGGCCGTCGATGGGGGCGTCGGCATGTAGCCACAGGGTGGCCCACCTGGGCGAACCTTGCTCGAGTTCGGTGGCGAGTTGATGGGCCAGACGCGTCTTGCCCTGGCCGGCCGGGCCGTGTACCAGCCAGGCGCCGAAGCCCGGCTCGTCGCACCACGCGTGCATTCGTCTCAGCAATTCCCGCCGACCCCGAAACGGCACGACAGCCCGCCGGGCCCGCAGCATGACGGCGGGGGACGCCAGAAGGCCCCCCGTCGGGCGACTGTCGTTGGTGTCGGCCAAATGCTGCCACTCCACCGGGTCCAGCGGTTCCCCGCCATACCGTGCCGCGCCGTGCTCGGCCAAGGCCGCCCGGAAGGCCGGAGCGTGGTGGAGGACGTAAGCCGGCACGACAGCGAGACCAGCGTGCCCGAATCCAGCTAGGTCGGCAGCCACTACCCCGGTGAGCAGGTCACCGCTGAAGACCGCAGCCCCGGACACACCACTCCAGGGAGAAGTGCCATCGGGCGTCGGAGCGGGCACTTCCCGCAAGTTGACGACGTGCCGGTTGTCGACCCGGCCGGTTAGTGGGTTAAGGGTGCCGGTCGCCTGCCATACCTCGCGAGGACGGTCGGAACGCTGAATGATCTCTGGCATCCCAGCAATCTCACAGGGCGTGCCGGGACGGTCGGTCACCAGTCGCCCCCAGGCAGGCGCGGCGCCGTCCGGCGGAACCCATGCCGGATCGGTGATGGACAGCAGAGCCGCATCGTCCCGGCCACCAGGAGTGCCACGCCAGGCCACACTGGCCCGGTACCTGGCTCCGTCGCCCGGCCTGAGCACCTCTGTCTCCGCAGCATCCGGGACGACGTGTGCCGAGGTCAGAACAAGTCGGGAACCGATCACGTACCCTGAGCCTCGCGTGCGTGCGCCCTCCACGGCCACCACACGCTGACGGTGCATCGGGTCCTCCTCCCGGACGCTTCGGTGAGCCGCGCAGGACAGCTGCGAAGTCGTCCTCCGTACCCGGATCAGTCCGGGATACGGTCCTCCGCATGCGCGGGAATGGTGGGCTGGTCGGCGGTACCGCTGACAAGAAGGTCACCGCCGGTCGCCTTGCGCGGGGTAAGCGTGAACGACACCCGGTGGGTGCGACCTCGGGACACGCCCGCCTCGGTCTCCGCGCCGACCGTCCAGAGCCGGAAGCCCGCCTTCGCCTTCGCGTCCGCCCGGATCTCCACCTCGAACTCCATCTCCACGGGCCCGACCGCAAAGACCAGATCGGGGTGGCTGCTGCCCGCACCCGCGGCCTCGATCAGCTCGTCGCGCACCGCAGCGACCGCCTTCACCAAGGGAATGTCCACGAACCCCGCCCCTCTTCGTTCCGCCCCCGCCGTCCGGACACCACCGTAGAGCGTTCGAGTCCCTCACGCAGACGAAAGCTGAGGCATGATGCGGCAGCACGCCGCCCAAGCGTCACGTGACCTGTGGCAGCTCAGCATCGGGTACCTGACGGAGACTCACCAGGTGCGGGGTGAGGCGGTGCGGCCCAGTGGCTACGAACACTTCCCTCACATCCGTCGGACCGTCGGCGATCTTGTCGCCGTCATGGAACCGGATGAGGTCGTACCAGTCGCCGCAGACGTTGAGGGAGTCGACCTCGGACCGGTGGCGCACCGCGCCCCGGTGACGGCCGACGGGGGCCGGGACGGGGAGCTCGGCGCGCTGGAGCCCGAGGGTGACCTCGCGCTCGCAGGCGGCCATTGACTTCGTGCAGCTGCCGCACCCGGCTGATCAGCGGGGCCGTGCCAGGCGTTCCTGGAGGCGGGCGTGCCGGAACTGATACACCGGGCCGGTCGCCCGGAGCAGGTTGCGGCGGCGGGCGTCCTCCAAGAACGCCATCAGGCGCACGGGGGTGCCCTCGCGGGCGGAGAGCTGAAGGGCGGTGGCGGCGGTGGCGACGGCCGTGTTGCAGGCCGGGCCGGCCATGACGGCCGTCAGCAGCCCACCCGAGAACGCGGCCAGCGCGCCCAGGGGCGAGCCGAAGAACCAGGCGACCAGAGGCCCAGCCAGCAGCCCTGCCGCGACCCCGGTCAACAGGCCGAGGACGAGACGCAGTCCGAGGTGATGCCGCCATACATCCCTGGGCCCGACCGAACGGGTGTCCTGCAACGGTGGGCGGTTGTAGTGGTCCCGTACATCGTCGTACCAGGAGCCCGCCCCGGCGGACAGGAACGGCACGCCCACCACGATCTGGTGGCCGCGGCCCGTCACCAGCACCCCGGTGTACCCGAGCGGCAGAGTGGTGAGAAAGCAGAGCCACGCGGGCGGCGGGTTGTCGCCCGGGAGCAGGGGGGCGCTCAGTGTCGTCGCGGTGCCGAGGACCAGCCACTCCACCACGCCCGAGGCGATCGCTCCCGGAGTGAAGATGTCCCGCCAGCCGGCACTCTGCAACGGCTGCGGATCACTGAGTTCCGCGAAGCGGTCGCCGGCCGCCCAGCCGCCCAGAACCGCGCCCGGGACCGCGAGCAGCACGGTGGACAGGGTGGGGGACGTCAGCCACATCACGACGAAGGTGGGCACCCCGCACACCACGCTGACCAGCGCCCACATGGCGAGCCGTCTGGGTCGGACCTCAGCCCACCCCGTCATGTGCCACCACCGCAGGTCCCGGTCTCCTTCGCCGGAGAGGCGCCGCGCGACGAACCGCAGGGTCAGCTCCGCCGTCTCGGCGGACCAGCGGGGTGCCGGCGTGCCGGGCCGCGGGGCGTAGGCGGCGGTGACGGCGTGGTCCAGGAGATGGTTCTCGACTTCGGTGGACGTGCCGAAGCCGGCGCTGTCGAGGAGTTCGTCCACCGGACCGTCGTCGGCGTAGATGTCCCGCACCAAGGTGATCGCCAGCGGCTTGGCGAGGGCGCGGGCCACCGGGCTGTCCGGTGCGTGGAGCAGCCGGTCGGTGAGCGCCCGCCACGCGGCGGGCGCCGGGTCGGGCAGCTGGTCGAGCAGGTAGGTGGCGGCCTCGGCCGGCTCGACGGGCTGGATCTCCAGCGCCACGGCGCTGCCCAGCCGGGCGCACCTCTTCGCGGTCAGTACGGCCTCCAGCGCCCGGGAGACCAGCACCAGCCGGCACGGAGCCTGCGCCAGCGCGGTCACCATGGCGCCCCGCAGCTTGTTGCCGTCGACCTCGTCGAGCCCGTCCAGGAACAACGCCACCCGTCCGGACTCCAGGAGCTGCCGGGCCCGCCCGCGCCCGCCCCGCCCGGCGAACAGCGTGTACTCCCGAGCCAGCCGTTGCGCCGCCCACTCCGTCGGCTTCTCCCGGGCCGGGTCCCAGCCGTCGAGCGTCAGCAGCACCGGCACCGGGACACGTGCCCGCTCCTTCGCACTGAGGTCCGGCCGGGCGCGGTGGCGCAGCGCGGCCAGCAGAAGCAGCACCGTGGTGGCCGTCTTGCCCACCGCAGGCGCACCCAGCAGAAGCAGCCGACCCGAGGCCAACCCGCCGTAAACGGCGTGCAGTTCGTCCAGCCCGCCACCGGCCCGCAGCCGCTCCTGGGTCACCGCCGCCAGGCCGGGCAGCGGTTCGAACCGGGCCCACCGGCCCTTGGCGGTCGCCGCGCCGACGGGGCCCGACAGGTCCCGGCCGGTCACCCGCCAGCGCGGCGGCAGCGGAGGCGGCTCCAGCAGCCGCCGCAGCCCGGCCTCCTCCTGCCACTGCGTCCAGACGGCGCGGGCCAGCTCGTCGGCTGCGGCGTCCAGCGGGGACGGGGGCTCGGATCCGTGATGGTGATGGACGTTCTGTGTGCTGCCGGCGCCGGTCTGCAGGGCGACCGGCCCGTGAAAGGCGTTGCCGCCCACCCCGTCCGGCCCGGCACCGGACCCGCTCATCCCGCCGTCCCGAAGCGGATGTCCTGGGTGCTGTGCGCACCCGTCTGGAAGGCGACCGGCCCGCGAAAGGTGTTCCCGGACACCGCCCCGCCGGTCTCCTCGCCCCCGGCCCGCGTCCGCAGTGCGTCGATTCCGGCCAACAGCTCCTCCCGCTCCGCCGCCGCCACACTCGCCAGCAGCGCGGCGAACTCCCCGCGCCACGCGCGCGCCTGCACCTCGCGCTGCCACTCCCGTCGCCCCTCGTCCTCGCCCGACGCCAGCGCGGCGGCGGTGCGGTCCAGCCGCTGCAGCGCCTCACCCTCCCGGTCCGGGTCACCGCAACCGACCAGTCGGGCACACCTCGTCCGGAACCACGCCCACAGGTCCGAACCGGCGGCTTCCACCACTGCGGTGCCCCCCGCCGCGGCGGCAGCCGTCATCACCTCGTCAAGCATCGTCAAACCCCCCAGTCCGGCTTTAACTTCCTGAACGTCCTGAATCAGGACAGGGACCCTAGCGCGGCGCGCACTCGAACCAGATGGTTTTCCCGATTCCAGGACCGGGCACCACGCAGAGGCGTCCAGTCGATGTGTCGCGGCTTGTCGAAACCGGCGCGCCGGCACCGGTGGTGCTTGCTGCGCATGGCTGTGACCCACACTCTCGAAACACGCCCCAGCGCTCGCTTCGTGCCGAGCCAGAGATCGTCAGCTGCACGAGGTTGATACGCAGGGTGTCTGGCTGAGATCCACGAATATGGCGGAGACGGGGCCCGGAATGGGTACCGTCGGTCGCGCGGGTTGCTGTTGAGCTGGGCCGAAGTTTCTGCGCGGGAACGGGACGCGATCCGAGGCCATCGGGCTTCCGGCAAACCCTGATCGATAGCGTGTTAGCGTCGCGGAGGAGGCTCATAGGTGCCTGCCCCGGACGAGATGTGAGCCGTGCCCGGCCCGCTAAGACGACGCACTCAAGGAGACGTCATGGGTGCCGATAGTTCCCTGATCGACTTCGAGGGGGCCAAGCCGAGGCCTGGTGCGCTGGACGTGCGGTGGATTCACGGCTCGCCGTCGGCCAAGCACAACGCCGATCCGGACATCCAGGTCCACGGCTGTGACGAGCACACGTTCATCCTCCGGCAGAACATGGCGATCGACTACGAGGCGCCGTTCTTGTTCCTGCTGTTCGGCAATGAGCGGGCGGTACTGATCGACACCGGTGCCACCGAATCCGCCGAGTTCTTCCCTCTTCGCCAGGTGGTCGACGAGCTCATGGAGTCCTGGCTCGCGTGTCACCCACGGGACGGCTACCAATTGCTCGTGCTGCACACTCACCCGCACGGTGATCATGTCGCAGGTGACGACCAGTTCTCCGATCGTCCTGACACCACGGTTGTCGGTGCGGAGTCGGCCGCCGCCTGGCCGTATTTCGGATTTGCCACCGACCCTGATGCTGTGGCGCGCATCGACCTCGGGGGGAGGGTGCTGGAGTGTCTGGCGACCCCGGGCCACCACGAAGCGGCGGTGACGTTCTACGATCCGTGGACCGGTTTCCTTCTCACCGGTGACACGGTCTACCCCGGCCGGCTCTACATCGACGACTGGCCGGCATTCATCCGGACGATCGATCGCTTGATCGACTTCTGCGACCACCGGACGGTCACCCACGTCCTCGGCTGCCACATCGAGATGTCCCGGCAACCTGGTGTGGACTATCCGATCCGTACTGTCTATCAGCCTGACGAGCCACCGCTGCAGATGACCACCGACCACCTGCGCGAGATCCGCAGAGCGCTGGAAGAGATCGGCGACCAGCCGCGTCGTCGGGCCTTCCCGCTCTTCGTCCTGTGCCCTAGCACCTGAGGGCATCGCGGTTGGCCGGCAGCATGAGGCCAGAACACGTCGCGGCTGGGGCGGTCTGCCTGACGACCTCAGCCAGGCAGTGTGGCGCGAGCCTTGAAGATCGTGGCTCCAACATCGCCGCGTTGCCGCACCCGGTTGCGCACTGTGGCCTGGTCAGGGGCTGTAGCGGCCTTGGCGCGACTCCAGCGGAACGCAGGGGTCCTTCCACACGGTCGTAGAAGTTGCGCAGCGCCACCCGAGGCGAGGGTGCGCATTCATTGCGCAGCCCACGTGTGCGGCGCCCACCGGTGGACATTCTCGATCCGCAGGTTGCCACGTGGCCCGATGGGGACCGGGGATCCGCCGTCATGACTCAGGAATTGGAACCGCCTCGGCCGACTGCGGCTGCGTGACGCGGTCGCGGGCGTCGGATGTCGGAATGCGTCCAAGACCGAGGCGGGCGGGGAGTTGGCGGGCGACTGCTGCGAGTTCATGAGCGGGGGGCCGACGGGTGACCATGAACAGGGTGAGGAGGCCGGGCAGGGGAGCGGGGGACAGGCGGTCGGTCTGCTGTGCGTAGGCGCGTGCGAGTCCTCGGGGGAGTACGGCCGGGCACTGCAGGAGGTGGGCCATCCGCACGGCGGTCTCCGCGGTGGCAGCGGTGCGGACTCTGGCGCCGAGTTCACTCAGTCGTTCATTCATGCCGTCGGTCGACATGTCGTAGGTGTAGGCCACGACATCGAGCCCGGCGAAGGGGCGCCGGCCTGTGCCGACCGCCACGCCGGCGGGAGTCAGGACGGTCAGCCTGTCGCTGCCGACGGGCACCGCACTCACCGTGGCGGGTAGGCGCATCTGATTGGCGACGGCGACGAAGGCCGCGTCGAGTGATCCTTCACCGACGTCTGCCGTCAGCCGGTCGCCGTGGTCGACGACTTGGTGCACGGTGGCGTCCTCCAGCAGTTCTTCCAGGGCCGGGAACAGCCGTGGCGCGAGGCTGCTGAACGTGCCGACGGTGAAAGTACGCGTGTGTGCTGCTGCCCGGGTGCGGTCGAAGATCGTGCCGAGGTGGTCGAGCACGTGCGCTGCTTCCACACACAGCGCGCGACCCGCCGGCGTAGGCCTGGCCCCGGTGGTGTCGCGGTCGAAGAGCCGTTCCCCTATGCGGCGTTCGAGGGCGGCCAGGCGGGTGCTCACGGCCGGCTGACTGATGAGCAGTTCCCGTGCGGCCGCACCCAGCGAGCCGTGGCGCGCGACGGCTTCGACGAGTCTGAGATCCGGGACAGAAGGTAATGAGCTCATAGGCTCAGCTTATGAGGAGTCACTCCGATTCTCCGGCTACCAGAGGCTGTCCGCCCGTCGGAAGATCGAGACGTGAACACACGGCGCGCCCACCTGAGCCAGGTGAACCGCCTGCTGACCACACGGCAGCACCGGCCACGGTGCCAGTCGCTGCCCCGATGCGCCCTTCGGTACAAGGAGAACAACCGTGGTTACAACCGCCCCCTCCGCCGTGCTCGTACGTGCCTCCCAGGCCGAGACCCTTGCGGACGGCCCCACGAGCCTGATCACCCTGCTCGCGGACGCCGAAGCGACGGGCAGCGCACTGACCGCGAACCGCGCCACATTGCAGGCGGGTTCGGCCGGGACACCCGCGCACTTCCACACCCGCGCCAGCGAACTGCTGTTCGTCCTCGGCGGCGAGCTTCGGGCCCTGGCCGGGGAACAGGTACACACCCTGACTGCAGGGGACTTCCTACTGCTCCCCCCGCGCCTGCCGCACGCCTTCGCCCCCACGCCGGGGCGGGACGCCGACGTACTGGTGGTCTTCACCCCAGGACTGGCCAGGTTCGACTACTACCGACTGCTTGAGCGTGTCGCGCGGGGGGAGGCCACCGTGCAGGACATCCGTGACTCCTCCGAGCGCTACGACAACCACTACATCGACAGCCCCGCTTGGCGCGAAGCCCTGCAAGAACGCTGACGGACACCACGGCACGGCCTGTCGGGAGAGGCGGCGGTCCCCTCGGCAGGTCGATGTCGCAGGTCCTGCTGCGGGGGTGCGGCGGGTGCGGGGCAAGCGCGGACCGCCAACGGCTGCGACCCGGACATCGTGTGGAGGACCGCGGCCACGATGGCCGCTTGCTCCGGGACGTTGCTGCGAGAGCGTTGCTCGCTCGTTGAGGCTCATGCCGTCACGAGCGGGGGCAGTGGTTCGCAGGCGGCGTGCCAGGCAGGAGCGAGCGCGGCGACGCCCGCGCGTGCGGCGATCACCCCGCCGGCGACAGCGCAGGTGACGTCGGTGTCGCCGCGCCCTGCAACCAGGAACCACGGGCCCTTGTGCAGGTCGTCGAGGTGTCCCGTCGCGCACCACAGGGCGTAGGGGGCGGTGTCGGGCCCCCACATCGGGTAGTCGGAGCCCAGGACCCCGAGGCGTGCCGAACCGAAGTGTGCGCCGGCCTTCGGGCGGCGATCCGTATTCCCGCCAGGGCTCGCCCGAACCGATCCGCGCGGCCCGCCGCGCCGTGCTCATCGACGGCATACCCGTGTCCACCTTGGGGGTGGTAGCCCTGGCGCTGGGCAGCAATCCCGATCCGAGCACCGCCCAGAAGGCCTGGTGGATCGCGACCACCGCCGTCTTCACCCTCGCGATCGCCTGGGTGCTGCTGCGGGCATTCCGGCGCACGGACGAATACCTGCGCAGGATCCAGTTGGAGAGCATGGCCATCGCCTTCGCCACGGTCCTCATTGGGCTGCAAGTGGCTACCCTGCTCGATGCAGCAGGCGTCATCCGGCTCCACCAGCTCGCGCAATTGATCCTTCTTGGCGGCGTGGCCATCTGGATGACGATCGCCGACCTGCGTACCCGCTTCAACAGGTGACGGCACACTGTGAAGAACCGACTACGCGAATTGCGTGCAGCTCGTCGGTGGAGCCAGGCCGACCTGGCCGACCGGTGCCAAGTCTCCCGGCAGGCCATCAACGCCATTGAAACCGAGCGGCACGATCCCAGCCTGACCTTGGCGTTCACCTTCGCCGACGTCTTCGGCCTGAGCATCGAGGAAATCTTTCATCCCGACCGGGCGGAAACGACGGGCAACCCGGCCTCGCGGTAGGTCTTTTCAGTCGAACCCTTCGGGGAGCTTCGTCGACCAAGTAAGCCGAAGGGCAACCGCTGACATCAACATCTCCGCAGCCGGGGCGCCGGGCTCTCCGCTGAACCCACAGTTCAGCTCAGGTGAACGACGGAGCACCGGCGTCGATGCCACGGGCTCTGTCTCGCACGCCACCGTGACCGCCAGCACCTCCGGCGACGCCGAGACCCAGCCCGCCCCGTTCACCCAGAGCCTGGACGCCGCCCTGCTGACCAACGCCTGGCGAGCACGCGAACGCTCCACGTCCCTCCCACCCGTTGGGTCGCGGCCCCGCTGGGTCTATCGTCAGACTTCTGAGGTCAGGACGAGGAGGACAGCCGGTGATGCCGCAGGACGACGCCGTGATCGGCTGCACGGGCACGGTGCTCATCGGGACGCGGGGGCCCGCGGGCCCCGGCGAGATCCTGGTGCGGGTCCGAGGCGGCTCAGAGACCTTTCTGGCCTGGTCCGAGGACCCCCTGCCCGCGGGCACGACGGTCCTCGTGATCGAATCACGCGGATGCCGGAAAGTCGGCGTCATCGAGTGGGTGGATCCATTGGACGCGCTCGGCGGACAGGCCGCCGGCGCAAGCTGAGGAGTACAGCATGTTCGGATACCGCGTTCCCGCTCCCGACGAGGCGATGTTGATCTCGGGGGGCCGGCGGGGACTGGGGGGCGCGCCGTTCCGAGTGGTCACGGGGCACGGGAAGTTCGTGCTCCCGGTCTTTCGCAAGGTCCGCTTCCTCACCCTGTCGATGTGTGAGGCGGAGGTCACCGAGACCTGTGTGACCAAGCAGGGCATCTCCCTGCACGTCCGCGCGGTCATCGCCTTCAAGGTCGGCAACGACCACGAGAGCATCATCAATGCCGGTCAGCGGTTCCTCTCCGACCAAGATCAGATGTCGGTGCTCACCGGCCGGATCTTCGCCGGCCACCTGCGGGCCATCATCGGCTCGATGACGGTCGAGGAGATCGTCACCGAGCGGCAGAAGCTCGCCGCCGAGGTGCTGGACACCTCCAAGACGGAGATGGCGACGATCGGCCTGATCGTCGACTCCCTGCAAATCCAGTCGATCGACGACGGCGACACCGGATACATCGACGCGATGTCGGCCCCGCACAAGGCGGCGATCCAGCGGCAGGCCCAGATCGCCCAGGCCCAGGCCACCCAAGCCTCGGTCGAGGCGGAGCAGGAGGCCGCCCGGAAGCAGGCCGAGTACGCCCGGCAGACCGCGATCGTAAAGGCCGAGTACTCGGCCGAGGTGGACCGCGCCCAGGCGGAGGCCGCACAGGCGGGGCCGCTGGCCCAGGCCCACGCCCAGCAGGAGGTGCTGGCCGCCCAGACGGAGCTGGCCGAGCGCCAGGCGGAGCTGCGCCAGCAGCAGCTGGTCGCCGAGGTCGTCAAGCCGGCCGAGGCCGAGGCCGAGCGGGTGCGGATCCTCGCGGCCGCCGAGGCCCAGCGCATGAAGATCCAGGCGGAGGCGGCGGCCTCGTACGACCGGGTCGCGCTGGACCGGATGCTGATCGACCAGCTTCCGCAGATCGTGAAGGAGGCGGCAGGCGGCCTGTCCGGCGCCAACGTCAACATCTTGAACGGAGCGGACGGCCTCGGCGAGATCGCCGCCGGCCTGGTGTCCCAGGGGCTGACGATCCTCGACTCGGTGCGGCAGAACATGAGCGGGCAGGACCAGGACACCAAGGAGGACGGCGACACCGGCGCCAAGGGGCTGCTGCAGCTGCGCTCGGGCAGGGAGCGGAAGGCGGACGACGGTCCGGTGAACGTCGACTAGGTCATCCGGTGGCGTGGACGACAGGCGACGGCAGAACCCGTGCCGTCACACCCTGACACCAGGCGGATGAGAGACGACGACGCTGGTCAACCGCTCCGCGTGTCACACGACGCCGACACGGCAGCCCCTCCACACAATGAGGCGATGGCACTCGAAAGGACACGACAGCGGCCGGTCCGCCACCGCACCCGCCTCACCAGCCCGACCATGGATGGCGGCCGACGATGAGCGGGCAGCACCCCCGCGACCAGAGCGGCCGGCACGAGCCCCGGCAGGCGACGTACGGCGAGGCTCGCTGGCCGATGGCCGCAGCTGTCGTCGCCGCCGCGGTGCTGACGCTGCTGCTGCCCGACGACCTGCGCCTGGGGCCCCGCTGGGCGCTCCCCCTCGTCGAAGGGCTGCTCCTGGTGGCGCTGATCGCCGGCGACCCGGGTCGCATCAGCCGCCGCTCGGCCGCCCTGCGCGCGATGTCGATCGCCCTGGTCGGCGTGCTCGCGTGCAGCGCCATCTGGTCGACCATCCGGTTGACCGACGACCTCGTGCACGGCGGCAATGAGACCAACACCGCCGACGCCCTTCTGCAAGCCGGCGGCAGCGTGTGGGCCTCCACCGTCCTCGCGTTCTCCCTGCTGTACTTCGAACTCGACAGCGGCGGACCCGCCGCCCGGGCCCACCATGTGCCGCCCACCCCCGCTCTCGCCTTTCCCCAGCACCTCAGCCCCGAACTGAACGCCCCCCACTGGCGCCCCCGCTACATCGACTACCTCTACCTCGGCTTCACCAACGCCACCGCCTTCAGCCCCACCGACGTCATGCCACTGGCCCCATGGGCCAAGGTCGCCATGGCCCTCCAGTCCGTCGTCTCCCTGCTCATCCTCGGACTCGTCGTCGCCCGAGCCGTGAACGTCCTCACCTGACCGCTGTTCCCCACCCGGCCGGGCAGCAGGCAGCGTGCGCAGCCGGGCGTCACCTCGTGGGTGTCAGCGCTGTCAGCTGAAGGTGTTGCAGCCGGCGATGCGGCCGGAGCGGTAGCCGGTGGAGAACCATTGTCGGCGCTGGCTCGCGGAGCCGTGGGTCCAGGTGTCGGGTGTGACCTTGCCCTGGTAGCGCTGCTGGATACGGTCGTCTCCGACGGCGGCGGCCGCGTCCAGCCCGCGGTTGATGTCGTCCTTCGTCAAGTCGGTGATCAGTGGCTTACCGCTCTTGGGGTCGGGGGTGGTGGTGGCGTGGTGGGCCCAGACTCCGGCGTAGCAGTCCGCCTGCAACTCGAGTTTCACCGAGCCGCTGTTCTGGCCCTTTCCGCTGCCGCGGGAGATCGTTCCGCTGAGGTCCTGGACGTGGTGGCCGTATTCGTGCGCGATGACGTAGGCCTCGGCGAACGGGCCGCCCTCGGCGCCGAACTTGCTGCTCAGATCGTTGAAGAAGCCGAGGTCGAGATAGACCTTGTCATCGGCTGAGCAGTAGAAGGGGCCGACGTCGGAAGTCGCGTTCCCACAGCCGGTGTTCACACTGCCGGTGAACAGGAACGTCGGAGCCTGCTGGTAGGACTTGCCGGCGGCCGTCTCCGTCTGCTCCCAGAATGCCTGCACGCTGTCGACCACGGCGACTATCCGGCACTCCTCCTTGCGATTGGCGTCGGCACCGGTCCGGCAGTCCGCCGCGAGGTCCGCGGCTGACTCGGCGGATGAGGACGTGTCGCTGCTGCCCGAGCTGAAGATGCCAGGATCGACGCCCGAGAGCACGGAAGCGACCACCACCACGAGCCCGACCAATCCCCCTCCGATGGTCTTCCCGCCGCCCGGAATCCCGCCCAGCGCTCCTCCCCGACCATCCTCGACCTCGGACGTGTCGAGAGCAGCATCGTCGTCGAATTGCATGCGTCGACTTTCTCTCAAGCAGCGCGCCGGACCGCCCCGCGTCGTGCCGCTCGCCTACCCCGTACGAGGACATCCCCATCCCGTCAGCTTCCTGCTCCGCCAGGCCGCGACCCAGTAGTGGGCGTGGGCGTGAGGATGACCGTGCAGGTCGACTCCTGGTCATGGCGATGCAGCAGGTCGCGACCACCACGAATAGCGCCCACCACCGCCACTAGGGGGCGTCTCTCCGATCTTCGCGGACCCACGAAGATCGGGGAGACGCCCCCTAGGTCCACTTTTCGGTCCCCTGGGGAGTCAGAGCCGCAGGACCGGGTCCGTGATCCCTCCGGGGCACGCGAGCGCCGTGACGTCCCAACCGGCGCGTCCGGCTCCGGCCCGGTAGGCGCTGTCGTAGAAGGCGAGGACGGCCGCCCGGGGATCGGTCTCGCCGCGGGCAGCGTCGTAGCGCAGCACGGCCAGGTGGCTGTCGCCGCGCGCGAGCCATTGCGCGGACGCGGGGCTGAGCGGCTCGCTGGCCAGGCCGGTGGGCTCGGGGGCGGTGTAGGAGTAGAAGGCGGGCTCGGTGAAGGTATCGTCGCCGAACCAGAAGCCGAAGCTGATCACTTCCCGCGAGTACGCCTCCCGGGTGACGGGGTCCGTCTGCCGGGGCTGGTCGATCTGTCGCCCGGAGAACCGGCTGTGGGCGATGTCGAAGGTGTGCCAGAAGTGGTGTACCGGGCTGTGCTTCCCCGAGTAGCCCGCCGCGAACTCCTCCAGTGTGGTCGCCACCTGGCTCAGGACCCGCCAGTAGCGGTTGGCGGCCACGGGGTCGTAGGTCGCGTGCTCGGTGTCCTCGGCGAACGGCCGACCGGTGTCGGGTAGGTCGAAGGGCCTGGGAAGGGCGATCTGCACATGGATGCCCAGCGCGGCCAGAGCGGCCAGGGTCGCGTCGTGGAAGGACGCGACGGAGTGGCCCGGAAGTGGGAACGACCTCTCTTCGCCGTCCAGTGTCGCGATGACGAGCCGGTGGGCGACGAAGTCGAAGTCGATCGTGAAGATCAGATCTCCGTCCACCGGGCGCATTGGGCGCGTGGTGATGCCTCGCCCCGTGACGTGGAACGGGACGTTCCACCAGTGGTTGCACCGGGCGCTCGCCGCCAGGCGGATCTTGCCGACGATCTGCGCGTAGCGGTGCAGTGTCTCCTTGGTGTCCCGCCACTCCGTCAGCGGCATCGGGGGGAACAGCTCGGTCACGTTCCCATGATGACGCCGCAGGCGGCGTCCGGCACCTGAAGCGTCGGCATCCCAAGGCAGGGGGCGCCCGGCCGGGAACTACCGCCGGGCGCACCCACAGCTTCCCGTGGCGGGAACTAGTCCACTGACGCGATCGCCGTCTCGCGGGCGGCCGTCTCCGTGCCGTCGGCGAGGGTGGCGGTCACGCGGTAGTACGTGGTCGTGCCCTTGGGCATGGTGGTGTCCACGGACGACCAACTGGTGCTGTCACCGAGCGTCTGGACGTCAACCTTGTCGAAGAGGCGGGTCGACCGGTTCCAGCGGTAGACGGTGAAGCTGGTCACCCTGCTGCCGTTGGCGCCCGTGTCGCTGCCCAGCCACCAGCGGACCGAGCCGTACTCGTCGCCGTTGAGGTGGCCGAGCGGGTTGTCGCCCACGGCCGGTGCGGCGTCGGCGTCGGGGCGCAGGTCGAGTTCGGTGACGTCCTGGACGGAGGCGCCGGTCTCGGGGGTGAGCTGGTTGCCGTACTGGTCGACGGCGACGACGCTGTAGCGGACCTGCTCGCCATCGGCGACCGTACGGTCGAGGTGGTGGGTCTCCGTGAACTCCTCGGGCCTGAGGGTCCAGGCGTCGATGAGCGGCTTGTAGACCCACGCGCCGTTGACGAGAGTGCCCCGCATGATGCGGTAGTGGTCGAGACCGGGGTCGTCAGAGGCGCCCCAGCTCAACGAGACGCCGTTCTCCCGGGCGGTGGTGGTCATGCCTGTCACCGGGGGCGGCGGGGTGCTGTTCCCTGCGACGGCGACCGGCATCTCGACAGAGGGGGTGCCCCCGTTCCCCGCGCCGTCCACAGCCACGACCGAGTAGTAGTAGGTGGCACCCGGCGGCGGGGCCGCCTCCGTGAAGGACGTGCCCTGGATGCCCTTGGCCACCTCCACGACCGTGCGCCCGCTCTCCGTGCGCGGCTTGTTGTAGCGCAGGACCGTGTACCCGACGAAGTCCTCGCTGACAGCCTACGACTTGTCCCAGGTCAGCGTGACCCCGCGCTCGTCCTCGACCGCCGTCGCGTTGTACGCGGTGTTCACGGGACCCGTCTTGTCCCGCGTGTAGAACTCCGCCGTGCCGGAGGCCGCCGACTCGTTGCCGTGCGTGTCGACCGCCGTGACGACGTAGTGGTACGTGTCCCCGGTCTGCGGCAGCGGCTGCTCGTACCAGGCGCCGCTGAGCGGCTTGTCGCCGTTCAGCCGGTTCGCCGCGGTGAGCGCGACCGGCCCGCCGGCGGTGGAGCGGTAGACGTTGTACCCGGCGAGGTCCGCCTCGGTGTTCCCGTACCAGGAGAGGCCGACCTTCTCGGAGTAGTCGGGCTTCCAGGCGTCCTCGACCCCCTTCGGCGCTGCGGGAGCGCTCTCGTCGACGGTGGTGACGGACTTGTCCGCCGTACCCGCTGACTCGTTGCCCGCCTTGTCGTAGGCGCGGACCTCGTAGTAGTAGACCGCGCCGTTCTTCGGCAGCGTGGTGTCCGGGTACGAGGTGGAGGTCGTCGTGGCCAGCGGCTTGGTGCCGTACGAGGTGCCCTGGAGCCGGCGGTACACGCGGTAGCCCGCGAGGTCCATCTCCTTGTCGGCCGTCCAGCTGAAGTTGGCCCGGTACGAGGAGTCGTACGTGAGGGAGGTGCCGGTGGGCACGAGGGGCTTGACCGTGTCGACGGTGGCGGACGTGCGGGGCAGGTAGTCCGCTTTGACGTTCGCGGCGCCCGTCCAGTTGACGAAGTCGAAGCGGAGGGCGTGCGCACCGGGCGGGATGGTGATGTTGACGGTCTTCGTCTGGGTCGTCGAGACGTTCTTCCAGAGGTCGACCTTGCGTGTGCCGTCGAGGTAGACGCGCAGGCCGTCACGGGTCGCGACGGGGATCGAGAACGAGCCGCCGGAGCCGAAGTCCCGGGTGACCGTCCAGCGCACGCCGAAGTAGTTGCTGGGCAGCCCGGCGGCGGGGGCGCCGGTACCCCAGTCCTGGTCGATCTTCGAATCGCAGTCGGTCTTCTTCGGTGCACCGGAGAAGGTCGTGTTCGCGTAGAACTGCCTTTTGAAGACAGGCGACTTACAGGTCACGGTCGCCGTGGCGGCACCGGCGGCGGACGTGCACGTGAGCAAGGCTCCAGTCGTCGCGAGGACGGTGCTCGCGGCGAGGGCGGACGCACGAGTGGCTCGGGTCATACGTTCCTTCGTTCTGGGTCGGCGGTGGCAAGACGCCGTCTTCCCACCGCCACCGAGACCTTCGGGAAGGGCGGGGGGTTGTGCGAGTTACCCGCGAGGTAGCGTCTGGATCATGTACACGAGGGCGGGTTGCTGCACAGAGCGGCGGGTCTTCGCACTGCGGGAGGGGCGGGACTTTGAGCTGGTATGTCTTGGTGGAACGGGTCCAGCACGGGGAGTCGAAGCTGTCGAGCAAGATCCCTGTCGAAGGTGGAAGAGAAGCGGCCATTACCCGTGCTGAGGAAGTGGCCCGTTCCAGCACTCCCGCCATGCATCTAGTGGGCACCCCGGTCGGTCGAATGGTGTTCCAGACTTCACCGACAAGCTGGGTTGTCGAGCTGAGCGAGTCGTACTGGACCAAGCGTGACAAGGGACCGACCACGACGGTCGAGCACTTGACTGTCCGGGTGGCCGAGCTCGTCCATTTCCAGGAGCTGATCCCTGCGGAGCCTCCCGGGAAGAGCCGCTTCGGCAGGTGAGCGCTCACTGCCGCCCCAGCTGACCCGGCCGGCGGCGATGCTGCTCCGGGCCCGGCTGGGCATGCGCCGCGGGAGGAACCGGTGCCGGAAGCCCGGCGGAGCGTCGCTGCGCCCAGCGTGCGACGCACTCGTGCAAGCCGCGGGCCGGCCCTTCAAGCACCCGCGCAGCGGCAGGCCGGGTTCGTGGTGGAGATTGCACGCCGGGCACCCGCTGGGCGCCGACTGCACAGTGATCCAGAGTGAAGCCAACCCGATCAGCGCCGATGACGGCTGTCAGGCGCTCACTGGCGATGGGATGTACTTCCACGTGTGCGAGTTCTGCCGTCCGGACGCCCACCTGGGCTTCCCGGTTGGATCGGGGGGGCGTGCTGGTGTTGCAAGGTGGCCTCGCGCAGCGTTGGCGGGCGGGGCCACCCGGTGTTGGAGCCCCGTGTCCGCTCGCGCCTGTCAGCCCGGGTGCGACAACCTGTGAGCTGGGTGACGGGGCCGTGCACAAATACCACCTCAGACCCTGGTCGGGCAGGTTCGGCGCAGCGACTGGGTGACAGGACGTGATCAATGCGAAACTGGGGGAGTGAAGGGGTGATTCCAGTGCCGGACCCGCCTCACAGGTCCGCTCGTCCCGGGCCCGTAATAGATGAAAGCCGGCTGGAGCAGCTGATAGACGAGGCGCAAACGGCGCTGCCGGTCGAGTTGCCTGCACTGGCCAACCAATGCGCCATGGCTGTCGGACTGGACACAGCGCAGATCTACCTGGCCGACCTGCAACAACGGCTACTCATTCCACTCGACGAGACTCTGGAACCGCTGCTGGTGGACCACTCGTCGGCCGGCTGGGCCTATCGCACCCTCTCTCCGCGCGTGGCGGAATCCGACGCCAGCCTGATGGTATGGATACCTCTCGTCGACGGCGCAGAGCGGCTCGGCGTGCTGGGAGTGGGAACCGTCTCGCTCGACAGCGTGCTGATGCGCCGCAGCCGCATGCTGGCCCATCTGTTCGCGATGCTGATCACCTCCAAGCGCGCCTACAGCGACTGGCTCGCTGCCCGCATCCGCACCGCGCCCATGCAGTTGCCCGCAGAGATGGTGCGCGCCCTCATGCCACCACGCACCATCGGATCCAGCAGATGCGTCTCGACAGCGGTGCTTGAACCGGCTTACGAGATAGCCGGTGATGCCTTCGATCACTCGGTGATCAAGAACAAGCTGCACACCGCGATCCTCGATGCCATGGGCCATGATCTGACCGCCGGTCTGACGGCATCGGTCGCGATGGCCGCGGCGCGTAACGCCCGCCGCGCCGGAGCTTCCCTGGCCGACATCGTCAGCTCCGTCGACCAGGCACTCGCCCAGTGGCTACCGGACCACTTCTGCACCGGAGTGCTGAGTCGATTCGACGCCGAGACCGGGCTGCTGCGCTGGGTGAACTGCGGTCATCCACCACCACTGCTGATCCGCAAGGGCAGGGTACTGGCCGGGGCACTGGACAGTCCGCCGCAGCCACCGTTGGGGCTCGCGGGCCCACTCGCACCGGCAACGCGGCAGGTTCAGGAGACGGAACTCGAACCGGACGACTGCGTCCTGCTCTACAGCGACGGCGTCGTGGAGGCCCGGGACGAGAGCGGTGGAGAGTTCGGTCTCGACCGATTCACCGACTTCATCATCCGGTCCAACGCTGCCGGCGAGCGCCCAGCAGAGGTACTGCGGCTGCTCATCCATGCGATCCTCGACTACCAGGGCAACCAGCTGCGGGACGACGCGACCATCCTGCTCTTCGAATGGCGCTCCCAGTCCCGCTGATGCGGTACTGGGCCGAGCCCGACGCGTCCGATGGGCACTCGGTCGTGCCACCGGCCGCCCTGTGGCGTGGGACCCGTCCGGTTTTGCGTCCATGCTGACGTCAACGTTGCGTCTGACGTGTAGCGATGCGTCGCGTAGATGTCCGCGGCCTGCCTGGTGATTAGTGCCCTGGCGTGAGCTGGCATTAAGGCCCGCGCGAACATATGTCCCATGATCAGTGAGTCAAAGGTCGAGATCGCCGGTGACCGGATCAAGGTGTGGTTCCGGTTTGTGCCTCGTGAAGGGTGGTTCCCTCATGACACTGAGGGTCTGTGGGCGACCAGGCTCAGCGCGGACACTGCTCGTGTGAACAACGTCCCGTTCCTTCAGGACGGGGTAGCGCAGGGAGACGTCGTCCGGTTCCAGACGGATGATGAGGGACTGCACTGGGCCAGCGGTCGGGTGAGCACCTCCGGGAACTGCACTGTCCGCGTGGTGCCGATCCCTTCCGGCCCGTTGGGCCGAAGCCCCCAGGCAGTCCACCAGCGCCTCGCGGACTTTCAGCTCGGCGGTGAGGTGTTCAGCGACGAGTTTCCGATGGTGGCGTTCGACGTGCCGGCAGGCACGGACTTCGGCGCGCTCAAGCAGTTCTTGGTTCGCGGGCAGGACGAGGGTTGGTGGCATTTCGAGGTTGGCAGTGGGACCGAGGCGTTCTGGAGCGCCTAGCTTCCCGGTCGCTCGACCAGTTCTGCTTCGAGGTTGGCGATGCGCTTCTCCGCGAAGCGGACGCTAGAACGGGCGCCTTCGAGTCGTTCTTGCAGGGTGCCGGCGGCCGCTGCCTCCGCTTGCTGAGCGGTGAGAACGGCCCCTGACCTGGGTTGATGGTCGGGGGCCGTTCTCATGCCCGTACTCCGAAACTTCCCGCTGTTCCCCGCACTTCCCCGCTCGACCGGGCACCAGTAGGGCACGACACTTGAGGTGCGGCCCCATCCTTATCGATCACGGAGCACCGTCAGCTCTGGGCAACCGCCTTGGCACCTCGATGGACGGTCCGGCCCCGGCCGTCGCTGTCCGCCCTTGCTGCAGACGCTGGTGTCAGAGTCCTCCGCATGCCCGGTCCTCGCGAGGGGCTTGTGTAGGGGTCACCATGATTCGGCCTGCAGGAACAATCTGACCATCTCCACGAAGATCCATATGGAGAACCCCAGACAGGCAAGCCACAGGCCCCACAGGATCCAGCGGGCCTCTCGTCGCATATGCATGAGGCGATCATCCTCACTCCTGGCGCTGTCGTCGGCCAGTTTCACAGCCACGCGGCAGCAGTGGGCGTCACCCTGTAGCACTAGCTTGGAAGAGCCTGGACGCGGGTGGCGGTTGACCTGAGGAGGCCGCAACCTGCGTGTTTTTGAAGCGCTCGCCGTGGTTCCCCGTCCTTTCCCGCCGGGCGTGCTAGCAGCAGTACGCCAGCTGGGGAGGGCTCCACATCTGCGACTGCCCCTCCATGCGTTGCCCTTGACCGCGCTCCGGCGGTCAGGCGTCCTGGCGCGGCCCGCCGTGTCGGAGCTGCTCCATAAGGGCGAGGAAGAGGAAGAGATTCGGGATCTTCTTGACCGGCATCCTTGCCCAGGGCAGTTTCTTGCCGGCCTTGCGCAGCACCAGCACTCCCTGTGAGATCTCGGCCTTCTCGATCTGCGGCCACGTCAGGCTGTCCTTTGAGGTGGCCACACCGCCCAGGTTGACCGAGAGCTCCCCGTAGGTCAGGGTCTCGCCCTGCTCCAGCCCGGCGAGCAGTCCGGGGAGCTGTGCCCGGGTGATCTCCTGTTGCAACGCCTGGCCCCAGCGCTCGGGCTGGTCGTAGAAGCCGGTCACCTTGAGCGTCGTACCGTCCGCGCGATAGAGCGTGTAGACGTAGGTGGTGCCGACATATATGCCGTTCGCGTACCGCTCGGTGATCTCCTGAAGCACCGTCATCGTGTCCCAGCGGAAAACGGACACTTCGCCGCTCTTCCCCACCTCGGCCAGGCCGTGCTCGAAGAAGTGCAGTCGGCGAGCGGCCTGCTTGCGCGAGAGATTGGGCGTCTGGGCAGCGAGCCAGAGGAAGTAGGCGCCCAGGGGAGGAAGGATCAGGGAAACGGTCCCCATGAGTAGAAGGGCAGCGATCCGCACCGGGCCGACACGCTTGGGCAGGAACGTCTCACGCAGTTGTCCGAGCCCTTCGGTCCCCAGAGGTGCCGTCCGGGGGGCTGATGTCTGCCCGGAGTCTTGCTGAGCGGCGGATTTCACCATGAGTCGTGCTCCATACTTGGTGTTTCAGAAATTCAGTGACCATTGTGCGGTCGGACCCGACAGCGGTACGCGTCGGGGGGCTTGGCGGCCACCGGAACCCCCACGCCGGCCGAGGATCCAACGCCTCCGTCTCACCTGCACTCAGCACTCTCCCCAGTTCCCATCGCGTACGCCGTCGACCCACACACCGTGGAGCGGGCGTGGTTCATGGCGTCCAGATTGAGCGCGCCACTGTACGAACGACGGGATGCCAGGGGCGACGAAGGGCCAGCTTTAGCGCACGATCTGACATGGATGTTCCTCAACCCCGTAGTTCCCCGTGAGTTCGCGAAGACTGAAAGCGCTTCAGCGGGAGCCCCAGGGGCTGACGCCCCGATGTGACGGGGTGGACCCGTGGGCTCGCGGTGAAGCCGCGGGTCGGCTTCACCTGGCAACCAAGCAAAGTCGAAACACCCATCGAGTGGATCTTGTAAGGCCTCCCGTTACGTAGGGTCGGGCTTGTCGAATGCCCGCCTGCTGTACGCAAGCAACTCACGTATCCCGGGGCTGTGCGCGCTCTTCCAGATCAGGGCGAGCACTGCGGGTGTATCGACGTCGTCGATGGTGTGGGCGGTGAGCCGGTCGCGGTAGCGCGCGGCCATGGAGTCGCTGAGGATGGCTACGGCGAGCCCGCGGGCGGCGAGATCGGCAATGGCGTCGGCGGCGCTGGCTTGAAGTGTGATCGTGGGTTGGAGGCTCTGCGCGGCGCAGGCCTGGTCGAATACAGTGCGCACGCCAGTGCCGCGCGGCATGCACACGAGCGGGTATGCAACTAGGTCACGCAAGGCGACTCGTCGCTGTTTCGCCAAGGGGTGACCGGCCGGGACTGCCGCGACGAGCCGCTCGCTGATGAGGGTCAGCGCGTCCAGTCCGTCGGGGGTGGCGGTTGCGGCCCCGATGAGTGCCAGGTCGATGGTGCCGGCGCGAACCTTCTCGATGAGCCGGTCGGAGCCGTCCTCCACCAGTGAGATCTCCACGCCGGGATGCGCCTGGTGAAACGTGGCGAGGGCGTCGAACAGCGGAGTGAGGGTGCAGCCGATGACCATTCCGACGGTGAGCCGACCGCGGATCAGGTCGGTCACCTCGCCCACCGCCTGGCCGACCGCCTCAGCGGCGGCGAGCGCGGAGCGGGCGTGTTCGAGCGCGGCCTTTCCCGCGACCGTGAGGGTGACGGTGCGGGCCGACCGGTCGAAGAGCTCGGCGCCGAGTTCCCGTTCCAGCTGGCGGATCTGGGCGCTGACGCCGGACTGGCTGATGTGGACCCGTTCGGCCGCCCGGGTGAAGTTCTGTTCCTCGGCGACCGCGACGAAGTATTCCAGCTGCCTCAGATCCATGACTGCAGATTGTAGCTTGCAGAAGATCCATCTATTGGACTTCTGATCAGGAGGAGGCGACGCTGGGAAGCGCCGAAGCCCGACGTCAGGAGGAATCCATGCCGGAATACGAGAAGGCCATGCGCCCCGAAGACATCACCCGATTGTTCGTCGAACGATCCAACGCCGGTGACGCGGCCGGAGTCGCCGCACTCTACGAAGAGAATGCGGTGATGGCCTATCCGCCCGGCGACCGGACGGTGGGCCGGGAGGCAATCCGTACTCTGTGGGAGAAGGTGCTGGCCGACCGTCCCCGCTTCGAGCGGGAACAACCGCTGCCGACGCTGATCAGCGGCGACATCGCCCTCACCTCGACCCCACCGAAGGACGGGGCTGGCGCCCGGGCGCAGGTCGTCCGGCGTCAGCCGGACGGAAGCTGGCTGCGCCTGCTCGACCAGCCCGAGTTCACGCCGCCCACCCGCTGAGTTCCGCGCCCCCCGTGTTTGCGAACGGAAGACCGTTTCATACCGCTCACGGTGTCGTTGGCCGGCGGAAAACGCAACGACGTCACACAGTTGCTGCCTCTGCTGGACGACTTTCGACGGCTGCGGATCCGCTGGGAGCGGCGCGACGACATCCACGAAGCCTTCCTCGCACTCGCCACCTGCCTGATCACCTACCGACACGTCCAACACCTTTGTTGGGCATCTAAAGGTTCGTGGCGGCGAGCGGTCTGTCCATATGGCTGACTCCGTTCAGCTGGGGAACTGGCCCAGCGAGTCGCCGACGTTCGCGACCATGCCGAGCGTTGCCGGGCCGAAGGAGAAGGAACCCGCGGCGGTCGCTCCCGATGAGGTGGTACGGAACACCCACACGGCACCGACACCGTGGTTCTCCCCGGGCGCCGCCACGACGGGCTCCGCCCGGCCGTCTCTGTCACCGTCGACGAGGTGGACGTCACGGCCGAACAGGTCGACGGACTCGGCGGTGCCGGGGACATTCGTGGTGTTCTGGCTGAAGACCTTGGTGCCGGCACCGGTCGGCCCCTTCGGGCCGCCCGGGACCACGGCGAAGGTGCCCGCCCAGGCCTGCTTGCCGACTGCCTCCTGCCCATTGCCTGCCAGGACGTCCCCGTATCCGTCGCCGTCGACGTCCCCGATGGAGAGCGCGGAGCCGAAACTGTCGTCTTCCTCCTGAGTGCCGGGAACACCGGGGGTGTCCTGGTCGATCACCCGGGTCGTGGTGGTGCCCGGGCCGGTCGCGGTGCCGTAGTTGATGTGGAGCGAGGTCCCCCCGACGACGAGGTCGGCTCGGCGGTCGCCGTTGAGGTCTCCGAGGCCCACCTGCGTGCCGGGCGCGAGGAGTCGTCCCTTCCCGTCCTTCAGGGTGGTGGGCGGCAGCAGGCCGTCGCGGCTGCCGCGCAGGTAGTTCAGGTGGGACGGGGTGTACTCCTCGTCGTCCGGTGCGATCGCGCTGACGCCGACGACGAGGTCGGTGATCCCGTCGCCGTCCACGTCGCCGGCCGCCGCGGCGTAGAGGGGGTCGTAGCTTCCGGCGGCTTCGATCCCCTGGATCGAGGCGGCGCTGCCGTCTCGTCCGAAGGGGCCGTACTCCACGCGGTCGGGCCGGACCAGGTCCTGGTGCCCGTCGCCGTTGAAGTCACCGGTGGCGGACACGCTCTCGCGGTACGCGTCACTGCCGGCAGCCCGCAGGACCGTCCCGGAGACGAAGCCGCCGGGGGCACCCCACAGCACGGTCCTGCTGCCCTCCAGATCGACGCCGTCCTGCGTCCAGTTCTCGGAATCGGCCGTGACCACCAGGTCGGTGAACCCGTCCCCGTCCAGGTCGGCTGCGTCGAGCCGGGACCCGAAGTGGTCGTTCACCTCGGGCGAACCGGGCACACCCGCGGACGCCTGCGAGTACACCTGCTTCCCACGGGTGCCGAGTCCGCTCGCGGACCCGTACAGCACGGCGACGTATCCGGCCCCGGCTTTGCCGCTCGCCGTACCGGACGAGGCGGCGACGGCCAGATCCGCGTACCCGTCCCCGTTGAAGTCCTCCCGCACCCGCATGGTCGCGGGCGCGGAATGAGCGGTCGGCGCGGGAGCGACGGCGGTGGCGGACAAGAGGGCGAGGGCGACGACGAGGGTACGTCGCATTGTGGGTACTGCGGGCTGGAACACGCGAACTCCGGTAATTTAAAAGGAAGTTGAAGATGGAGAGGATCAAGATCCCTCCAGGCTGCCCAGTACGACTCGCCACGTCGCCGGTTGGTTGCCCTGCAGGGTGCCGGAAGTTTCCCTGGGGTCAACCTCCCCGTTTCGCTTCAAGTGGTTGAGCTGGGGTGATGGCGGAGGCCAGGCCAGGCCATGCTGGAGGCGCTTGACTGGGCCTACGCTCGGATCCGTGCGCCAGCACGTTCGAGACCGTTGCCGCAAAGGGCTCGGCGCGGCGGGCGACGTCGACCAGCTTCGCGCCTACGTGCCGGGCAGCACCGTTGGCGGGACCGTGACCACGGAACACGTAGGTGCGCTCGTGGCACGGGCAGGGTGCCGACTCGGTCCGGGCCATATGGCCTGCGACCAAGCCAGACAGCCACTTCGGCGTGTCGATGGTCCGGTAGGAGTCGTCCTTGGGCGGGCAGCTCTACGAACTCCCCCGAGTCGAGTTCGTAAAGCTGCCACTCCACCCGGACCGATACGGGGCGCACGAACTTGCGCTCCAGCCCCATCTCAGTGGCGACCCCAGTGGCGACATCAGTGCGTGGGGGCCTGCCCGGAACTGGTGCGACGCGCAGGGCTACCGCTAGCTAGAGCGTGTCTCTTCGACGGCTCCGTTCATTCCGTGCGTCGGCCGAGTCTCAGCGTGCCGGACCTAGCCAGGGTCTGTGCCCAGGTCCTGTCAGGTGTGTCCCCGTGACGCCCATCACCAGTGAGTAGAGGCTGGTCTCCGCCGTGATGAACAGACGGTTGCGCTTGGCGCCGCCCCACGAGATGTTGGCCACCGCCTCCGGCACGTTCAACCGCCCGATCAGTGTGCCGTCAGGGTCGTAGCAGTGCACGCCGTCCGCCATCGCGGCGGCCCAGAGCCGGCCTTCTTCATCGAAACGGAGGTTGTCGAAGCGCGCCGCCGCACGGGCTCCGGCCGCCGCGAAGATTCTGCCGTCCGACAGCGTGCCGTCGTCTCGTACGTCGAAGACCCGGATGAACCCAGCCCGAGTGTCGGAGACGTACAACTGTCGTTCGTCAGACGAGAAGACGAGGCCGTTCGGCGCGCCGAAGCCGTCGGCGACCAGGTCGACCCGGCCGGTGGCCGGGTCGATTCGGTATACGTTGTTGGAGCCGATCTCGCTCTCCGCCCGGTAGCCCTCGTAGTCGCTGGTGATCCCGAAATCCGGGTCGGAGAACCAAATCGAACCGTCGGACTTCACGGCCGCGTCGTTCGGGCTGTTCAGGCGCTTTCCCTGCCAGCGGTCGGCCAGCACGGTGATGCGGCCGTCGTGCTCCGTACGCGTCACCCGGCGGTTTCCCTGCTCACAGGTGATGAGTCGCCCCTCGAGGTCCAGGGTGTTGCCGTTCGTGTGCCCGGCAAAGCGGCGGAAGACGCTGACGGAACCCGTCTCCTCGTCCCAGCGCAGCATCCGGTCGTTGGGAATGTCGCTCCAGATCAGTTGCCGCCAGGCGGGCAGGTAGACCGGCCCTTCGGCCCAGCGGCATCCGGTGTACAGGACCTCGAGGATCTCGTCACCGTTCATGCACCGTCCGGTGCGGAACCGGTCGTCGAAGCTCTCGTACAGCACGGGGCGCTGACCGGGCATTGGATGTCCTTCCGTCCAACTGGCGAGCACGTCGAATCCGGTTCGGCGTGCATGCAATAGTGCAGGATGACATATGGCCATCACAAGACCATGCCGAACGGAGAGCTGTGGATCACATCGACCGAATCCTGCTGACGCAACTTCAGCAGGACGCAACCCAGTCCTACGCAGCGCTCGGCCGGGCCGCGGGCCTGTCCCCCGGTGCCGCCCACGAGCGGGTCAGGAAGCTGCGGGAACGAGGCGTCATCCGGCGCACGATGGTGGAGGTGGACCCGGCGGCCGTCGGGTGCGGCGTCTTGGCCTACGTGATGGTCGAGTCGACGTCGTGGATGGGAGACTCGGCGGAGAGCTTCGCCGCGCTCCCCGAGATCATGGAGGCGCATGTCATCGCGGGCAGCGCATCGGTGTTGGTGAAGGTGAGGACCGCGACCACCGAGCAGCTCCAGGACGTACTGCGCAGGATTTACGCGATCGACAGCGTCAGCGGAACGCAGGCGGTGGTCGTCCTGCAAACGTTCTTCGAACGCCCGGTCCCCGTCGGTCCCGCCGATCCGCAGGATGTCTCCCCGCAAAGCGCAGACTAAGAGGTCCTTTCTTATGGCTGCGGTGCGGAGTGGGGGCTCGTAGCCAGATGCGTTGTGAGGTGACGTGACGCGAAAACGAAAAGCTCTGGCCGTGTCACGTCACCTCGTCACATCGCCTGCTTCGCCTCGGTGCGGGCGGCGTCCCCGGTCTTGGCGGACTCTCTGTCCCGGGTGCGCCGCTGGTAGATAGCGGCGTCGAGAGACGCCGACAGCGGCCGCGGCTGCGAGGACGGTCGTCCCCGGTGTGCGCAGTTCCTCGGGGGATCGGGCGACGCGTTCCAGGGTCAGCCGCATGGGCTTGGGGGAGCCGTAGGGGGTTGAGGCTGAGGCGGCGGCGACGGCGTCGCAGGCGGCCGCGAACGCCGGGTCGTCACCGCGCCATGCTCCCGGGTCTCCGGTGCCCAGGATCAGCTCGGCGCGGGACGGGGGCAGGACGAGGGCCAGGAGGCGGAGGTAGCCGATGCGCAGGGCGCGGCCGCGTTCGGTGCGGGCGTCCGGGTCGCGGCCGGCGAGCGCGATGGCGAGGCGGGTGTCGGTGCGGGCCCGGACCCGGACGGCGCGTAGGTCGATGCCTTGCTCGGCGGCCGCTTCGTCGAGGACCTGGCCGTGCCTCAGGGCGGTGATGTGCGGTTGGCCAGGCGGCCGGGAAGCGGGCGGGGAGCAAGGGTTGCCTGAAAGGGGCGGGGCGGTCGGATTCGAACCGACGTCCTCCGAGATGATGTCGCGGCGCACTACCTCTGTGCTACGACCCCGCCTTGCGGGCGATCATAAGTCGTACCTATGTGTGAGGACAACGATAAAGCGCCTCTACGTGCGCCTACGGCTCTCGCTCCGGCCTCCCGTTACGTGCGGTTGTGCGTAGGCTGCCCGTGACCCGGCGGATCAGCAGCGACGCCCGGAGTCCATCGCGGGCGTGGTGGGGGCCGAGAGCAGGAGTGCGCACAGGGCGGTGGCCACAGCGGGAGGGCGAAGTGCCCGCCGAGCGGCCCAGGGCCGTGCCGCAGGCCACGCCCAGACCGATCGCGCTGGACATCCCCCCGACCGTCTCCGTCGAGGCGGTCATGCCCGCACCCGACGGGCGGAGTGCCCAGTTGCACTCCGGCCGCAGGTGGCGGAGGCCAGACGGTGGTGGCGAGATCCTGCTCACCGCCGCTCCGGCCGCGGGTCTGACGGCCGTGAGGGTGCGCGCCGCCTGGCGGGCGGCTTCCGAGTTCCTGTACGGCCGCTGGGACGCCTTGTGCGCGCGGCAGGTACGCGAGATGTTCGCCTATGGCGCGTATCCACTTCTTCCCGAAGCCAGCGGCTCCTGTCTCGTCGCCGGGGATGCTGAAGATGTTCGGTTCCTACGCGAGTTGTTCCATCAGCGCCCCATACAGGTTGCCGAAGAACGGCTGGAGGAAGACCGCGAGGGACTCGGCGTTCTGCCTGGGGGAGGGGTTGTGGCGATGACGTGGTCCAGGAACGGGAACATGCCCCAGTCGTCGATCCGCTGCCGTAGCGCGGCCTGCGCGGGGGTGTCCGGCAGGAGCAGTCCGTGCAGCACGTACAGCGCGTAGAACATGCGCACACCGACCAGCACCTCTCGTGCACGCACCTGCTCCTCGTCACCCGCCCGCAGGACCTGAGCCACCATGTCCGCGTTCTGGTGGAGTAGCTCCCAGTCCATCTCGGACCCCTCGCCGCGCTCCGCGGCACCGAGCATTTGTGCCCAGTCCTCAGCCGTCAGCCCGAACATGCCGAAGGCGGCGAAGGCTTCGGCCAGCGCGTCCGCCCCGAACCTCCTGCATGCGGCCCGGCCGGGTTAGCGGTAGGGCTGGAAGAAGGCGGGCGGACGACCGAGCGGGAGGTCTGGGTTCCAAAGCGTCAGACACCGCGCGCTTGGTCGAAATGCGGTTGGGGTAGGGCGGCCAAGGGCCAGAACCGCCAGGGCCTAATGTCCCCCTCGCGCTGATGCGGGACGCCGGACCAGCGGGTGACGAGGACGGGAACTGTCGCCCGGACGACGTCGCCAACCCTGTCCAAGAGAATGCCCAGTACTTGCACTTCATCAGGGACCGCCAGCAGGCCGGCTTCCTCGTTGAGCTCGCGGACTGCCGCCTCCGCGAATGTCTCCCCCGGTTCGTCGGTGCCGCCGGCCCGCTCGCACGCACCGCGTCGGTGACGGCCGAAGAGGACTCCGTCGGACCCGCAGACGATCACGCCGACCCCAAGTGCCTGTTCGGTGGAGGTGGCTCACTGATGCGAGGGCGGCTCGGTACGCGCTATGGACGGCGGGCCGCGTACAGCCGGTAGGAGACGGCGCTGTCCGGCTGTACGGCGTCCATCGCCGTGACCGACTCCAAGGTGAGGCCGTGCTCGACGAGGAGGTCCTCCCACAGCTGCGGCGCGAGGACCCACATGTGCACCAGGTGCTCTTGCTTGGTGCCCGGTAGGCGCAGTACCTCGGGCCGCGCGACCACGCAGGCCGAGGGGCCGATGCCGTGCGAGTTGGTATGCAGCGCGCTGAAGATGAAGCGCCCGCCGGGCCTGAGTCCGTTCGCCAGCGCGGGCAGCAGCCGACGCGGATCCGTGAAAGGGACACCGCTGACCGAGTAGATCAGGTCGTGCGGGTCGGCATCGCGCAGATGGGCCACCGCGTCGGCGCAGGCCAGGCGCAGGTCAGGGGTGTCAGGGTAGCGGGCGACGGCGCGCCGGTGCTGGGTCGGGGAAGAGTCCACGGCGGTGACCTTCGCGCCCAGGGAGGCCATCCGGGCGGCATGCCGCCCGAGCCCACTGCCCACGTCGAGCACGCGCCGCCCCGTCACGTCGCCGAAGAACTCGACACCTGGGCCCGCTCCCGGTATGTCCCATGACCACCCGTCGAGCTCAGGCAGCTCGATGTCCCTCGCCAGCTGGTGGGCACCGTATGCGGTCCAGGTGCCCTTGTTCTGTGTCTCGATCTCCAGCATCAGTTGCTCCGGTAGCAGGGAGGCGGTCAAGGGTGCAGGGCGTAGCAGCGTAGGACGTCGATGTCGGCGGTCCGGACGACGGACCAGCCTGCCGTGAGGATTTCGGCCTCTGCGGGGCTTATCCCGAGTCCCGAGAGGGCGGGATCGGTGGTTGTGCGGCGGCCGGTGACCTCGGTAACGACCCAGAAGGTTCCCCCGGGCACCAGGAGCCGGCGGACGCGGCTGAGGAAGGCGGGCTTGTCGTCCATCCACCGGTAGACCAGGCGGCAGGTGATGAGCGCATAGGCCGGGTCTGGCAGGGGACTGTGATCGTCGGCGGTGACGTCGAAGTACCGCCAGGCCGGCCCGGGGCGGCTGTCCAGAGCGGCGGCGAGGGCGAGGGCGCTGGGGGAGCAGTCGGCGCCCGTCGTGCGATATCCGATTTCGTGGTGGAGGTAGCGCGCAAGATTTCCGTCGCCGCTGCCGATGTCGAGGGCGGGCCGGCCGCGCCCCGGGCCGAGGTGTCGCTCCATCAGCCGCTTCTCGGTTTCACAGAGCTGCCGGTATCGGCGGCCTTCTGCCCAGAGCGGATCCCAGTAGGCGGTGCTCGCGGTAGACCCAGTGCTGATCACGATGCTTCTTCGCGGACGGCCCGCACGGCACTTGGAGTGAGCAAGGCTGAAATAGCCCGCAAAACGCTCATCACGACGCCCCACCCCTCGCCGAACCACCAGAGCAGGGCCCTCACGTTCCGGAAGCACCGGCGGACACCGCTCACTGCTTGGACTCCTTCATGAGCCGGTCCTGGTTCGTCGGCCCCGGTCGGTGAACTCGGGATGGTCGTCGTTAACGGCCCTCGGCCACCTCGATGCGCCGCCGCCCGGTCGGCCCCCCGCCCGACACGAACCGGACCGGCCACCTGCAGTCTCGGACACCGGCTACGTCCGTGCCGCGCTGTGTCACTCGTTCGAGTTGAGTTCGTCGTACACCAGGTCCACGAGTCTTTCGGCCTCGGGTGTACGGGGGTCGGGGGAGACCTCGTAGTACCCGCCCAAGGTCGTGATCACGTCCTTGTGGGAGTCGTCGTGATCGTGCTGATCTTCTTCTTGTTCCTGGGGAGTCTTGGGGTCGGCACTCTGCCACCACCAGATCGTGCTCCGGATCTCGTCCTTGGTCAGGGGGCCGTGGAGTGTGATGTCCCTGCCCTGGACCTTCGCCGTGATCCTCGCCGAGTTCGCGCCTGTAGTCATGCGTCCTCATCTCCTTACCGCGAAGCGGACGCCGTCAGCGCCCTGCGTCGATCACAGCAGCGGTTACCCGGCCGAAGGCCATGTCTCACGGTCCGAACCGGACAGCAATCGGAGGAGTTATTGCTGCGCTGTGCGGTTCAGTCCGTCGGAGGAGCGATCGTGACGAGCAGGGTGTGGGTCACCTCGTCGTGCTGGGCGCCGTCCAGGCCGAGGGACACGGACCCGTCCGCTGTGATCGCGAACTCCAGCCGCACCGTGCCTTCCTGGAGGTGGAACGGATCGTCCCCGGTCTGCGCCGATGCCGTCACGCGGCGGATCATCGCGATCGCGTCGACCAGGACGGTGTCCACCGTGCCGTGCCGCAGCTCGTGCTGGTGCTCCAGGTCGGGAGGCACCAGGGTCATCTCGATGGCATGGGTGTCGCGGCGGGACACCGTGCGTCCGATCCTGAGTTTCATGCCGATGAACGGCAGTCGGAAGTTCAGGGAGCCGCCGGCCGTCGCGGTGGCGAGGGCGTGCAGGGTGAGCCGCACTGAGGTGACACGTAGATCCCGCCCAGCCGTGGTGGCCGACATGTTCGACTCCGTGACCGCTCGCTTGACGGCGGTCACCAGGTCCTCGACGGGCACGCCGTCGTCGGTCACGTTCACGTGTCCTCGCATCGGACGGGGGTGGGGACGACTCGGGCGGGACTGAAAACGCCAGGGGCGGGCGCAGCGGCGGGGGCGGGGATGGAGGTGGTCGCGGCGGGATCACCGTAGACCGTGTACGCCAGCCAGGTGGGGTCGGTCTCGTCGTGTCCGGCGTGGGAGCGGGCCCGGTGCACGGCCGTGCCCAGCGGCTCCCCCGCCGAGAGGGAGGCGTAGAAGGCTTCCGCGAACCGCTGGGCGCTGTCGCTGCGCACCGCCCACAGCGTGCCCACGAAGGCGCTGGCGCCCGCGCCCATGAACTGCTGCGCCCAGCCGAGCATCCGGGTGTACTGAGGGACGGCTCCGGCCGCCCGGCACGCGTTGATGAAGATGAGCGGACGGCCGTCCTGCAGGGCGCGGCGGGCGACGGCGCTGTTCAAAAGAGCCGGGACGAAGGGGCCGTCCGCGAGGAGGATCGACGAACCGCCGCCGGGGTCGAAGGTGTTGTGGCAGGTGAAGTGGAGCGGTCCCGTCGTGCCCGCGTCAACGACGGTCAGGACGCCGTCCAGCGTGTCCACGACGGTTCCGGTGCCGAGAATCCGGCGGATCGACTCGATCTCGCTGTCACCGTTGACCGGGGCCCGCGCGGAGACCACGTAGTGCGGCTCACCGATCGGCAGCACGGACGAGCGGGGCCGGCCCAGACTGTGGCGCAGGACCGGGAACTGCTGGACCAGGAACCCCTCGTCACGGCCCGGCGCGACGGGATAGAGGAGTTCCCACGGGAGGACGTCGTGCTCGGACGCGACGCTGAAGGCCGTGATGTGGTCGCGCAGTTGCCAGAACTGCTCCTTGATCGGGTCCGGAACCATCTCCGTCCACAGACCCACCCCCGTCTCCTTCATCCAGCGTCGGGCGTGGGCGCCGGAGTACTCCCCGCGGCCCGCGGCCAGTCTCTGCAGCATGGCGTACGCGCGCTCCGCGGCCGCTTCCGGGGCGGCGGTGAGGGCCTGCGCGAGGACGGCGCCGTAGATGCACCGGTCGGAGATGAGACGGAACGTGTACTGGTCGCCGACCCGGTCCACGAGCAGCGTGACCTCGCCGGGTTGGGCGCGTATCTCGCCCATGTCGGCGGTGCTGGGCGGCTTCACCGCGTAGGGGCCGTCGCGCTCTACCGACACCTCCAGGCCGATCTCGGTGAGGAACGTCCCCCCGGCCCAGGCGCTGACCCGGACGCGGTGCAGGCCCGGTTCCCGGGTCAGGAACGCGAACCGCACCGGCGCGGGGGCATCGAAGGGCGGTACCAGCACGGTGTGTTCCAGCGGACCCTGGGGTTCCAGACCGGCGGGCGCCCGCACGATGAGTGTCAACGGGGAGCCCTCGCGCGCCGGCCGGAACCCGGCCAGCGGGGCCGACACCCCGCCGTCGTCGTGATCCACCGCGAACGGCACCCGCACGACCACGCTGACCGGTTCGCACAGTCCGGCCTGGCAGGGCATCTGGGCCGACAAGTGGTGCGTGGCCGTCGCAGGAGCGGCGTCGGGTTCCCCTGCAGTCCCGGCCGGGGTCTCCTCGGACATGGCGTCCGCGGGAGAGGCGTCGGTCGCCCTGCCGTTTGAGGTGCCGCCAAGGGCGCGCGCCTTGAACACACCGCCCCACAGGCCACGGTCGTCCGCGGCGTCAGCGCGCGTCCACATTCGCACGGCCTCGGCCGTCTGGCCGGTCCGCGCGAGATATCCGGCCAGCACCCGCGTCGCCGTCACGTCGTCGGTGGCGGCCATCTCCCGCAACTGCCACTCCACACCGGCGTCCGGGGCCCCGGACACGGGAGCCGGCCGGGCGGCCAGGCGCGCGGCGGGGGAGGAGAGGATACGGTCGTCGAGCGCGTCCGCCGCCGTCCACCAGCGGACGGCCTCCTCCTGCACATCGAGACGGGCGAGCGCGGCTGCCACCCGGCGGATGTGGTCCACGGCGCGCGCCCGCACGGGCCCGTCCAGCTCCCGTCGGGACACCTGCACACGCTTGGTATCGGGGGCGCGCCGCACCAGCGTCGCCACCGCCTTGACGTCATGGCGGTCGGCCAGCCGCCGCAGCCGCGCCTCGGCCTCGTCCGCGCGCCCGGCGCGGTCGAGGACGCTGATGAGGTCCCACTCCCATGGCTCACCGGCTGCGAGGCCCCGGGTCAGCCAGACGACCGCTTCGTCGAGCCGCTCGCCGTCGTCGCCCTCGCGCAGCCGCGCGACGAGATCGCGCAAGGCACGAAGATCACTGGCGGCGGCCATGTGCCGCAGCCGGTCCTCTGCCTCGGCCGACCGTCCGGCGCTGTCGAGGGCCGCGACGAGTTCCCGCTCCAGCGTGGCGCCCGCGCGCACGGCGAGCGTCAGCCAGTGGACGGCTTCGTCGAGCCGTTGGCCGCCGCTGTTGCGCACGAGGAGTTTCGCCAGGTTGCCCATGGCGCTCACGTCACCGCTCTCGGCCCGCCGGCGCAGCTGTCCTTCCAGGCTTCTGGCGCCCACGTGATCCGCGAGTTGGCGCAGCGCGGTCTCGTCTCCGGCCGCGACCGCCTTCTCCCACCACGCGACGGCCTCGTCGTTACGCCCGTCCTCGGCCAGCGCGGTGGCCAGCACCCGCATGGCGAAGGCGTCGCCCGCCGCGGCCAGCCGCCAGCGCCAGTCCTGTCCCTCTTGACCGGCCTTGCCGCCCGACACCCACCCTCACCCCGCGCCGCATCGTCCTGACAGTTGACGGGACATCACAGTAGGGCGATCCGTGGCGAAGCACCGCCGATTCCCCCGAGTGGGGTATCGAGCACCGGCACTTCGCGGCTCCGAGGGGCGGGTCGGGAAGGCGAGGCGGCTGTGCGGTACCGCGGCTCGGCGGCCACGCCACCCGGCAGGCACCGGATCGCGGGACCCGCCGCGAGGACGGCACGGCCACGACTTCCAAGCCTCCACGACCTGTGGGGGACCCACGAGCCAGAGGCGTTCGCTCGCCGTGTCGATACCGGTGCCGCGCACGGCTTCCCGCACCGCCGCGTCGCGTGCCGACTCGGACATGTGGCCGCCCAGGGCGACGGCGCGGATCTCCTCCCCCGGGGCTTTGAGGGCGGAGACATATTCCGTGTAGATCTCGCGCCGTACCTCCAGTGCGTGCCGAGCTTCCTCCCGCCACCGGTTGCGGTCGGCGATCAGAGTGGCTGCGATGCCGAAGCCTCACCGATGACGTCTACGTCGGTGAGCCCCACTCGCCCGCGCGGCCGTTGCGCGATCCCCGTGATCAACCCTGGCCGCAGACAGGTCCACTGCCCACCTGGGCCACCCGGGACGATGCTCTCTGCCTCACAGCGGAAGGTTCCCGCTGGTCGAGTCTCGGTGCTCACCAGCTGGTGGATTCAGGGGTGTTCCTGCTCGTCCGTGTTCTCGATTGTCGTGGGCTGGCTGCGGCGTCGGCTCATCAGGGTGCATCCCGCGCTCACGAGGCCGATGGCGATGAGCTTGGCGGCCCCGTGGTAGCCCGACGCAGACACCTGTGGGGTGCCGGGAAGCCGGAAAAAGACCCATGCTGTCGCGATGCCGCCGAAAGCGATCAGTGCGATAGCCCCCCACGTTCCCAAGTCCGCCCACCAGGGGCCTGCTACGTAGTTGGGCTCGTCTGCTTGTTCAACGGCCTTGTTGTCCACGGTCTGATTCTCCCGCACGTGAGGGGGGGGGATGGTCGCGCAGGAAGACGTGGGCCCGGTGCGGAAGGTTCACCGCCGCCCGTTTCGACGACCTGGCCAAGGCCGACAGGCATGCGGTGCGGCCCCGGGAGTCGGGGACTACGCCCACTCCATGCCGACGGGACGCTCCATTCCGAACCACCGCTCGACCAGGTTCAGCCAGGATGCGCTGGTCGGCGTGAAGTGCAGGTGGAACCGCGAGTGGGCCAGCAGCCACCGTTCGATGTCGGGTGTCTTGTGGGTCGCGTAGTTGTCCAGGATCAGATGAGCCTGCAGATCAGCCGGGACTTCCCTGTCGAGCTTCGCGAGGAACTTCTTGAACTCCGCTGCCCGGTGGCGGCGGTGATCTTCCGGGGGACGCCGGGCCTGGGGTCGTCGCACAAGCCGTCCAGTCCCCGCTCGATGAAGCGGCGCCGCCAGGTGCGGACTGGCCGGGCGGGCGCGCCGCCCGTCGCCGCCTCCCCGGTAACAGCTGTTACCATGCCGGTATGGCGAAGACACAGCTGGGCGCGCGCGTAGACGAGGACGTAGCGGAACTCGCGAAGAAACGCGCCGCCGACTTGGGGCTGAGCATCGGCGACTACCTCGGCCGGTTGGTGCAGGACGACACCAGCGGCCTACGCGCCCGCGCGGTGGACGCGGCCGCCCGCTTCCTGGCCGAACACCAGGCGATCTTCGACGAGGCCGAACAATCTGAGCAGACGCCTCGAGGAGCGCGCGCAGCCTGATGGATCTGAACATCGACGTTCCCTGGATCCTGCAGGTTGCCGAGGCAGCCGGGGCAAACGATCCAGCCCCCGACGACTACGGCGTGCCCGTGTCAGCGGTCGCCCGCCACCGGGCGGAACTGTTCGAGCAGCCCGTGTACGACGGCCCCTACGCCAAGGCTGCCGCCCTGGTGCACACGCTGGGCCGTTGCCGCTGGCTGGACCGCTCCAACCTGGCCGTCGCCGCCGCGTCAGGCGTCATGTACCTCGAAGCCGCCGGGATCACCGTCAAACCCGCCCGCGAGGACGCCATCGCTCTCAAGGACCTGCTTCTCGACCCCGCCTGCACCGCGGGGAAGATCGCCGCTCTGCTGCGGACCTGGCCCACCGCCACCTGACGCCGGCAGTCCTCCACGTCGCCAAACGTCCAGCCCGGCACGCCCACCACACGGACAGGCGTGCATGACGGCAGCGCTCTTCGCCCCGTACGCAAGCTTCACGGCCGGCACCGCTGGGCCACCCGACGTCCGGGGACCATCGCATGCCCGGCCCGCACAGCCGGCCGACCCGTCCCGCCCCCCCGCGACCCTTGGCACAGGGCACCGAGCCATGGCGCTCAGTGACTCAGCGGCCGCCCGGGGGCGAGGCCAGGACGGGCAGCCAGCCGTCATCCCCAGGAAGCAACCGCAGATGCGCAACCACGACTGTCTTGTTCCCGTCTTCCAGGCGACTTTCCCTTACCGCTCCCCTGGACAGGATTGCCTCGTATGAAGCCACCGAACCGAATCGGGCGCCGCGGGCTCCTCGGCTCGGCTCTCGCCATGGCCGTCACCGGGACGATGGCTTCCTGCAAGTTGGGCACAGCGCCAAGACGCGGCAACCCTGCCATCCCAAAGCCGGTGGCATACCTGCGAACGTCCTGGTCCACCGACCCCTTCGCCCGCTGCTCCTACTCCTACCTCGCACCGAGCAGCCTGGGTGCGAGGGCACGCCCAGTGTTGGCCGCGCCGGTGGAAGACCGCCTGTTCTTCGCCGGGGAGGCGACGTCCTCCGAGGCGCCCTCCACAGCCCACGGCGCACTGGAGAGCGGACGGCGCGCGGCCAGGCAAGTCATCGACGCGGCCGAGGAGGGCGAGCACATTGTGATCATCGGGTCCGGGTTCGCCGGACTCGGCTGCGCTCGCACGCTTGTCGACGAGAACTACCAGGTGACGGTTCTCGAGGGCCGCAACCGCGTCGGCGGGCGCATCTGGACCCAGCACCTCGCCGGAGTTCCGGCGGAAATGGGAGCCTCCTGGATCCACGGCTCCTCCGGCAACGTCATGACCCGCGTCCTGAAAGAAACCGGCGACCCGAGCTACACCTTCGACTACGACAACTCCACCGGCGAGGACGAACGTGCAACGCGTGAACTCGCCCGCCTCGAAAAGAAGCTGGACCAGGTCGACGATCCCAACGAAGCCACCGTCGCCTCCGTAATGCCGCGCAATCCCTCCGCCGCAATGCGCACCGCACTGAACATCAACTATCCGCTGGAGTACGCCGCCGAGCCGAGCCAGCTCTCAGTGGAGGCCACCTTCGAGGGCCGGGACCTGAAGGGACCCGATCTTCTGCTCCCGCGGGGCTACGACCGTCTCCTCGCGCACGTCCGCGGTGACATCCCGGTGCGCACGGGGCACGTCGTCACCGGCATCCGGTACGGCTCGGACGGCGTGACGGTGACCCTGCGGGACGGCAACACCGTGCAGGCCGACCGCGCAGTGGTCACCGTTCCGATCGGCGTACTCAAGGCGGCAACGATCGACTTCGAGCCGGCCCTGCCCGACGCCAAACAGGAGGCCGTCAAAGCGCTGGGAGCCGGTCTTCTTGACAAGCTGTGGCTCGAATTCCCCCAGCCTTTCTGGGACATGGACGTCGACGTCATCGAATGGTTCGACCCCACGAATCCCGAACTGTGGTCCCGGTGGGTCAACGGATACAAGGCCTTCGGCAAGCCTGTGCTCCTCGGCCTCAACGGTGGCGACCAGGCCCACGAGCTCGCCCGAGCATCCGACGACGAGGTCGTCGACAGTGGGATGAGAGCCCTGCAGCGCATGCACTCCTGAGCTTGGCCATCAGCGATGACTACGCGGCCATCATCGCGGCAGCGCTGGTGGTGATTCTCAGGGTGGGCCTGGCAGCCCCTGGCGCAGGAGGCCAGAGCGCCGCTCATCGCCACGAGGACGTCAGACCTTCCCGAAGACCACGGAATCAGCGTGGTTGCCGTGGACGGTGGTCGGGCTATCCCTGCCCTTGGCCCGCGCCCTGGGCCGGGCGCTGTCCCTGCCTTTGGCGCCGGCCCTGCCCCTGGCTCGCGCCTTGGCCCTGACCGGCGCCCCTGCGGTTGTCCCCGGTGCGGTCATGTGCCGGGGCCTCGATCGGTGTGCCGCGGTAGCAGCCCACGGTGTAGGGGAATTCCAGGGTGGCGCTGTAGTGGTACATCGTCGTCTCTTTGTCGTTCCACATCACCTTGCCGGTGCGGCCGTGGCAGCCGTCGAGGTCGGCGTTGGTGGGGAGGTTGCCCTTGTCGTCTCGCTCGACGTAGATGCCGAAGCCGTCCAGTGCGTACCCGACCAGGGTCGAGCCCTTTTCCGTGGTGGCGGAGAGCAGGCAGGACGGGATGTCGTGGTAGTGGTAGTCCTCCGCGCCATCGGGATGGCCGTCGCACATGTCCTGGGTCTCGTGGGCCGCGGCGTCCCGTTCCGCGTCGTCGAGGGCGTTGTAGAGGTAGACGCCGTTCCTGAGGATGCCGATGGCTCCCATGGGGAGACAGCCGGCGTTGTCGGCGAGGCTCGGGGTGAGCGGCAGGGTGAGGTTGACGGTCTTCGACGTGATGGCGTTCGGGTTGGTGTCGTACTCGTAGGCCGGGTCGGACTGCTGGATGGGGAAGGTGCCGGTGCTCTGGTGCGTCGGCAGGTCTTTGGAGGTGATGACCCGGGAGTCGCCCTGGACGGTCTCGTTGTACTCGGCGTTTGGCCAGCTGTGTTCGCCCTGCACCTGCACCTTCGCGGTGGAGTCCCACGTCTTGTTCGCGGTGTCCATCCAGGGGCCGTCGTGTCGTGCCCCGCCGGGGCGGAAGGAGGTCTGGCACGAGTAGACGTGCCCGGTCTGCGCAGCGGTCGAAACCATGTCGTCGCCGAGCGGGATCTTCTTGGGGTCGGTGACCCCGGACCAGGACGCGGGGACGCCTCCGCCGGCCACCGACGGCGCTGGGCTCACGGACTGCCCGGGTGAGGTCTGCTGTGTGGGGGAGGAGGGGACTGCTGACGCGCAGGCTGCCAGCAGCACCGTACCGCTTGCCATGGCCAGCCCTCGCAGCGCGAACCTTCCAGATTTCACAGACGCGGTCACGGTCGTTCCTTTGCTCGGGAGAGTGAAGACGGGTCGGCCTCCGACCCACGGCCGACGCGGCCCCGGGCCTTGCTGGTCCGTCGAGCGAGAACGCTGGCAGTCTCAGGGGCGCGAGCCGCTGAGGTCCTCCTGAAGATTGGCTGAAACCTCACTCGCGACCGGTTCGCCCGACGCCGGTGGCCGGGGCAGCCGAACCAGGAAGGTGGCGCCGCCGCCAGGGGTCTCCAGCGCGGTCACCGTCCCGTCGCAGCTGCTCACCAGCGCCGCCACGATGGCGAGCCCGAGACCTGACCCCGTTGCGGACCGTGTGCGCGCCCGGGAACCGTCGGGACGGAAGAAGCGCTCGAAGACGTACGGGCGGTCGGCGGCCGCGATCCCGGGGCCGTTGTCGATCACCCGAATCTCGACCATCGGCCCGACCGCCTCGGCAGCGATCCGGGTGACGGTGCCGGGCGGCGTGTGCGTGCGGACGTTCGCCAGTAGATTCCCGATCACCTGCCGCAGCCGCAGCGCGTTCGCGCGGACGGAGACCGCCGGGCCGGTCGCGAGGTCCAGTTCGACCCGGTGGCCGGGGCCGACGGCGCGGTGTTCTTCGACCGCGTCCCAGAGGACTGCGGCCACCTCCACGTCCACATCGGCGCCCCCATCCGTGTCGACATCCACGTCCGTGGCTTCGTGATCGAGGCGTGCCAGGAGGAGCAGATCCTCCACCAGGCCGGTCATCCGCTCCGTCTCTGTGGCGATCCGGGACATCGCCCGCTCGAGCGGCGGTCCGGGCGGCAGCCCGCCGCGGCCATGGAGCTCGGCGTAGCCGCGGATGAGGGCCAGGGGCGTGCGCAGTTCGTGGGAGGCGTCGGCCGCAAACTTCTCCAGCTTGATCCGGGCGGCCTCGCGGGCGGCGAGGGACGCGTCGAGCTGGACGACCATGTGGTCGAACCGCGTGGTCAACCGTCCGACCTCGTCCTGGGTGGCGCGCTGCCGGGCAGGGCGCGTCAGGTCACCGGCAGCCACCGCCTCCGTGGCGTCAACCAGATCATCCAGAGGCTGCAGTTGCCGTCGTACCACCCACCAGCCGACGCCGCCGCCGAGCGCCACGACGGCGCCGCCGCCCAGCAGCAGGCTCCCCAGCAGCAGGTCGGTTGTCCGGGCCGCCTCCGCCAACGACACGGCGAAGACGGTCACGCCGCCGTCGGGGCGGCGGACCGCGGTCCAGCGGTACTCCAGCGCGCCGTCCACGCTCCCGACACTTCTGATCTGGCCGTCCGGGCCGCCGGACAGCGCCGTCGTCCAGGGGACGTCCGGCAGCGGATCCAGGTCCCCGGTCAGCTCCGAGGGCACGGTCTCCTCAAGGTGCCCCCGCGAACCGAAGCGCAGCAGGGCGACCTGCCTAGCCGGAGACTGGTCCTCGCCCGGCCGGACATCTGACCGCGCCGGCTGACCCGGCGGTGCCGACTGCGGCTGGGCGCGGGCGCGCAGGAGCCGTGCGTCGGCCTCGGCGACGCGGTTCGACCGGGTCCACCACAGGGTTCCGCCGCCGAAGGCCGCCACCGACCCGGTGAGCAGCACGGCCACCAGCAGGGCCAGACGCGCGCGCAGCCGCATGCCTCACCTCTCCGACCGCAGCACATAGCCGAAGCCGCGCACCGTGTGGATCAGGGTTGGACCTTGCGCGTCCACCTTTCTGCGTAGCTGGCTGATGTGCGCCTCCACCAGGTTGCCGTCGCCACGACCTGCCTCGGCCTGCCCCCAGACGGCCTCGATGATCTGCGCCTTCGACAGCACCTGGCCGCGCCCCTGGAGCAGGTAGCGCAGGATCCGGTACTCGGTGGGGGAGAGGACGACCTCCCGGCCGCCGCGGGTCACCCGGTGGGCACGGTCGTCGAGCACGAGATCGGTGATCCGCAATGGCCGGTCCGCCCGGTCGGTCCGCCCACTTCGGCGCAGTACGGCGGCGATCCTGAGGGTCAGCTCCTCCAGGCTGAAGGGCTTTGTAAGGTAGTCGTCGCAGCCCCGCGCGAACCCCATGCGCAGGTCGGCCCGGCTGTCCCGGGCGGTGAGGAAGATGACCGGCAGCTCACAGCCTGCGCTGCGCAACCGCCCGCACACCTCGAACCCGTCGAGGTCGGGCAGGGTGACGTCGAGGATCAACAGATCGCAGTCGGGAGTCGGGCCGGCGGACAGACAGTCACGGCCGCTGCTGACGGTGACGGTGTCGTAGCCCTCGTGCCGCAGCGACGCTTCCAGCAGCTCGGCCATCGGCTCGTCGTCCTCGACGAGGAGGATCCGGTTACGTGGCTGCCGGGCGTTCGCTCCCGACGTCGTCGCAGTCATGCGCGGGATAGTAAGACAGCGAGCTGTGGGCTCCGGCGGGCCCGGGACGACGCGAGCGGTCGTCCCGGGCCCGCCCCGCTGAACGGCCGCCAAGCGCTGCTTCAGCCGACATCCTCCCGCCACTGCAGGGCGCGACAACTGCCGAGCAATTCAGGGCATCGGACCGTACCTCGGCCGCAGCCGTTCGCCGCAGCCTAAGCACCGACGTCCGACATCCGGAGTCCTCGGACAACCCACCACGCCGCTCAGAATCCGGGAACGCAAGTAGGTACTGAACGGACCTATGAGGACCCTGACCTGCAGGCTGTCCCGCTTGCGCTTGATGCCTGAGTAGTGCGGAGTGTCTGCGGTGATCCTGTCGATCGGCAGCAGGGTGCCGTCCAGGACGAGAAGCGCCTTGCGTGAGGTCGTCTTCATCGCCTTGGCCTGGGTTGTTGGGGTTGTTGGGGTTGTTGGGTTGGTGGTTGGCGGGGGTTAGTGGATGGTGCGGTGGAGGGTGACGGTGGGGGTGAAGTTGGTTTGGGGGTCGTTGGTGTTGCTGGTGTGGGGGGCGTGTGCGGTTTCGTGGTC